>DATNPS010000442.1:0-9003 GCA_036703095.1 Crinalium sp. | reverse complement strand
CCACTTCGTTTTTCATCTTAAATGTCTTCATTAATGCGATTAACTACACTTGTTTGTATATGTCTTGCAAAAACTGAGAAATAGGCTGATTACTATGGTTCATCGGACACTTCACCCAAAAAGCGTTTCATCGCATTAATGGATTGCCACGCCTTCTATCCTTGATTCCTCTTAACGGCGTTATTTGAATATGTTTAGCTTATAAAACTGATGCTGCTTTGTCGTCAACTCAGAGTTGAGTGCTTAAAGGTTCAAAAGGACAGTACTTCTCCTAGCCTCTACAACTAATGCGCACCTGAACTTTAGTATGGTTGATGCAATCAGTTCTCACAGATTGGCGATTCCTCTCTTTAAGGCTGTGACTACTGCTTGAGTACGATCGCCTACCCCTATTACTTCGGCAATATTTGAGACTACCTAAACCCCAAAAACTTTATGGTGGGGCGCGCTTCGCGCGCCCCACCATAAAGCCTATTAAATTGCCGAGGTAATAACTTGCTTAAAATTCGGTTAACGTGAAATTTGACCGTACTTTCAGCAATATTCAAAGACAACATCAGGCTGTAGTTGGCGATATTGAGCGATCGCCTCTTGTCCATCCCCTGCCTGCCCTACCACCGTCATATCGGGTTCATTCTCAATCATTGCAGCCACTCCTTGTCGAACAATGGCGTGGTCATCAACAATCAAAACGCGAATGGCTGCGGGCTGACTCATGTGGCTGCCTCTCGCTGCACAAATACACTCACTTCTGTTCCCTGCCCCAGTTGGCTCTCAATCGAGAGCTGTGCGCCAATATGGTTCGCTCGTTCGGTCATACCCAGTAAGCCAAACCCCCGACTGAGAGTTGTGTTGCTAGCTTCAAACCCTTGTCCATTGTCTTTAATTTGTAAACAGCACAATGTGGGTTCATAAACTAATTCAATCCGGATTTCGCTTGCCTGGGCATATTTGATTGCGTTAGTGAACGCTTCCTGCCCAATTCTCAAGAGATTATTTTCAGTGTCAGAAGGTAATACATAAGGTGTACCAATAATCTCATAAACCAGGCGAGTTTCAGTTGAAGATTGCATCATAGAGACAAACTGCTCCAGCGCTGTCCACAGATTGCCATCCTCCAGGGATTGAGGACGCAGCGCTGCAACAGAGCGTCGAGCCTCTATCAGTCCGTTACGAGCCAGTTCACGCACCGTGTTAATATGCGGTTGGATAGCTTCCGGGTGGGTGGTTAATAATCGAGAAACGGCTCCCATATGAACCAGAACACCTGTAAACGCCTGGGCTAGCGTATCATGAATTTCTCGCGCCATGCGGTTGCGCTCTTCCAAAATGGAAGCTGCTTCAGCTCGTTTGCGATCGCTTATATCAAGGATCACCCCTAACATGCGCACAGGCTGCCCAGCTTCGTTGTAGATACCTCGACCTTTGCCAACTAGCCAGTGAATACTACTATCTGGATAAATTACTCGATATTCAGCTTCAAAATCGGTATGGCTTGCTAGTGCTTCAGCTACCGCTTGCTCGACCCGCACAATATCGTCTGGATGAACGCGATCGCGCCATGCCCCATAGCTACTCTCAACCTCACCGGGAATCAACCCCAGCAACCGGGCGTGATTGTCGTTCCAGTCCACGGTGTTCTCTGTGATACTCCAATCCCAACTACCGATGTGCGTGAAGTCTATCGTCAGCCTGCGTTGCTCTTCACTCTGTCGCAAGGCAATCTCAATTTGTTGGCGTTCTTCAATCTCCTGCGAAAGGAGCAGGGTTCGCTCGCTGATTTGTTGTTCTAACGTTTGGTTGTAGTCGGCTAATAGTTTCTCTGCTTGTTTACGTTCTGTGATATCTTGAAAAGCGACGATGGCATAAGCTATATTTCCTTGCTCATCGAAGACAGGAGTACCAGCCGCTTCAATCGGAATCGTTTTGCCGTCTCGGTGAATCTCCATATCGTCAATTCTGGTACGATCGCCGCTCAAACCCCGAACGACTGGTAGCTTTTCATTGGGATAGGGCTGATTCGTTCCTGCCACATAAATTTGATACGTTTCTGCGAGCTGGTCTGCCGTTACAGAAGGAACAACCCCTTTGCCCGTTAGCTGGATTGCCTGTTGATTAATGAAGTGAGGGCGACCCATTCTATCCACAACTGCAACCCCTATTGGAACTGCTTCTAGAAATTGGGTTATCTGACTTTCGCTAGCGCGTAGTTTTGAATAGAGTGTGGCATTTTCAATTGCGATCGCTACCTGAGTAGAGAGTAGATTCAGAACTTGCGATCGTTCAGAAGTGAATACTCCAGTTGCTAATTGGTTCTCCAGGTACAGCACACCAACTAGCTTATTTTGATTCAGCAGTGGCAGACAGAGCAGTGATTGAGTTTGATTGTTCTGAATGTAGGGATCATTGATGAAATGACCTTCACGAGTTGCATCATTGAGGATCACCACTTCATGAGTCCGAATCACATATTGAATGATTGATTCAGGCAGTCGATTTGCCACTGGTATGGATTGCAATACTCGTGTAGCACAAATGCTTGCACCACCATCAAGTTCACAAGCTGCTTCGATTCTCCATTCATCTGCGTTCTCCAAAAGCAAACATCCAGTTTGGGCACCTGCATTCTCGATGAGAATCTGCATTAAAGAACTGAGCAACTGCTCTAATTCAATTTCACTTGAAATTGCTTGAGCTGCTTTCATCACCGTTGCTAAATCGAGAGCAGTATTAGAGGTATTAGAGGTATTAGAGGTGCTTCCAGCCGTGGTGCGAACGGGTGTAAAAACGACGTTGGATGACTGAGGAACTAGTTGAGGATAACGAGTTTCTAAATCCTTAACTTTTGCTGTTGCTCCCCAGCGTTCATAACAGTAATGGGCTTCCTTCATGTAGAGCTGGGCAAACTTTTCCAAACCTCTCGCTAGATAATGCTTGGCAGCTAATTCGTATGCTAACGCCTCTTCTTGGATATACCCATTTTCTCTAGCTCCTCGAATCGCTTGTTCGTAGAACCCCTCAGCCTCAAGCAACTGACCTAAAACTCGTGATTTCTCTGCCTCAACGAGATGATACTTATGCAAAAAATTCATAGGCGCATGACGTGCCCACTTGTGCAGTTTTTCCTGGTTGCTGATCACATTAGAGAGCAATGCTTCTTGTTCTGAATCAGGAACGGATGAATAAATTGCCAGTCGGATTAAAGAGTCATAAAAGCAGAGCAGCGGCATCGTCACCTGCCCTGGTGCACCTTTGAGATATCCCCCAGCCGCATCTGCACTTTGTAGCGCTTGAGTAAACTGCCCAAATAAATAGCAAAGGATCAGCTTGTTGATATAGAAATATTGAAATCCAAGCGAATCATTGTTTTCTAAATAGCGGTTTAATCCCTGCTGTTCATTGTAAGCAACGCCTTGTAAACAGCAGGGGTTATCAACCTGTCCTTGCAAGTTAAGCACTGCCTGCCAAAAGATTTGATGGTAATTCAAGCAAGTTTCCTGCTTCAATTGGGTGATGGCATAGCTGTAATTCTCCATCTCCTGTTCTAATTCTGTCAGTTCTAGTCCACTGAAATATAGGTACTCACATTTTTGGTAAGCTGCTAAACCTGCAAATCCAAAATCTCCGGTTTCTACTCCGCTGGAGTAACCTTCCTGCAATAGGGATGCAATCTCTCTAAAATGGGACTTTCCAAAGCTAATGCCTTCCGCAACAATTAGCAGTGTTTTGCTTTTAAGTTCTTTTGCATTCAACCGTTCCACAAGGTTGAGTGCGAGTTGACCCAACTGATGAGATTTCTCTACATCCTGAGTTGCTGCGGTAATAACAACTCCATAACAAGAATAGGCGATTGCAGAAGTGGGCGCATTGCCATACTGAATTGATAACTTGACTTGCTCACATGCCATCAACCAAAATAGTGCAGGTGCAGCCTGAAAGGCAGGAGACGCGATATTTGAAATAATTCGCATAGCTGCCAAGTTACTGGCATCTGTCATTAAAGGTAAATGCACTAAATCTTGAATATTCCTTCCTTGCAGAACTGCTCCTGTTTCTGAAAGTGCTTGTTGAATCTGCAATTCTGTGGGCGATTCTGGCAGGTTCAGCCCTAATTTTGCTAACACTTGTAACCCGACTTTAATTGCGTCTAACTTCTGAGTCTGTGCTACGTAAGTTTTGATTGTGGTCTCATAAACTTTTACTTGATCTAAAATGGTTCTAGCTTCTTGCAGAACAATAGCAACCCATTGCTCCATCGCGCGAAAGTCACCGGATAGATAGGCAGTTTCGGCAGCTTCTTCATGGAGAACCAAACTGAGGTCATACTGATGTTGCCAACTATCGGTTGCGAGTAACTCAATACCTGCGATCGCATACTTCGACGCTGCACTATAGGCAGTTGCCCCTTTTGCTTTCTGACTTGCCAATAGATTCAGCTTGGCAATTTCACCTCGTTCTACCTGATCCGTAACAAGCTTAACCCCATGATTGAGATGATCCACAATTTCAAATAGTCGGTCTGATTGGCGCTCTGGCAAAGTTTTTTCCAGCAGATTACGACCAATTTGAAGATGAACGACTTGTTTGTGCGCCTCATCAATCAAAGCATAGGCAGCTTGCTGCACGCGATCGTGAGAGAACTTATAATCTTGTACTAACAAGTCTTCGGTTAATTCAGAAAGCGGTTGAATCAGATCAGCTTGTATTGCTGCTAACAAGTCCTGAAAAATTGTTTGAGGCGATCGCTCACCCACAATCGCCAACGTTTCCACATCAAATTCAGCTCCAATACACGCGGCTAATTGAAGAAAGTGTTGTGTCACCTTTGGTAGTTTCTTTAACTTACTCAGCAGCAACTCCACCACATTATCCGTAATCGCTTGCGCTTCAATCTGAGCTAAATTCCACCGCCAGCTTTGCTGCTCAACTGCAAAAGTTAACCAGTTCTCGCTGTACAGCATCCGCAAAAATTCGTTCACAAAAAAGGGATTGCCCTTGGTTTTACGCAGCACTAATTGGGCTAAGGGGCGAACGGTGTTAGTCTCTTGATGCAGTGTTTCGGCAACCAACTGACTCAATGGTTCCAACGTGAGAGGTTGAAGGATAATTTCTGGAATTAAAACCCCTTGTTGTCGCAATCTCTTGATCGCCAGTGACAATGGATGAACGGGATGAACTTCATTGTCTCGGTAGGCTCCGATTAGAAATAGAGATTGAGCGTGTGTATCCAGTAGGATTAGCTCGATCAACTTTAGCGTGGCAACGTCCACCCACTGCAAATCGTCGAGAAAGATAACGAGGGGATATTCTTTTGAGCAAAATACCCGAATAAATTGTTGAAAGACTCGATTGAATCGATTCTGAGATTCTGTGGCTCCTACTTCTGTAACGGGCGGTTGCTTGCCAATAATTAATTCCACTTCAGGAATCACATCAATGATGATTTGCCCGTTACTCCCCAATGCTGTTAGAAGCTGTGACCGCCACTGTCGTAACTGCTCGTCGGGTTCACCTAGTAGCTGCTGAACTAATTTTTTTAGAGCATCCGCGATCGCGCTGTAGGGAATATTGCGCTGAAACTGGTCAAACTTACCAGAGATAAAATAACCCCGTTTTTCAGTGATGGGCTTATAGAGTTCCTGCACTAGCGCTGATTTCCCAATGCCTGCATAGCCTGAAACCAGCATCATTTCGACATTAAATCCTGTTGCTGCATTCTCCTTCAAACAAGCTACTCGATTAAACGCCGCTAACAGCGTTACAATTTCCCGATCTCGTCCATAGAGCTTCTGGGGAATGTGAAACTGATCTGAAACATCCTGCAAACCCAGTTGAATGGGTTCAATTTGACCTGTTTCTCCAAGTTGGCTAAGACAAATTTCTAAATCCGTTTTGACACCCCAGGCACTCTGATAGCGATCCTCGGCATTCTTCGCCATCAATTTAACGACGATATCTGAGATAGATTTTGGGATCGCTCTGTTCAACTCCTGGGGGGACACAGGTAGCCTGGCAATGTGACAATGGACAAGCTCTAAGATATCTGTAGTCGGAAACGGTAGATTTCCGGTGAGCAGCTTGTAGAACGTGACACCCAGTGAATAAAAATCGGTGCGGTAGTCGAGCAAGCGGTTCATGCGCCCGGTTTGCTCTGGAGACAGGTAGGCAATAGTTCCCTCTAAAACATGAGGACTTCTGAACGTGGGATTCGTGCGGTTAAATTGAGTTGCAATCCCAAAGTCAATAATTTTGACAACACCTGTATCAGGATTGAGAACAATATTGCCAGGATTAATATCTTTGTGAATGATATTAGCGGCATGGATTCTGCCTAGAATTTCGCTGAGCTTGATGGCAAGTGGCAGAAAGGTTGACACGGGCATGGGGCAGAAAACCTCTGAGCGTTGCCGTATCCAATACTCCAGGGACTCCCCACCAAAATCTTCCAGGAGAATGACGAGCGTACGTTGATAGTCCTGCTGGCTGTATGCTTCGATAACGCCTTCCACATTTAGCGATCGAGTAATGGCATATTCCTGCCTGTAGCGTGTTAATTCTTGAGGAGAAGGATAATCCTGGTTAAGTACTTTAATAATGACCGCGCGACTGTCTTGCGCTCTAACGCCTCGGTATATACGTGAAGTGACACTTTCGTAAATCTGAGTCTGAATAGAAACACCTGGTAGGGCAATCATTACCAAGCCCTCTAAATAAGTGGTACCATCCCCTCACTGGACTTTAAGCGTACCAATGTAACTTATACATCTATCTTAAGAGGTAAAGTTTATGCTCCCTTGCTGAAGGCGAGGGGTTTGTTCCTTTCAGCGCTCCGCACAATTAATTCAGTCTGGCTACCTAACTGCGCTAGTCCCTGCCCTAGCTCCAGGGCAATGTGTTACCGCCAGCTATGAGTAATCGGGGGGAAGCTGTTGCAAATCAAAGAAATTTCGGTAGTTAACTTAAACCAAGGGCGCGTGCTTCGCGATGCTCTCAAGGGGCACTTCCTATCAAGATTCGATCGCTCCTAATGCCCTGAGTGAGGTTTGCTGGGCGATCGTTAATCCTTGAGCGCTCTGAATGTTCATCCCTTCGTACAGGCGATCGGCTCTCAATGTTCTGATGCAGTGTCCTGTTTCTATGTTCCAAAGTTTAATGGTTTCATCCTGGCTACCGCTGATCAGCAGTTGTCCATCGGCACTAAAGCTGACTGACGATACCCACCCTCTATGACCTTGCAGTGTCTTAATGCACTGCCCCGTCTGAACATCCCACAGCCGAACTGTTTTGTCTTCACTACCGCTGGCAAACCACTGACTCTTCCTCTCTGAGCTTTCTAAACCAACTGAACTGAAGGCAACAGACCACACCCAACCTGTGTGCCCCTGGAATGTTTGCAAACAATTGCCTGTCTGAACATCCCAAAGCCGTATTTCTTGATCGTCACCGCCACTGATCAAGAATTGACCATCGGGGCTGAAGGCGATCGCTCGCACACCGCTGGTATGTCCCTGTAAGACTTTGAGACAGCTTCCATCCTGCCCATTCCATAATCGAATTGACGAATCATTACTGCAACTGCCCAGGATTGCACCATCGGGACTAAAGGCGATCGACCAGACCCAATCTGTATGACCCGACAAAACCTTGAAACAGATTCCGCTGTCAATGTCCCAGAGACGAATAGAGGCATCAAAGCTACTGCTTGCCAGAATATATTTTTTGGTGTCTGTTTGAGTAGAAAGCGGGCTAAAGCTGAGCGATCGCACGCCGCTGGTATGTCCTTTCAACACTTTAAGGCAAATACCTTTATCAACGTCCCACAAGCGAATTTGAGTATCGTTACTACTCGTTGCCAACATTCGACCGTCGGGGCTGAACGTAACGGCGCGCACCCAGTTGGTATGTCCCGGCAATACTTTCAGGCAAGCTCCACTCTGCTGATCCCACAGGCGCGCGAATCCATCCTGGCTGCCGCTTGCTATCTGTCCGTTAGGGCTAAACGCCACTGACCAGATTCCTCTCGGATGCCCCTGTAGCACTTTGAGGCAGGTTCCATCCCGCCCATTCCAGAGCCGCATCGAGAAATCCAGGCTAACGCTGGCGAGGAGCAGGTTATCGGCGATGCGAGGGCTAAAGGCGATAGAGCGAACTGCGCTAGTGTGTCCTTGTAGGATGCTGAGACAGGTGCCATCTGCAATATTCCACACGCGGATGGAGCCATCATTGCTGCTGCTTGCCAGGGTTTGACTGTCTGGGCTGAAACTCACAGACCAGATCCAGTCGGTATGCCCTTTAAAGACGCAGAGGCAGACTTTCTCCTGAACATCCCACAACCGCACTGAACCATCGTTGCCACCGCTAGCGAGAAGTTGACCATCGGGACTAAAACCAACCGCCCATACGCCACCTGAATCATCCTGTAGAATGGTATCGCAGGTGCCGTCCCAAGCATTCCAGAATCGAATCGTTTGATCATGACTGCCACTGGCTAGAGTACAGCCATCAGGGCTAAAGCTAATCGAATGAACGGCACCGCTGTGCCCTTGAAGGACGTGAAGGCAATTCCCGTTTTGCACATCCCAGATGCGAATCGTCTGATCTTCACTGCCCGTCGCCAGAAGGTGGATCGGTTCTCGTAGTGGGTTAGTGCGATCGCAAAAGGCAACCGACCAAACGGCATCGGTATGACCCTGCAAGGCGTTCAAATAACGGCCCTCTTGAACATTCCACAACCGCGCTAAACCATCACTACTGCCACTGCACAGAAGTTGATCATCCAGGCTAAAAGCCAGTGACCACACCCACCCGGTATGCCCCTGCAACGTTAGTAACGGTTGACCATTCGCCATCCACAGCCGAATTTCACCATCGACATCTCCGGTTGCCAGCAGACCACCATCGGAGCTAAAGGCGAGGGATACTAAACTTTTGAGGTTTTCAGCAAATACAGACGTTGCTAAATGAGCATTGCAAAAATTGACTCTGGACAAATTCACCTGCCGC
>DATNPS010000441.1:0-12212 GCA_036703095.1 Crinalium sp. | reverse complement strand
TTACTGTGGAATCCAATTCCTCGCCTGAATATGCGTTTAGATTATGGATTGCCACTGGTGAGTACGGGCGATCGCGGCGATAATGCCCAGGATGATGGAATTTACTTTAGAGTAAACTATCAAATTTAGTCTACTCAGCATTGTAATAACACACAAATATTACTGATTCAGAACGGCTAATACCGATTGAACAAGTGAATTTTGAATCAAATCATGCTCGTAATCGGTCACCAGATCCATTTCATACCATTCATCCACCACTTTCATTAAGCTAATCGCAGCAAAATCACGGCGAATGAGATCCCGCGTCAGCTCTAAAGCATCATCCCCGGTTAAAAAGAAACCAATTTCAATCTGTCCGACCAATCGATGATGCCAGATGCTAAGCCATCCCTGCTCTGTTTCGAGAACTTCAATGGGCTGTCCAAGATAGTAGTCCATAGTGTTTCTAACCATTCAGCTTAAACCCAGCTTAATCAATCAGACCATCATTCCTCCTCTGCTACAAGGTGAATCACGCGAATTACGCGTTCTACCGCAGGTCTTAGTCTTTTCTTTAGAAAACTATGCGAATTCGACGAATACGCAAAACCATGTCTTACGCGTCGCGCAAGACATGGTTTTGCCCCATTTCAGCCGCGCGCCGTGCGGCTAAAATGCCGCTATCGAATTTACGTTAAGCACGGGATGCCGTGCTGGAGGGTTTCATACAACCTGTTTCTGAGGGGCGATCGCATCTTCTTCAGAAGTGGGTACGCTAGTTCAGATCAGAAGATTGATAAGCCACCCGGATTCTATGCCGAATCTTTACATCTGGCCCTGTTTGGCTGGATAGGCGGCAAGTTATAATTTGAACGAAGGAATATTCCCTCCCCACCCTAAAATGCATAGCCCTTGATTCATGTCTAAGCTGAGTGTTCTGCGAATACCCTTGATTGTCGCTTCATCAATTCTCAGCATTACTGGGCTTTTATATTTCGTTTCTTCAAAAATTCTTCTAGATAGTGTTGCCGTTGCAGAACAACAGTTAATTGAACAGGATATTCAGCGAGTCAGAGACACCATCGACTATGATGTGAGTTCGCTTAAGGTAGAGTCTCGTGATTATGCGCACTGGGACGACACCTACATCTTTATGGTTGAGCAGAACAAAAACTATGTCGATGTTAATTGGAGTGATTCTGCTCTTGAAAATCTGCATCTTAACCTTGTTTTACTGGTCAATCCTTCGGCACAAGTGGTGTTCAAGAAAAGCTTTGATTGGCAAGTTCCCAAGGAGCGACCTTTCCCAAAGCATCTTATTCAAGCGGGGCGGTTGGGTCGGCAGTTATTTCAAACGACGGCCTCAAATGATATTGCTGGTGTGCTCGTAACGCCTGAAGGCCCGCTTTTAGTAGCTTCCAGTCAGGTTTTAACCAGTCAAGCGACTGGAACAAGCCGGGGAACCCTGATTATCGGGCGCTACCTCAACGGTATGGAAGTCGATCGCCTGGAAGATTTAACGCAGGCATCGATTACTCTATATTCTGTCCAAGATCCCTATCTCCCGGACGATGTTCAGACGGCGCATACATATCTTGCAACACATCCACAGCGTACCTACGCACGAGCCATTAGTAATGAGCAGGTTGCAGGATATACGTTGCTGCCCGATATCTACGGGGCTCCTGCCTTGATCTTGCGGGTGAGCGCTTCCAGACCTATCTATCAACAAGGCCGACTGAGCTTATACTATATCGGTGCATCGCTTTTGGTTATTGGTCTCGCCAGCGGTACTGTGATTTGTATACTGCTCTGGCGGTTAATGCAGACTATGATGGTTGATCGCGATCGCCAACAGTTAGCGGCCATCAATGAAAAACTAGAACAACAGGTCGAGCAGCGCACCGCTGAACTGCGCGCGAGTAAAGAATCCGCAGAGGTAGCAAACCTCGCTAAAAGTGAATTTTTGGCTAACATGAGCCATGAGATTCGAACACCGCTACACATTATCTCTGGCTATGCCCAAATTCTGGAAATGACATCGCTCGATTCAGAACAACAGGACTATGTTCAGTCCATTATCCAAAGTGGCAACAATTTATTAACCATCATCAACGACATTCTAGATTTATCTCGACTGGAGGCAGGAGAACTCAAGCTAGAGTTTGAAGAATTTGATCTCCCAATGATCATGGACGGTCTCGTCAGGCTTTTTCAGCGTGAGGCGGCTGAAAAAGGCCTGCTTCTAACAGCAGTTGTCGCTCCAGATGTGTTTAATACGTTCGTTGGCCCTGTTGATCGGCTTCAACAAGTATTAACCAATCTCATCAATAACGCGATTAAGTTTACCGAACAGGGCAAGATCCTCATTCAGGTTGAACAGCTTGATTCATTAACCAAGGATGCGAGTGTAAAACTACGGTTCAGCGTTCAAGATACGGGAATTGGCATTGCGCCGGATGATCAAGCGCGTATTTTTGAACCGTTTACTCAAGTCGATGCATCCTACTCGCGTCGGTATGAAGGGACTGGTTTGGGACTAACCGTTTGTCGCAAGATTGTCCACTTGATGGGTGGTGAGATTGGAGTTGAAAGCGTTTTGGAGCAAGGATCTACCTTCTGGTTCACGGTGACGCTAGAGAGATTTCAACCTCCGGAACCTGATCCTTTGAATGCTGATACAGATAAGGAACATTCAGTCGAATCATCTGCACATGTATTAGTCGTAGAAGACATAGAAGAAAATCAGAAGCTGATGATCCGCATGTTACAGCAGTTAGGCTATCAGGCCGATGCTGTAAACAATGGACAACAGGCGCTTGAGCGGCTGACTCAATGTTCCTATGATATTGTTTTGATGGACTGCCAAATGCCTGTCCTGGATGGTTACGAAGCAACCCGACGATTGCGGCAGCACGAAAACAGCCATCACCATACGATTGTGATTGGCCTGACGGCTCATGCCATGGTTGGCGACAAGGAAAAATGCCTGGCAGCGGGTATGGATGCTTATATGAGTAAGCCAGTCCGAGTGAATGAATTGAGTGAGCTGCTGCAACGATGGTCATAGTACGGATTCACGGGACGAGGCAATCCCAGATTTTCTCGCAAGGTGCGTCCTTCATATTCTGTGCGAAACAGTCCGCGCCGTTGCAATTCCGGAATGACCCAATCTACAAACTCATCTAACCCACCGGGTAACCAGGGTGGCATGATATTAAACCCATCTGCACCGTTATGAATAAACCAGTCTTCCAACTGATCTGCAATTTGTTCTGGCGTTCCCAAAATTTGGCGATGCCCACGCGCACCTGCAATTCGCAAATACAACTGGCGGATCGTCAAATTCTCGCGTCGCGCCAGGTCAATTAAAAGCTGTTGACGGCTTCTGTTGCCATTGGTTTCTGGCAATTCTGGAATCGGGCCATCGACCGGGTACGCGGATAGATCTACGTCACCAATCATGCCAGTCAGCAGCGACAAACCGACCGATGGATGAATTAACTCTTGAATTTGTTCAAATTTCTCTTGGGCTTCCTGCTCAGTCTGGCCAATCACCGGAAAGATTCCCGGCATGATTTTCAGGTGATCGGGATTGCGCCCATATTGCACCATTCGTCCTTTTACGTCTGCATAAAATGCCTGTGCTTCTGCCAGCGTTTGTTGTGCAGTAAAGATGACCTCTGCGGTTTGAGCGGCCAGATTTTTACCATCTTCAGATGAGCCAGCCTGCACAATGACCGGATATCCCTGAGGTGGACGAGCAACATTGAGCGGCCCTCGCACGGAGAAGTGATCGCCCTTGTGATGGGGAATATGCAGCTTATTGGCATCGAAGAAAATGCCAGATGCTTTGTCTCGCAGAAACGCATCATCATCCCAACTGTCCCACAGCTTTTTAGTGACCTGCAAAAACTCGTGGGCACGCTCGTAGCGCAGGGTGTGCTCCACATGTTTTTCCCGGTTAAAGTTTAGCGCTTCGGCTTCTGTAGAGGACGTGACGACATTCCAACCCGCTCGCCCGCCGCTGAGATGATCTAGCGATGCAAACTTACGAGCGAGGTGAAACGGTTCGTTATACGTCGTAGATGCGGTTGCAACGAGACCAATGTGCTCGGTCGTGGTTGCCAGTGCGGATAGCAACGTCAGCGGCTCAAAGTGTACGACAAATAATCCCGAACGGCTTAATGCTTCCGTGCCTAATCCCCGATCGAGGACGGCTACACCATCGGCCAGAAAAAGCATGTCGAACTTCCCGCGCTCTGCTGTTTGGGCGAGCTGTTGGTAATGCTTGAGATTTAGCCCTCCATCGGCTTGAGCTTTGGGATGTCGCCAGGCTGCAACGTGATGTCCTGACCCTGGTAAAAATGCTCCCAGTTTCAATTGTTTTTTCGTACTCATATGGGTTGCTCTACTCCTGCTCTCATAGCCCTAATCCATACTTCCCCGCGATGGAAGAGCGATCGCTCTTCCACGAATATCTTATCTACTATAAGTCTACCGGGATACCGTAATTTGTATTGAAACAGTATCACAGATATTTGCGGCAGTGCAAGAATCTGGAGACAACGCTAGCGATTCTTCTGGGGGATGGGGTGCTCCTGTGGGTGTGGCGATCGCAAAAAGGCGCATCTAAATTACTGGGAGACATCGCCTGGCAACTCAAATCGTGGCTCACTCAGGAGAGTTTGGGCACATCAAGTTTAGGAGGAGTTTGGCATCTGTCGCATTTCCAATTCAAATTTGATTAATAGAACTGTCGGGAAATAAGAAGCAAAATCCTTGAAAGCCACATAGAACAAGCGTTTTGAGCGTTTTAGCGGAAAACCGCTGTAACCTCGTCAGAGCAAGGTTTCCAGCCGTTTTTCTCGTTATTACCCGACAAGTCTAATAAGTAGGTAGGCACAATTAAACATTAGATAGAAAAACCGGGGGAGTGCCCCGGAGGGGCACTCCCCCGGTTTTCTGGGTTACTTAGGCGGGTTTGGGCAATGCGTAGTGCTGCCCAGACTCAAATCCTTTGTAGGGGAACTTCGCGCGACTACAAAGAGTGCATGATCTGAGTTAATCCAAATGGATGGTTCAGTGTCAATTAATTCAAATTGCTCAAGCAATTCTTTGTAAAATATGTGAATCTTAAACCGCTCGATGATGAGCATGGACGCGGTTTTCACTGTGGTTAAGGAGTTTCGCTTATGGAAGCGAGGTTTGTCAGAACCCTTGTTTTATTTTTGGTACTTACCTTTGTTTTTGGCATTGTAGAAAGATTATTCCCTAGCATTCCCAATCAACCCCGATTACGACGTGGGCTTGGAACAGATATCCTGTACTGGTTCTTTACGCCAATGGTCAGTCAGGTGCTCACTATGATTGCAGCCGCGATCGCACTCTTGCCGTTTTATCTGCTGTTGGGGCGATCGCTCGATATGAACAGTATTCTGGCTGGTTACGGCCCTGTCGCGCAGTTACCACTTTGGCAACAAGGTTTAATCGTCATTGTGATTGGTGACTTTATTGGGTACTGGACTCACCGCATTAACCATACCAACTCCGTTTTGTGGAATGTTCATGCGGTTCACCACAGTGCAGAAATTGTGAATTGGCTAACCGCTGTGCGTATCCATCCACTCAATGATGTGTTCTCGAAAGGGATCAAAGCGATTCCAATTATGCTGTTAGGCTTTTCTCCCCTGGCTGTTGAACTGTATACACCGATTCTGTCGGCCTATATTGCCTTTGTTCATGCAAATGTTCCCTGGGGATATGGGCCTTTCCGGTATTTCATTGCGAGTCCGGCTTTTCATCGCTGGCATCACGAATTGGATAAACAAGCGTGGGGTAGAAACTATGCTGGATTATTTCCCATTTACGACGTGATCTTTGGCACGTTTTATTTACCCCGTGACCAACAGCCGAAAGAATTTGGCATCTATGGGGAGCGCATGACGGAGAACTTTATGGGTCAAATGCTGTATCCGTTTCGCAACGTGAAACTGTTTAAGAGCATTGATATATAGCTCAAATTTGGAGAAATGGTATGAAAAGCACACCCCTTTGGGGTGTGCTTTTTTGCAGGTTAAGACATAGCGACAGCTATATCATGTGTCTATATACAGTTCTTGAATGAGTTGCATATCCCAATACGCAGCTTCAATTTTGTGTCCATCTGGATCACGTACAAAACATCCATAATACGGTTCACCATAGTCTGGTCGCTCACCGGGTGCACCGTCATCTATTCCACCCGCTGCTAACGCTGCTTCGTAAAATGCGTGAACCGATGCTTTTGTGGGGGCAATAAAACCAATATGGGTGCCGTTTCCTACGGTAGCAGGTTGTCCATCAATCGGCGTTTGCACCCAAAATTCTGGATACTGTTTGCCATATGCGATCGCATTGGGATGTGCCATGATGCGCTTACATCCTAGCGTTGGCAATACGCGATCATAAAATGCAACGGCCTGTTCAAAGTTATTGGTGCCAATCGAAACGTGGGAAATAATGCTGGGGCTATCTTCGCTGATGACATCTGACATGGTTTAATCACAAAAACCTAAAGAGGCGATAGCAAAACAGCGATCGCCCCGCTTCAACATTCCTGCTGAGGGTTAATCAGATAACAGATAAACCTGTTGCATTAGATTGCATTAGATCATCCTCAGCAGGTAACGCTTACGACTTTTTACGGCTTCTTGTAGATGGCGTAGCCGCTTTTGCTTTAGCAGTAGGTGCTTTAGCAGCAGGTGCTTTGGTTTTGGTTTGGGTCGCACTGCGAGGACTGCGTTTCTTCGCGGGGGCGGGTGCTTCAGCAGCAGGGGCAGCGGGTTCAACCGTCGTAACAGATGTCTCTGCGGCTGTTGCTTTGCTCTTAGCGGCTGCACGTCGGGGAGCGGCTTTAGCTGGCTCTTGGACTTTTGTTGATGTGCGGCGGGTCTTCTTCGCAGGAGCTTCAGCAGCAACGACGGGTGCGTCAGCTTCTGATTCACCAGCACTTGCTTTTGTCCGACGAGTTTTACGGGGTTTGCTCGGAGCTGCGGCTTGCTTTTTCTTGAAGCGCGACAAATAGTACTTCAGTGAAGAAGGAGTGATATCCAATCCTTTGTCGCGCAGGAGGGATGCAACATCTTCGTGGCTGTAGCCTTTCGATAGAGCAACCAGAATGGTATCTAGCATTTGCTCAACGGCTTCTCTGATCTGCAAGTGCTCTTTGGGCTTGTCGGGTAACTCAACGAGTGAGAGGGTAGCCTGCTCAACTACCGTCTTTGGAACTGTTGAGGATGCTGATCGTCTTGTCGAACCGCTCTGCGATCGCTTTTTAGTTGTGGCCATGTTTGGTCTATTTCTCCTTATGGATGTGAGTGTTGGGAAATTTCTAGCACTGGATCAATTCATCACTGTGTGATCAACTAGTGTTCTTTTCAACGAGTGATGATCGACTCCAGATCATTATCTCTATTTGATATCCTACTCGTTCTTATGAATATTGCACTACTTTGTTGTCAATTTTCTGCAAAAAAATGACTTTTTTTGCAAATTTCTACTCTGAAAAGAAGAATCACCCCCTAATTTTGTGTCCTAATCCCCAATGTTGAATCACAAAAACGAGACTTTTCACCCTAAACGATCCGTTTTGAACAGTGCTTTTAAACGTTTAGTTGGGGTTCAAATTGCCTCCTCAATTTCACTGATCCATTTGCATCAGGATCACTACAAGGCTTCTTGCCGTGAAGTCGATGAACGCACAAAAAGGTGCCCTGTGCGACCCACAGAGCACCTTTTTGCGCCATTTCAGGCTGTGACGCGTGGTTGAAATGGCGCTATCGAATTCACGTTTGATTAGCGAGAGGACTGTGAGCGGTTGTCTAAAAGCCGCTGAATCACGGCGGTAAGCTGTTTTAGCAGAACGGGTTTGGCTAAATAATCATTAGCTCCAGCTGCAAGACACGCCTCCCGATCGCGTGGCATAGCGAGAGCTGTGAAAGCGATGATAGGAATGTGGGTTAGCTGCGGAAGTACGCGAATTCTGCGGATGGCTTCCAGCCCATCCATCCCCGGCATTTGAATATCCATCACGATCAGATCGGGCGGCTGTGCAGTCGCCGTGTCAATGGCGGACTGACCGCTGTGTGCGATCGCTATGCTATAGCCACAGCTCTTTAAATACGTTGAGATGACTTCAACATTGGCTGGATGATCATCTACTAGAAGAATCAGGGGGGATTTAACCGTTGAGTTGGACGTGAGTTCAGTGGGGGGACTGTGCAGCGATCGCGCTTGCTCCTCACGCTGAGAGACGGTGCTAGAAGGAGAGAGCGGAGCGCTGACACCAACGTAGGGTAGCCGAACGGTAAAACAGCTTCCTTCTCCTACCGTGCTGCTAACCGTGACCGTACCGTTGTGTAAATCGACAATGCGGCGCACTAACGCTAAGCCTAACCCTGTGCCAGAGTACTGGCGATTGAGGCTGCTGTCGATTTGAACGAACGCCTGGAAAAGTTTACCTAAATCGTCTGGTGCAATACCAATTCCTGTATCCAGGATAGAAAAAACCAGGTAATCGTGAGCCGATGTTGGTGCGTCAGTGGATAGAGAGCTAGTCTGTTCTGCCGAAGATTCTAATGTAACGTCTAGCGCAACATGCCCCCCCGCAGGCGTAAATTTAACCGCATTGTTGAGTAGATTGATCAGCACCTGGCGCATTCGACGCTCATCCACCAGAATACGTTCCAGATCAGGCGGAATATTGACGGTGATGGGGATCGATTTTTGCATCGCCTGATGTCTGACAAACGATAGACTCGACTCGCAAAGATGATGAACTGAAACAGCCGCGACTTCCAGTTCTAGCTTGCCTGCTTCAATTTTCGAAAGGTCAAGAATGTCCGTAATTAACTCCAGGAGATGCCTGCCGCTTTGTTCAATGGTTGTCATGGCCCGTTTCTGGGACTCATTCAAAGTACCAAACGCATCATCCTGGAGGGCTTCTGATAGACCCAGAATCGCGTTGAGCGGAGTCCGCAGTTCGTGGCTCATGTTGGCGAGAAATTCGTCTTTGAGGCGGGTGGCGCGGGCTAATTCAACATTGGCGATCGCGAGCTGCTCATTGGTTTTCTTCAAATCTGCTTCAGCCAGTTTGCGCTGAGTGATGTCTGTTTCTGACCCCAGCATCCGTAGAATCTGCCCGTTCTCTTCCTGCAAGGCTTTGCCTCGATCTAAAATCCAGATGTAGGAACCGTCTTTACGCCGCACGCGATATTCCAGTTCGAAAAACTCGCTGCGTCCGGCAAAATGATCGGCAAAGGCTGTCATCACCTGCTCATAATCGTCTGGATGAATAGTATTCGCCCATTCCTCAGGTCTATCGCTCACGTCATCGTCATCAAAGCCACGCAGGTCTCTCCAGCGCTTTGATCGGAACACTCGATTGGTTCTAAAATCCCAATCCCAAATGCTGTAGTTAGCAGCTTCCAGGGCGAGTTGCCATCGTTCTTCACTGTGTCGCAAGGCTGCCGTGCGTTCTTCGACTTTGATCTCTAATTCCTGCGTCAGCTGTTCCAGCGCATTGGTGGCCCATAATCGTTCTAATTCAGCGCTGGCTCTGGCCGCGAAGACTTGCAGAATGGCCGCTGTTTTGTCTGGATCAGGGAGCGCCTGCCGATCTAGGATGCAGAGACTGCCAATGGTGTCTCCAGACGAATTTTGCAGCGCTAAGCCTTGATAGCTTTCTATCTGTAAGCTTGCCAGTGCAGGTGCATCCGGAAAGGCTAGCGGTGTGTTGCTCAGACAGCAGTATTGTCCCTGTCGCAGTGTGATTTCACACGGCGTTTGGGCCAGCCTGTAGCTGATATTGGGCTGTAGCGCTCCATTCGACCAAAAAGCCAGGGTTTGCATGTCTTCGCCCACTTTTTGTGTCACTATCACATGACTCACGTTTAGTGCGGAAGCAATGTATTTCACCAGAGCCGAAAAGAAGTCTGTTCCGGTAACGGCGGCTGTTCCCTCGACCAGGCTTTTTAAAGCATCTTCGGCCAGCTTGCGGTTGGTAATATTCACACCAACTCCTAAAACGCCATATTGCTGGTGTTCGGGCAAATAAATGGGACGTTTTTGCCATTGCAGCCATTGAGCACCCTGCACAGGATGATAAAAGCATTCCTCCGGCAGCAGTAAATCTTGCTGATGAGTAATCACCCACTGGTCTTGTTGCTGAAATGCGTCTACCAGATCTGCATCAGGATTCAGATCACGATACGTCTGACCTGCGATCGCCTCAACCGTGGTTCCATAAAATTCAGCAAACGTGCGATTGGCTAGCAAATACCGTCCTGCTTGGTTTTTAACAAAAATCTGATTTGGGTTGGTGTCCAGTACCGTTCGCAAAAAGTCTTGCTGTTGCTGTAGTCGATGCTCACTTTCTTGCAGAGCCTGCTCTGCCTGCTTACGAGCTGTGATATCGCGAATGATCACCAGCACTTCATCAGGGCCATTGGGAACGACTCGGACTTCTTCATAGTGAGGCATACCATTAATCTGGATGGTCTGCTCATAGGTCTGAATGCTTTGTGTCTCCAATGCTCGTTGGGCAAACACCAGCCGTTCTTCTGCCAGTCCTGGCTGTAGGACATCGTGAACAGTGCTCTCTCGAATATTCCGATTGGGATAGAGGACGGTAACCGCACTGCCGTTTAACAGCGCGAGGTATTGTCCATCTTTCCTCATGCGAATCAAGAGGTCAGGAATGGCGCGCACGATGGCGTAGTTGGTGGCCTCGCTCTGGCGCAAGATGGCTTCTGTTTTTTGCTTTTCGGCTAGCTCAGTACGGGCTTGCTGATAGGCGGTTGCTTGCTGAATCGCGATCGCTACCTGAGTGCCCACCTGCTGCACGAGATTGGCTTCTCCGGGTTGCCACTCGCGAGGAGCGGTAGTTTCCACGGCATTCAGCAATCCCCAAAGGCGATCTTCATGCAGAATCGGCACCAGGATTTTGGCGCGAATGTTCAAATCTTTTAGTAGCTCTCGGTGGCAGTCAGCCATATCAGCGGTGTAAATATCGGAGACCACCCGCACCCGACCATTGACGTAAGGTGTAGCCCAATCTGGCAAAAAGCAGGGGTCTGTAATTGTTCGTCCGATATAGGAGGCTAGCCCTGCGGCGGCTGATTCTGCGACAACGATGGTACTCCAGTCGGGCTGAAACTGGTAAATTGCAACGCGATCGCACTTGAGCAGCGATCGCACTTCTGTTACTGCGATATTCAACAATTCTGGCAGGTCTAGAGAGGCTCGAATCTGACTGGATATGCTGGACAGCAGACGCTCTCGTTCAATCTGAACCTGCAATTCGGCGGTGCGCTCTTGCACCTGTCGCTCCAATTCGGTATTGCGACTTTGCAGCAAGTTCAAATTTTCTGATTCCAGGCGCGAAACCTTATCGCCTAAAAACTCGACCAGTTTGTAAATTTCTAACGGGTTCAGTGCACTCAATAAACTGGTCTGTGTCAAGATTCCTAACAGTCGGTTCTGGGCATCGGTCACGATAATGCGGTTAATCCGTCGCTCTTGCATCAGTTGTCGGGCTGCCCAGAGTGATGTATCGGCCCGCACTGAAAATACGGGTGCGCTCATGACGGACTGCACCTGAACGTGTTCTAGAACTAAACCCAGCGCCAGAAATTGTACAATATCGCGTTCGGTGACAATGCCAATCGGATGTAACGGTGGCTGTGCTTCCCCAGCAGTTACTTCTGACGGTTCTGTCTCAGTAATGATATCTGTCCCAACAATGGCATCTGTCTCAACGATGGCATCTCTCTCAACAATGACAACGGAACTGACCCGATGTGTTGCCATCAGTTGCGCCACATGAAGCACAGATGCCGTTGGGTTAGCATGAATTACCTGCGTGGTCATGACATCTGACACACATCGCAGGCGCAGTAAATCAACGGGGCGCAGCAAGTGCCGGAGGCATTCGTGCGTAATTAACCCCATGACCTGCCCGTCATCATCAACGATCGGCAGGTGACGGATATGATGCTGTTGAAATACATGCAGCGGCACAAACAGCGATGTAAATTCTGAGTGGCGCAGGGTGATGACTGGATGATGCATGATCTCAGCGATCGCAATATCGTGCAGCGAACGATCCTGAGCACTGAGATGGACGACATCTCGTTCGGTGACAATTCCCATCAACTGCTCGCCATCCATCACCAGCACACAACTGGCCT
>DATNPS010000433.1:0-12482 GCA_036703095.1 Crinalium sp. | reverse complement strand
GAAGGCGACTGGGACGCCCCTGCCAAAACTCGATCGCCCTGGGAACCAACCGATATCCGCCCCAGTGAGGTGGGCGAGGAATGACTTGATTTTCGTGCTGAGCTTTTAGCTCATTCAATCGTGTCTCCAGGACGTCGCGACTGCTAATGACCTGGCTTTGGTGAGAGGCCCAGGCTCCTAACTGACTGCCAATGGGTCGGCTGTGAAAGTAGGTTTCGGTTTCCTGATCTGAAACTTTCTCGATCTGTCCTTCAATCCGAACCTGCCGTTCTAACTCGGCCCACCAGAAGACCAGAGCAGCCTGTGGGTTGGCGGCTAGCTCCTGCCCTTTGCGGCTCTGGTAATTGGTGTATAAGGTAAATCCCCGTTCGTCAAATCCTTTCAGAAGAACGATCCTGGCAGACGGGATGCCGTCTGGCGTGGCTGTGGCTAGCGTCATGGCGTTGGGTTCGGGAAGCTCTGCCGCTACAGCCTGATCAAACCAAATTTGAAATTGTTGGAATGGATTGGGATTAACTTCAGATTCTTGTAACCCGTGGAGGGTGTAATCTCGACGTAAATCGGCAATGCTGGAATTCATCGGCGCTGACTAGAAGGGCTTCATTCAATATAAAACCCCTAGAACGTGAATTCGATAGCCCAATGTTGCGTGCGCGTCGCGCACGCAACATTGAGCTTGTGGGAGAGTTATGTGTCGCGCAACTCTCCTACAAGCCCGCTCACCGAATTCATGTCTTGAAATGTTGCTTGCTGTCGTTTGGTGGGAAGCAGTTGGGCCGCTACACCTCTAGAAAAGCCTTGATTTGTGCGTTTAAATGGGGTGTGACAGTGCGGCTTGAGAGCAGCACCCATCGCCGAGGTTCATGTAGCAGAAGGATGAAAGATAAATAGCCATGACATTACTACTGGCAGGTGATATTGGTGGCACCAAAACCATTTTGCGCCTGGTTGAAGTGCAAGCAACCGGGAAAGATATTCAGCTAAAAAATCTCTATGAAGCCCGCTATGCCAGCGGCGAATTCCTGGATCTGGTGCCGATTGTGCGCAAATTTTTGGCTGCTGCTGAGGCTCAGTTGGGAAAAACGCCACCTCCAGAAAAGGCGTGTTTTGCGGTCGCAGGGCCAGTCGTCAACAATACATCCTCGGTGACCAATTTGCCCTGGTCGCTGAACGGGGATCGGTTGGAGCGAGAGTTGGCGATCGCCCAGGTTGTCTTGATTAACGACTTTGAAGCCATCGGGTTTGGCATTTTGGGGTTGGAACCCTCCGATATTCACACGTTGCAGGAAGGCCGACCGAAACCCAACGCGCCGATCGCCATTATTGGGGCAGGTACCGGATTGGGGCAGGGATATCTGATTCAGGATGGCGATCGCTACAACGTTTATCCCTCAGAAGGTGGCCATGCTGATTTTGCGCCCCGCTCGGAGTTGGAATTTCAGCTTTTGAAATATTTGTTAGACAAGCATAAGATCACTCGCGTTTCGGTCGAACGGGTGGTTTCCGGTCAGGGCATTGCGTCGCTGTACCAATTTTTGCGCGATCGCCATGTTGCGGATGAATCTCCAGAGGTCAAAGAACTGATTCACACCTGGGAAAGCGAAGTGGGACTTGCGGGGAAGACCGTCGATCCAGCAGCGGTGATTGCTAAGGCGGCGGTAACGGGCGATCGCCTCTCTGAGCAGGCAATGAAACTCTTTGCGGCGGCTTATGGCGCAGAAGCAGGCAACTTGGCTCTGAAACTGTTGCCCTACGGTGGCCTTTATTTGGCTGGCGGCATCGCGCCCAAAAACCTGGATTTGATGAAATCAGGTGCTTTCATGGAAACGTTCGTGGATAAAGGCCGTATGAGCGTTTTGCTGGAGCAAATCCCAGTACACATCATCCTTAATTCCAATGTGGGGCTAATTGGAGCCGCTATTTGCGCGACCAGGCTGTGATGCTGAAAAGGCTGTGATGGTGAACAGATGGTGAACGAAATAGTGTCTATAAGCACTACTTGACGCTGGCTATCTGTTGGAACATAGTTCAACAAGCCAATATAATTCGTAATTCGCAATTCATAATTCGTAATTATCCTAAAGGTAGCTATCAAATTGCGAACTACGAATTACGAATGATTCGATCATAGGAGTGAATTGAGTGAATGCAGCAGAACAAGCAAACGGTCTTGAAGTTGCCACGAAGATTGCGGCAGCGGTCACTCTGTTTAAGACTCAGTTCCCCGACGCACGGGCTGACCTAAAGCCTTGGGCCAGTGACCCCGATACGCAGGAGCTAGTCGATCCGGATTCGATTGATATCGGGTTTCATCTACCCGGATGGAGTAGACAATTTCAAGGGCGCGGTGTTTTGGTGCAAATTCGTTTGTATGAAGACCCGGTGCTCGGTTCGCGACGCGTGATTGGCATTGAGGCGATGGGGTTTAGCCATCAGGGAGAACAGTGGCGGCTATCGACGATTGAAAACTGGCGATTCATCGGCGAGAAACAACCGTCTGATGAAGTGAAAGCCAAGTTGAAGCAGTTTTGTCGAGAGATTTTGGAATTGTTTAATGGGAGTTAGGCGTTGGGCGTTAGGGAATGGGGGGTAGGGTGTGGGGAAGGTGAGGGAGGATAAATGAAGGATTCATTTATCCTCCCTCACCTTCCCCATCTTCCAAAACTAGCTCCAGCCTCTCTTGGGCAGCTTGCAGAGCCTCTTCGGGAGTGCCTGTATTGAGCAGGGTGGCTTCGATCGCCCGTCCTAGATTTTCTGAAATGCGGTTGTAGCCTGGGAAGATGGGACGCGATCGCCCATATTGGGCTTGATCTAGAAATACTTGAACGGCGGGCTGTTTGGCGATGAAGTCTTGATAGGCTTGGCTTTGGCGCGATCGCATGTTGACGGGCAGGTATCCAGTTCCGATCGCCCATTCAGTTTGGAAGGCTTCGCTGAGCACGTATTCGGCGAAGGTAAAGGCGGCTCTTTCTTCTTCAGGGGTGGTCTTGAAGATAAATAAGTTTTCGCCGCCGATCACAGTAGCCTGTTTCTCGTCCTTGGGAATTGGGATGACGCCAAAGTCAACATTGGTGCCGCTGAGTTGGCCTAGCGTCCAGGGGCCTGTGAGCTGCATGGCGACGCGGCCTGCAAGAAATCCGTCTAGCTCAAAGCCTCGTTCGGGTTGCGATAGGGTGGCGGAGCCGTCTGCCATCAGGTCATGCCAGAACTGGAGAGCGGCGATCGCCCCTGGGTTTTCTAGATTCACGGCATTTTGGTTTGGAGTGGTCAATTCGCCGCCGCCGCTCCACATAAACGGCAGCCAGGTAAACACCGTCCACTCTCCTTTGCCCAATGGCAGCAGCATTCCGTACTGATTTTGACCGTTAGTTCGATGAGTTAAGGTTTTGGCGACCTGACGCAAGTCTGCCCATGTTTTGGGTAATTCACGGATACCCGCCGCTTGAAACAGGCTGGGGCGATAGAAAATCCCGACGTTATTAATCCCGAATGGCACAGACCAGGTGTGTCTGTCCCACTGCATCGATTCAAACACGCTGGGATCAATTTCAGCTTGAACGGGACTGTTGTCTAGCCACTCTTCTAACGGTTGAATGGCATTCAGTTCGACCAGTTGCCCTGTAATGGTGGGCGGATACCACAGCATGTTAGGAGGCGCGTCTCCTACGACTGCCGCCAGAATTTTGGGCATCTGATCGGAGGATTGCCCGACATACAGGGACTCCACCTGAATTTTGGGATGGGTTTGGTTGAATTTATCTACCAGGACTTGCAACACGTCCCGATTGGGGGGTGGATTGACGCCATGCCACAGCGTCAGATGCACGACATCAGCCGGAGATGTGGCGGTTGGTTGACATCCTGCGATCGCAATGCAACAGATCCCAATCATCAGAGCGATGAGCAGTTTTTGCAATGCGCCTGGACGTTGCGCAGATAGGGTAGAAGGTTGCAAGTTTAGAGTTTGGCGTAAAGATTCGGTGAGACCAATTTAACCGATCGCCAACCCATTATGAATCGTAAATTCGATAAAACCTAAGACTCAGAAGCGGAGTAAAAAGCGATGCTATGCACTCCGCTCCAAGTAGGACATCCATAGGTTTAAGCGTGCAGGGGAGTGTGTAGAGCGTTTGAGCTATTGTCTGATGTATGAGCGATCGCATCCATGTGTCTCCAACTAACGCTGTGAGGTTTCCGAGACGCGTGTAATGGATTGGGAAGCTGGAGCAACTGCCATTCCTGCTGATTAAAAATGAAGATCTTCCAGGTGCTTACAGAAGGATTGCAATAGTCGAACCAGGGCATCGGTGCGTAGGTTTGATACTTAATGTTGAACTGGCTGAGCAAGCTATGGATGTGAGAATCGTAACGTGCTACATCGTAAGAGTCGGTAAATGCATTTGTCAGCCACATTCCCAGGTGAGCTTGCGTTTTGGTGGACAATTTCTTAAAGAAATTTGAAAGCATTTTGAATGACTCCGTCCGAGTAATTGCTGAGGGAATACGTTCATACTGGCTCACTTTTTCGTGGTTTCTGGTAAACCCAATATGAACTGGAGTAAAAAACCAGTAAACTTTGCCCATGCTGACTTTGACTCAACGATTACCTGCCAATCCTGCGGCGATCGCCCAGTTCACGCTGACCTTGACGGCTGAAGAACGGACGCGATCGCGCCATTATTTTGAATCTGACAATGGGCACCCTCTGTATCTTCACTTACCTAGAGGAACTGTCTTACAACACGGTGATTTATTGCAGGCTGAGCATGACGATCGGCTCGTTCGGATTGTGGCCAAACCTGAAGCCGTGATGACCGTGACAGCCCATTCACCGCTGGAATTGCTGCGAGCGGCTTACCATTTGGGCAATCGTCATGTTTCTCTAGAGGTTGCCGAACAGTATTTGCGCCTATCGCCTGATCCGGTTCTCAGAGCCATGCTGGAGCAGATGGGCCTGCACATTCGGGAAGAGAGTGTCCCCTTTCAGCCTGAAACCGGAGCCTATGGAAACACTCATGCCCATTCGCACTAACGTTCATCCAAAACCTGACGCATGGCCCTTACTTCCAATTCACAATCCTTACTTCGCCTGTTGCAGTTAGCCAGTCCGGCACTGCCTGTGGGTGCGTATAGCTACTCGGAAGGCTTAGAAACGTTGATTCAGGCTGGGCGACTCACCACGGCTCATGATCTGGCACACTGGCTGGAGCAAGAGTTGCAGGTGGGAGCGATTCGCTTAGAAGCGGCGGTGATGGCTAGAGCATATCGCTGTATTGAACGCCAGGATGAAGCTGGCTTATCCTACTGGAACGACTGGCTATCTGCCTTTCGAGAAACCGCCGAACTGCGTGAACAAAGCTGGCAAATGGGGCGATCGCTCTCCCGTCTCTTGCTAGAGCTTGATCCCACGCTGTCACCCTGGATTCATGCTTGTGGGGAGCGCTGCAATTTTGCGATCGCCTTTGCGATGGCGGCGGCTCACTGGCACATCGACGACAAATCAGCGTTACTGGGATACCTGCAAAGCTGGGCTGCGAATCTGGTGGGAGCCGGAGTCAAACTTATCCCCCTGGGCCAAACGGCAGGGCAAACGCTGTTGCTTCGGCTGTATTCGACGATTGAAATCGCGGCTGAGGATGCCTTGACGTTGACGGATGCGGATTTAGGAAGCTGTGGGTGGGGCGTGGCGATCGCCAGCATGGCTCACGAAACGCTTTACTCGCGCCTATTTCGAAGCTAAATGGTTTGCTTAAAACGGCCTGAACTCGATAGCGCCAATTCAACTGCACGACGCACGGTTGAATTGGCGCAAAAACATGGCTCACGCGTTGCGCGAACCATGTTTTTGCGCATTCGTCGAATTCACATCACGTTAAAACGTCATCCAGGTAGGTTGAGTTTCCAGCTTGGGATCATACCCAGTTGACCGCATGTAAGAGGGCGGCATGTTCGCGCCATTGGCCGTATTTTCGGCCTGTTGAGGGACTTCCTGGGATTGGGCTGAAGGATCTATTTGGGACGTCTGAACGAGATCCGATTCTTCGTAAGACTCAGTGAAATAAAGATATGCCAACGTTTCCATAGTGTTTGGGGGCTGCTAAAAATTTGATTACAGGATGTAGCGCTTTGATTGAAGGTGAACCGAGGTGGGGTGAAGGCTGGGGGCAATCCACCACCCCGTTGGGTTCACAATCTGTAGGTTCAACGCTATGTCCGTAGTAAAGTTCGAATCTTCACGCTGATGTTGCGTTCTCTTGCCAGTTCCTTTAGCGGCATGGCAAAGATGGACTAATATCGTGTGTTTTAGCCGTTTTTCGGGTCGTTGTAGGGGCCGGATGAGAAACTGGCTGTGATTTTAGGAAAGTTCATCCATCACGTTGTCTGAGGTGCGTTATGCAAACATTTCGAGTTGGCATTGCAGGCCCTGTTGGGTCTGGCAAAACGGCATTGGTGGATCGGCTGTGTAAAGCCATGCGCGACGAGTTCAACATTGCCGTTGTCACCAACGATATTTACACGCAAGAAGATGCTCAGTTTCTAGTGCGAAGTCAGGCATTAGAGAGCGATCGCATTATCGGGGTTGAAACAGGAGGATGTCCCCATACGGCCATTCGAGAAGATGCCTCCATCAATCTGGTCGCGATTGAGCAGCTCGAACAACGCTTTCAGCCCCTCGATCTGGTGTTTGTCGAAAGTGGTGGAGATAACCTCGCGTCAACCTTTAGCCCCGAACTGGTTGACCTGACCATTTACGTGATCGATGTAGCGGCGGGAGACAAAATTCCTCGTAAAGGCGGGCCGGGAATCACAAAGTCTGATCTCTTGGTTATCAACAAAATTGACCTTGCCCCGATGGTCGGAGCCGATTTAGGCGTAATGGATCGAGATGCCCGCACGATGAGGGGCAATAAACCATTTATCTTTACCAATCTAAAAACTCAAGAGGGGCTAAATACCGTTATTGAGCTAATTCGGCTGCATATGGGGAAAATCTCCCAAAAGTAAGGCTTCTTTTATCTCTGAAGAAAGGTTACGAAAACTTAAGTGTAGACTCTTTGTATCCTGGGATACATTTTTGCGCCAATCGCGGCCCTAATATCTCCGTGATAATTTGACGTTTTCTATCATTCGCCCCCTCTAGTGAGGAGTATTGATTACATGACAAGGCTTTTTGGTCGCCGCAAGTTTTTGGTGTATGGGTCTGCGGCATTGGGAACCAGTATGCTCTTGAAGGCATGTGCCAGTGCGCCTGAAAGCACTGAATCACCTGCTGCCGAGTCTCCTTCGGCGTCTCCGGCTGCCTCTGCTTCTGGAGACACGATTAAGGTTGGCATTCTGCATTCGTTGAGTGGCACAATGGCCATCAGTGAAAAGAGCGTAGTAGATTCTACCCAACTGGCTATTGAGCAAATCAACGCAGCGGGCGGTGTTTTGGGCAAGAAGATTGAAGCGATTGTAGAAGACGGTGCCTCTGACTGGCCTACGTTTGCTGAAAAGGCAACCAAGCTGATCGACGAAGATCAGGTGGTGGTGATTTTTGGTTGCTGGACATCTGCCAGCCGGAAAGCAGTACTGCCTGTATTTGAAGCGAAGAACCACATGCTCTTTTACCCCGTTCAGTATGAGGGACAAGAGTGTTCGAAGAACATCTTCTACACCGGAGCCGCTCCTAACCAGCAAATCGAGCCATCGGTAGACTGGCTGCTGGAAAACAAAGGAAAAGATTTCTACCTGGTGGGTTCTGACTACGTCTTCCCTCGCACTGCTAACACCATCATCAAAGCTCAGTTGGAAGCGAAGGGTGCTAAGACTGTTGGTGAGGACTATCTGCCACTGGGCAACACGGAGGTTAGCCCAATCATTGCCAAGATCCGCTCGGCTCTACCCAACGGAGGCGTTATTTACAACACGCTGAATGGCGACAGCAACGTGGCCTTCTTCAAGCAAATGCAGGGTGCTGGTTTGACGCCCGATAAGTACCCCGTAATGTCGGTCAGTATCGCGGAAGAAGAAGTGCAGGCGATCGGTAAGGAATACTTGCTCGGTCAATATGCTGCCTGGAACTACTTCATGACCGTTGAAAGCCCTGAAAACGAGGCTTATGTGAAAGCGTTCAAAGAGAAGTATGGTGAAAGCCGTGTGACCAATGACCCGATGGAGGCGGCCTACATCTCGGTCAACATCTGGAAGAAAGCGGTTGAGAAAGCTGGCGCAGCTGGTACTCCCAGCGATCTCGAAGCCGTTCGCTCAGCAGCCTACGGTCAGGAAATGGCGGCTCCCGAAGGGCCAGTCAAGATGAACCCTAACCACCACATCTCAAAGACAGTGCGGATTGGTGAAGTGAGAGATGACGGTCTGTTTGAGATCGTCTATGCCACTGAAAAACCCGTTGATCCAGTACCTTGGAACCAGTATGTGACTGAAACCAAGGGCTATACCTGCGACTGGACGAAGACAGGCGTCGATAACCCCGGCAAATACAAGATGTAATTTGCTGCTTTTTTACAGTGATTTTGAGCGTAAGAGGCGCGGCTTGGCCGCGCCTCTTACGCTCAAAATCACCAAATTATCTACACGCCTGAAAAAGTTTGTGATGAACAATTCCGCTGCATCAGTTTCCGTAAGGTGAATATCAACTTGTATCAGGAATAACGTGCTGGAGCGATCGCCCCACATCTGCTAACGCTTCAAGTTTCTTGTGATTGCAAATGTCTCATCGCGTGAGGGGTCTGCCATCACACCAGATTTAGAGCATTTCCAGGAATGGGAATCGCGATCGCCATAGGTCGTCAAGGGGAGAGAGCGCTTGTTACCGAGCATTTTAGATGGAGTATTTAGTGGCCTCAGCATTGGGTCAATTTTGCTGCTGGCGGCGCTGGGGTTAGCCATCGTCTTTGGACTGATGGGTGTGATTAACATGGCGCACGGCGAGCTGATGATGCTGGGAGCCTACACCACATTCGTTGTGCAAAACGGCTTCAAACTATTGGGTGGCCCTTTATTTGAAGGCTATATCTTTTTCGCCCTGGTCGCGGCGTTTATTGTGGCGGCCCTCGTTGGTCTCGCCCTGGAGCGATGGGTTATCCGGTACCTGTATGGCCGACCATTGGAAACCTTGCTAGCGACTTGGGGTGTGAGTCTCATCCTGCAACAGTTTGTCCGTAGCGTGAACTGGGTGCTGGTTGCCAGCCTGATCGTATTCTCCCTCCTGTTTTTTGGGGGGCAGTGGTTGATTCAGCGTCGGCCAGATTTTCAAGCCATCCGCAAGTGGGTATTGATTGTGTTGCTGCCGCTGTCGATCGCCATTTCGGGAATTGTCGGTACGGTGATAGCGCAAGCCTACAAGCTGGCGGTAACGGAACCCTGGTTTGGCGCACAAAACAAAGACGTTACAGCACCAGGCTGGTTAAGGGGCGGTTTTCAAATTGCGGGTGGCTATCAGCTTCCCTCGGTTCGCATCTTCATCATGGTGCTGACAGTTTTTTGTGTGGTTGGGGTTTACCTGTTTTTGCAGCGATCGCCCTGGGGGTTACGCATTCGCTCGGTCACTCAAAACCGCAACATGAGCGCCTGTTTGGGCATCCCCACGAAGAAGGTGGATGCGCTCACCTTTGCGATCGGCTCTGGGCTGGCTGGCGTGGCGGGTTGTGCGCTGAGTTTGCTTGGTTCCGTTGGCCCAAACACCGGACAAAACTACATCGTGAATACCTTCATGGTGGTGGTCGTTGGCGGAGTTGGCAAACTGGTCGGCACCGTTGTGGGTGCTATGGCGATCGGCATCACCGATTACATCATCGGGACAGGAATGCTGTCTAACCTGACCTCCTTTAAGCCGCTGGTCGATCTCTTTGCCTTCTTCGCGACCACCAGCATGTCCAAGGTGATGGTCTTTGCTCTGATTGTCACGTTCCTTCAGTTTCGTCCTGCTGGGCTTTTCCCGCAGAAAGGACGAACCGTGGATGCGTAAACCAGTGTTGATAAGGGAAATGGGATGACGGTACAAGCAGTTGAACGGCAGGGCATTGATTGGTCTAAACGGCGATCGCTCTTAATCGAGTTGGCAGTAGTGGCGGCGATCGCCCTCATCTTCATCTTTGTGGTGCCAGCCTTTTTGTCTGGATTTCGGTTGAACTTAATGGGGCGCTTTTTGGCCCTGGCGATCGCCGCGCTTGGCATCGACCTGATCTGGGGCTATACGGGACTCCTGAGCCTGGGGCATGGCGTATTCTTTGCAATAGGTGGCTATGCGCTGGCCATGCACCTGAAGCTGCAATTTCCACCAAACTCCAGCATTCAGCTACCTGAGTTCATGTCACTTTATGGCGTGACAGATTTGCCCTGGTTCTGGAAACCTTTCTACTCGTTTGAATTTGCAACGCTGGCTGTCATTATTATTCCAGGCATCCTGGCGGCGCTATTGGGCTATCTGGTCTTTCGTAATCGCATTCGGGGGGTTTACTTTTCCATCCTGACCCAGGCGACTACCATCATTTTCTTTAACCTATTCAACGGTCAACAGCGCTTTATCAACGGCACGAATGGATTGACCGACTTCAACACGCTGCTGGGCGCAAAAGTGAGTGAACCAGCCACACAGCGTGTGATTTACGGACTCACCGTTTTGTTCCTGGTGCTGGCCTATGCGCTCTGCCGATGGCTCACCAGTGGTCGCTTTGGTCGCTTGCTGGTGGCCATTCGTGACGATGAAAGCCGGGTTCGCTTTTCTGGCTACGATCCCACAGGCTACAAGGTTTTGGTATTCGCCATCTCCGGTGCGCTGGCAGGGATCGCTGGAGCCATGTTTACCCTGCAAACGGGCATCATTTCACCCAAAGCAATGGATATTGCTTTTTCAATTGAAATGGTGATCTGGGTGGCGGTTGGCGGACGGGCAACGCTGATTGGCGCAGTGCTGGGTGCGCTGGTCGTCAACTTTGCCAAGAGTTTGTTGAGTGAAAAATTCCCCGATGTCTGGCTGTTTTTCCAGGGCGGTCTGTTCTTGCTGGTGGTGCTGGTGCTTCCGGCTGGCATCGTTGGCCTCTTCCGTGAGCGCGGAATGGACTGGTTCTGGGAATTAATCGGTCGGCCCAAGCGCGTATCCACTTATCCCAGTTTGGAAGAAGATCCTGAGGTTCAATATGAACGCAAAAATCTTGGAGATTGAAAATCTGACCGTTAGCTTTGACGGGTTCAAGGCTCTCAATAACCTCAACTTCAGCATGGATGCTGGAGAGTTGCGCGTCATCATTGGGCCAAACGGAGCAGGTAAAACGACGTTCCTGGATGTGATCACAGGCAAGGTAAAGCCGACGATCGGGCGCGTGTTGTTTAAAGGCAAGAATGTGCGATCGCTCTCTGAGCACCAAATCGCTCGCTTTGGCGTAGGTCGTAAGTTCCAAACCCCCCGGATCTATTTGAACCTGACCCCCCGTGAGAACTTAGAGTTGTCCTGCAACCGCAACAAAAACGTGTTCTCCACACTGTTGCGTGGCACACCCAGCAGCGAGCGCCGCACGGTGAAAGGGTTGCTGGAAACCATTGGGTTGACCCACAAAGCCGACATCAAAGCCGCTTTGCTTTCTCATGGTGAAAAGCAATGGCTGGAGATTGGAATGCTGGTGGCCCAATCACCCGACCTGCTGCTGGTCGATGAACCCGTTGCCGGACTGACCGACGAGGAAACGGAGCGCACGGGTGACCTGCTGCTTTCCCTGGCCGAAAGCCATTCCATCATCGTGATCGAGCATGATATGGAATTTGTGCGTCAGATCGCGCGTCAGGTAACAGTCCTGCACGAAGGATCGGTGCTCTGTGAAGGCACGATCGAGCAGGTGCAGAAAGATCCCCGTGTGATTGAAGTGTATCTGGGACAAGAAGTTCAGCACGATGAACCCGTCAGCCTTGAGCAAGCTGCCCTTCTGGAAGTAGCCAGCAGTGCCGATTTGAATTAATTATTGGTGTTCTTAATGTTTATTCAAAAACCGGGGGCACACCCCGGAGAGGTGCACCCCCGGTTTTTGGATTTGTTTATCTACTAAGCTGTCCTTTCCCATGAGTCAAACGAATTCTGCCGTTGCCCTAGAGACGCCCACGTCTGCCAAACCGCTGATGCTGCATCTCGCTGGCTTAAACGTCTACTACGGTGAAAGCCATATTTTGCGAAATGTTGATTTGAGTGTGCCAAAAGGTGAAATGGTTTGCCTGATTGGGCGCAATGGAGTTGGCAAAACAACATTGCTCAAAACCGTGATGGGCTTGATTCAGCCCCGCAGCGGTTCCGTTACATTTGATGGGAAAAACATCACGTCGCGAACCCCAGACCAACGCGCTCGCATGGGCATTGGCTATGTGCCACAGGGCCGAGAAATCATTCCTCGACTGACCGTGAAGGAGAACTTGATTCTCGGATTGGAAGCCAGGGCTGACCAATCGAAACGCTCTCAAACCATTCCAGACTATATTTTTGAACTCTTCCCCGTTCT
>DATNPS010000432.1:0-3245 GCA_036703095.1 Crinalium sp. | reverse complement strand
AGAACTCCGATAAAGGTAACGCGATGACTGCGCCGTTGCAGTTCACGACCTAATGCAAACATCGGGTTGAGGTGACCCGTTACCTCTGGACAGATAATAGCAAAATGAGTCATATAGCTTTATTTTTCTCCTTCAATTCTTTACCTAACAAGGTCTTAAAACCACCAAATGTGGAGATCATCCCTCTTTTTTCACTTTGGGCAGAAAAAAGCTTTTGCCTTGTGTTCTCTGGCTTTTAGCCATGCTCAATAATTTTGGAGTCGCAATGCGAAATAATTGGCGGTTCACTGCAAGCGGTTATTCAGAGATAGAGTTTGGTCTGAACTGTTAACTTTTTACTTGAGTTGTAAAGAAGCAGTTACGGCAATAAATTCTTGTATGATCTTTTCGATCAGCTCACCTGCCGGGAGAGCTTCGGCTAATGCTGCTCCCTGTCCTGCCCACATACTGACAAAATCTGGATTTGATTGTTGAGCCGAAGTCTGATACAAAACCCGCCCTATAGATATCTGAGCCGGGAAGGGTAGCACCTTATCCCTGTTATTTTCCATTTCACGTATAAATCGATTTCGTATTGCTCTGGCGGGTTTGCCGGAAAATACTTCAGTAATAACCGTGTCTTCGTCCTTAGACTTGAGTACCGCTTGCCTATAGACTTCTGGGATATTGTTCTCAGGGCAGGCGAGAAAGGCGGTTCCCATCTGTACCCCGCTTGCCCCAAGTGCAAAGGCCGCAACGATTCCACGAGCATCCATGATTCCGCCCGCTGCAACGACCGGAACCGATACCGCATCAGCTACTTGCGGCACCAACGCTGCTGTTCCAATCAATCCGTGTTCATAAGGTACCGCAAAGGTTCCGCGATGACCTCCGGCTTCAAAGCCCTGAGCTATGATGACATCGACTCTTGCTTCGACGAGAGCTTTTGCTTCACGGACGGTTGTCGCGGTTCCTAATACAATTGAGCCGATCGCGTGTATCTCACGAATTGCCTCTATTGGCGCAGGTCCAAAGTGGAAACTAAAAACAGGTATTTTCTCCTCAAGCAGGACAGCAAATTGATCTGCGAATGGTCCTACTATCGGTATTGGTTCCGGAACCGGTCCGGCGTCAAGTTCGTTGTGCCATTTTGTTAATAGCTCAGACATCGGTGTTTGCTGCTCAGGCGTAAGTTGATACGCTTCAACGGCTGGGGCAAACAAATTAACGGCAAAGGGTTGGTCTGTCAGCTCTCGAATTTGCCTGATAATCTGGCGAAGTTTGGCTGGTGGGGTGGCCGCACCGCCATACGAGCCAAGACCTCCTGCATTAGAAACAGCCGCAACCAATTCAGGTGTGGAAGCGCCAACCATCGGAGCCTGAATGATTGGATGCGTGATACCGAGCAAATCTATCAGTTCTGTCTTAGGCCACATAAGTATCTCCCACGCTTGCTAATAGAAGCAAGATATATGTCTTTAAGCGATCGTCTATCCGCATTACTCAGTTGTGATGGTGGGGAGGAGTCTACAGGCGGGATGCTACGGGTTCTAGCTCACTGAACTTGATGTCGCTGAGTTGGATCGACACAATAAGGGGTTCCTTGAGCGGTGACAAGTCAGGCTGCCGGATGTAAACCAGACGATTAGTGGGTACGATAATCCCCGAAACCTCTGTATGATCCCAAAGATAATGCACAGCAGGTATGCCCCCGCTGATTTCCACATCGTAATCGTGGCGTCGGATTAACCCATCTTTGTCAATGTAAAAGGTCTGCACTTTACTGTGCGTGGCGATGTAGGGTGGAAAGGTAACTTGCAGTCTTCGCCAAGTCTCGCCGTTTTCTTGCCAGGGTTCCATTTCTTCTACTTCATAACCCGGCAAGGTGAAGGTGAACGGGCTAGTTAAATAAGTCCACATCGCATAGCCAACAAAATAGGCTAACTGAAGGTTTGTCCACGGGGTTTCCTGGGTGTGATCCTTAAAGGACGATCGCGGATGCAGTAGTTCTTCAATCACTGTGCCATCCGTGGCTTCAATTGCCACCCGTTCTGCTTCTAGTGAAGTATGTTGATTGGGAGCGCCAAAGGGGGTATGGGATGCCCATTCGCGGTGCAGAGCAACAGTTACATCGATCTCATCCAACATTCCGGCTTTGCCTTTGGTGTTCCACAGTACCCCGCCATTCACCAAGTGTGCAGAAACCGCTTGAAACTGCTTCCACCGCTCCATGCCGCCGTGCGCGTTGATGGTTAATGCTAGTAAGTCATTCATGTTCGTTTTCTTTTATAAAGGACAAAAGCTTGCAAAGTGCTGTAGCCATCACGGTGTAATGACTTTCTCCAATTGGGTCATGATATGTGCTCCTTTGAAGGCTGTACAATCGAGCAATCTTGTGGGAGAGCGTCAGAGCCATTTTTCTGATTGCAAAGCGGTATCAGTGACCCGCACTCTGACCACCATCGACGTGAAGAATTTCGCCCGTCACAAAGTTGGCTGATTCGAGGTAGAGAACCGCATCGACGACGTCGGAGATCTCGCCCATATGTCCGAGCGGGTGCAGGGCATCGAGCTGTGCATGGGTTTGGGCCGGATGCATTGGCGTCTTGATGGTACCCAGCGCAACCGCGTTGACTCGAATACCGCGCAAGGCATACTCGATCGCCAGCGATCGCGTTGCGGCATTCAGTCCACCTTTCGTCAGCGACGCCAGCACAGAGGGTAAGCCAGCGATCGGATTGTCAACCAGGCTCGTCGAAATCTGCACGATATGACCACTGCCCTGCTTCTCCATAAGGGCGATGGCGAGTTGCGTCATGTGAAAGAAGCCAGTGACGTTGGTGCCCAAGTACACCTGGTAGTCAGCCTCGGTGTATTCGGTAAATGGCTTGGCGATGAAGATGCCCGCGTTGTTGATGAGCGTGTCGATGCGCCCAAATCGGGTCACGCCTTCGATAATCGCACGCTCGGCGGTTTTTCGCTCGGCGATGTCACCGGGTATCGTTATGACCCCATCGTCGTCCGACGGCTCGATTGAACGCGAGGTGGCGACCACCCGATAGTTGCGATCGCGGTACGCCTTGACAAGAGCTGCGCCAATGCCCTGCGACGCGCCGGTAATAATAGCGACTTTCTGTTGAGTGCTCATAGTAAAACTCCTTTGGAAATAATGTGTGAGTATGGCAGGTCAGGCTAGGGTCGAAGCCATTACACGGTGGTCATGGTCGGTACTGGTCGCGACTGGCAGCCAGGCTTCGATGTCCTGT
>DATNPS010000406.1:0-3956 GCA_036703095.1 Crinalium sp. | reverse complement strand
ATGCCCTCTTGGGAACTGTTTGAAGAGCAAGATGCCGCTTACAAGGAATCTGTGCTGCCCAAAGCGGTTACGAAGCGCTTGGTTGTGGAAGCAGGGTCTAGCTTTGGCTGGTGCCGTTATACCGGATCTGAAGGCGGTATGGTCAGCATCGATCGCTTCGGTGCTTCTGCGCCCGGTGGCGTTCTGCTAGAAAAATTTGGCTACACGGTTGAGAATGTAGTCAGCAAAGCAAAAGAGATCTTGGGTTAACGCGAAATGGGCGGTCTGCGATCGCCCGTTTCCGCTGTCTTCCTATAAGCTATGGTTTCGGGCCCTCCATTGGAGGGCTTTTTTGTGCGTAACACCGCTGAGACGGCGGTGTTACGGCATGATGTTCCAGGTACTCAAAGTCATGTGCATAAAAAGCGGAACATCAACATATCGAACTCTAAGCCAAGCCCCTTCTGAATGCCCAAGCTTTCTTCAGAGAAAAGTTAAGCATCTAGGAGGGGCAAAGCGTTCTGTCTAGTTGTCTCTAAAAGAAAATTTCTCCTGCCTCCTGCCCTTTAGCATCATGATCATCCCATGCATAATCTCGAAGAACGTTCCCGATAGTTTATTTAGTTACCGGACATAATTCCATTACCTCCCACCACTCTGCGAATTGGGTGTTATGGCAGTACTGACAAAAATGAGGATGGAGTGCAGGGGTGGAACCCCTGACTGGGGACAAAGTACCAATCCCCTTTGTTCTAACGTGATTGCGTAGTGCTATAAATGACTCCATTTATCTCTGTATAAAAAAACACTAGATAGTGGAGAATATTAGGAGACTTGAGCCTTCTCGTTTTGTTTGCTGCTTTATCTATACATCTGTTTTGTTCTAGAACCGCCATCAAGGGTGCATTTAAGCTGGGTCATATATTCGACCCTGATCTCAATCGGCAACGGTAGAAGTAAGTAGTTAAAGTAAAAGAATCTACGATGGATTGGGTGAACGATCGCCATCGTCAAACGGCAGTGATGGACACAATACTGGCAGGTCACTATCAAGTTGTTAGGCACCTGGGCGGTGGTGGCTTTGGTCAGACATTTCTGGCGCGAGATAGCCATTTGCCAGGGAAACCGCTGTGTGTTGTCAAACAGCTTAAACCAAGAGCAACGGAACCGTCCAATTTAGAAATTGCGAAACGGCTGTTTGATCGAGAAGCCGAAACGCTGTATCGTCTTGGGGATCACAATCAAATTCCCCGACTGCTGGCTCACTTTGAGCAGGATCAAGAATTTTATCTAGTTCAAGAATACGTTGCCGGACAGTCATTAGATCGAGAACTGCATCACAACCAGCTCAGTGAAGAAACTGTTATCAAGCTACTGCGCGACGTTTTGCAGGTTCTGTCATTTGTGCATCAGCAAAACGTCATTCATCGCGATATCAAACCGTCTAATTTGATTCGCCGCAGCAAAGACGACAAGATTGTCTTAATCGACTTTGGAGCGGTCAAAGAGGTCAGCCAGCATACTGTCCAGGGATCTGGACAGACGAGCATGACGATCGCGATCGGGTCTCCGGGCTACATGCCGAGTGAACAGCGAGCCTTCCATCCCCACTACAGCAGCGATATTTATGCGGTGGGTGTGGTCTGTATGCAAGCCTTAACAGGACTATCGCCTTCAGATCTGCCGATGGATACGCAGAATGGAGAGCTATCCTGTGCGGCGTTTAGAGATAGAGCGGCGATCGCCCCAGAGTTTGCGGCCATTCTCGACAAGATGGTGCGGTATGACTATCGGCAGCGCTATCCCAACGCGGCAGAAGCTTTGCGAGCACTGCAACGAATGTTGGGAACGTCCAGGCTGATTGACGAGGATGAGCCTGCCACTTTACCGTTCTCACATCGGGATTCGGTAGAAACGGAAGTGTTTGTTGCAGACCTGAATTCTCCGGCCCAACCGACATCCGGTCAGCGATCGCAGCCCACCTCCAAGCCTACACAAACGCTGTCTGTCGCTCAGCAGAAACAGCTAGAAACCCTTTTAGCGGAGTCAATCGGCCCCATCTCAACCGTCGTTCTCCGGCAAGCCCTATCCGAATCTTCAACCTATCCCGACCTGGTCGATCGGCTTGTGAGTCGCTTACCTGAACAGAGACGAACCGCCTTTCGCGAAAAGGTAGCGTCGATGTTCAAAGAAATCGATCCCAACTCCACGGCCAGCCAATACTTAACCGTACAGCCTACCGCGTCTACAACCCCTCAGACGATGCCCGCTCCGGCGATCGCTCCTGAATTTATCAAACGGTGTGAGGTAGAGCTAGCGAAGCACATCGGCCCGATCGCCCCCATGATGGTAAAGCGTGCCCTCACTCAATATCCCGACGTCTCAAACGCGCAACTCATTGACCTGCTGATCAAACATCTACCCAATCAGGCGGCTGAAGTGGCTTTTCGTAAAGCACTGAAGGTTTAGGTGTTGGGTGTTGGGTGTTGGATGTTAGGTGTTGGATGTTAGGTGTTGAATGTTAGGTGTTGGATGTTAGGTGTTGGGTATTGGGGGTAGGGGGATAAGGGAGATAAGGAAGATGGGGGAGATGGGGAAGTAAAATCTTCCTCATCCTCCCCATCTTGCCCCACACCTCAACACCTAACGCCTCTACCCGTCTCCTTTCAACATATCCATCGCCATCACCAGACTGGTTTTCAGGCGATTAAAGGCACCTGCCAGTTTTCCGATTTCATCATTGGAGACTTGCTTAAATTCTGCTTCCATATCGCCCATGCTGATGTCATTGGCGACTTTTGCCATTTCATTGAGGGGGGCAATGACCACCTGTCTGAGCAGTAAGTTAATCACGAGAATGACGAGCGCGAAGGCTGCCGCCAGAATGCCCACAAAAATGATCGATGACCGACGAGCGGCGGCGATCACGCCACTGGCGGGTACTGAAATCATTTGAGCACCCACAATCTCGTTAAGCTTCCAGTTAAAGCCATTTTCGGTACCGTAGGTGGTTAACTGGCTCTTGGGTGCTTGTTCGGGAGTGCTGTGGCAGCGCAAACAGCTTTCTTTGGTAATCGCGATCGGGCGGGCAATGTAAAACAGATCCCCAGCAGGAGAGGAGCGGTATCCGGTTTGTTCCTTTAAGGTAGGGTTGTTGCGAAATTGCTCTACGATTCCAGATTCAAACCGATCGGCTTTATCTCTCAAATTCGTGGGATTTAAGGTGGCTTCTTTGTAAAAGAAATCGCTGTAGTCTGAATTGGAGCGCAAGTTTTCCATGACTTCCCGTGCGGAGTAGCCGGGAACCGTTTGGGGCAAAAATTCCGATTCTGTTTCCAGGCGAGGCGCTAATTCTGGATTTACCTGGTTCAGCGTGTATTGCCGTACCGACAGCATGGTTTGCAGCAACAGGCTGGCTTTTGTTGTCACCTGATATTCGGCATTGCGGGTCAAAAGGGCTGAGAATGCGACGCTGCTTAGAATCACGGCCCCGATGAACACGGTAAATAAGAGGATATTGAATTTTGTAGTAAGTTTGAGATTTTTGAACATGTTGTCGTCAACACTCACGCAGCAGAGGATAAGTACATAGACACAATTAAATACAAAACCCCAAAGGGTGTGTGCCGCGCCCCGTCGGGGCGCGGCACACACCCTTTGGGGTTTAATTATGTCTAACTGCTTAATTAAGGATTTTGCAGAGATACGACCTATTCTCGCCTCGAACTCTTTAAAATCAGCACAAACTCATAAAAATAAAACTCGTGGCTGGAGTTGCCTGGATATGATTTCACGGCGGCGGCTGTTGGTCGCTCAAGCATTTTGGTTTTTGGCGGGATGTGGATTGACGCAAACCCCTCAAACTGGCATCAATAAATTAACGATTGGAGTCATTGCCTACGGGGAGGGTGGTGGATCTGTTGATCATTACGAGCGGTTTATTGACTATCTGGAAGGACAGGTGAAGGCGATCGCTG
>DATNPS010000377.1:0-9896 GCA_036703095.1 Crinalium sp. | reverse complement strand
CCCGTCGGGCGCGCCAAACCCGCAATTAGCGGCAATGTTAGCTCGCCGCAGGCGAGCTAACATTGCCGCTAATTTGCATCATGAGGATTGCTGCTTTAATAAATCCATGACCCTTAAGAACAAATGGCATGGTTCTCTCATCAAACCTAATTCCAGTTGCCCTCACGATCGCTGGTTCAGATAGCGGTGGCGGCGCAGGGATTCAAGCGGATCTCCGCACCTTTGCATTTCACAAAGTCCACGGCACGAGTGCGATCACCTGTGTCACAGCACAAAATACGCTAGGCGTAACGCGAGTGGATGCGTTGCCTGTGGAGTCGGTGATCGCCCAAATTCAGGCTGTGGTGAGCGATATTGGCGTGCAGGCCACCAAAACGGGAATGTTGCTGAATCAAGCAATCATTGCAGCCGTGGCCCAACAGGCTCAGGAGCTATCGTTGGGGCAATTGGTCGTCGATCCAGTCATGGTGTCTCGCACCGGAGCGCAATTAATTGATGATGAGGCGATCGCCACTCTGCGCGATTCACTCCTTCCCTTGGCTACGCTAGTCACTCCTAACCGCTATGAAGCTCAAATTCTCAGCGGAATAGACATCGTTACCCTGGATGATATGAAAACAGCCGCTAAGGCCATCCATCAGCTTGGTGCCAAAGCGGTGATCGTCAAAGGGGGTGGCATGACGGGAAGCTTGCGGGGTGTGGACGTGTTTTTTGATGGCGATCGCTGCGAGATCCTGCAAAACTCCACCGTGGATACCAATGACACTCACGGCACGGGCTGTACCCTGGCGGCGGCGATCGCTGCGAATCTGGCTCAGGGTAAGCCATTATTTGATGCAGTCCGGCAGGGCAAGACCTATGTCACCAATGCCCTCCAGCACGCCCTCCGTATTGGTCAGGGACAAGGCCCGGTGGGACATTTCTACCCATTGCTGGAAAGATAGACAGCAAGTCTTACAGCCGTAGCTACTGGTATTGGGATGGGGGACAGGGGTGGAACTCCTGCCTGGGGGCACAGCCTCCACATCCCCTTGTTTTTTTGTGTTCCCAAATTAGATTGCGGGATGGATCAGCGCTAATGTATTAAGTAGATGAGGGCGATCGCTCTCTCCATCATGCTGACTCGCTAGCTCAAATTGCGAGTGCCCATTTTCCGGAAGCCGCTATGCCGAGATCTCAACGGAACGACAACTTTATTGATAAGACCTTTACCGTGATGGCAGACCTCATTTTGAAGGTGTTGCCCACCAACCAAAATTCAAAAGAAGCGTTTGCCTATTACCGGGATGGCATGTCAGCCCAGGCCGATGGTGAATATGCCGAGGCGCTAGCAAACTACGAGGAAGCTCTGAGGCTAGAGGAAGATCCCTACGATCGCAGCTTTGTGCTCTATAACATTGGCTTGATTCACGCCAGCAATGGTGAGCATCAGCGCGCGCTGGAGTTTTATGAGCAAGCGTTAGAGTGCAATCCCCGAATGCCCCAAGCGTTGAACAACATCGCCGTGATTTATCATTTCTTAGGCGAACAGGAGAAGGAAGCAGGCCATTCTGAAGCGGCTGACGAGAATTTTGATAAAGCCGCAGACTACTGGCAACGCGCCATTCGAATGGCTCCCAATAACTACATTGAGGCTCAAAACTGGCTCAAGACCACGGGCAGAGCGAAGACAGATATCTTTTTTTAATAGGAGTCAGGAGTCAGAAGTCAGGAGTCAGAAGGAGACAAGGAGCAATGATCGATCGCGAGCAAGTTCATAAAGTCGCCCACCTGGCGCGGTTAGATTTAACGCCGGATGAGGAAGAGCAGTTTACGACCCAGTTAGGCAACATTCTGGAATATTTTGAGCAACTGAATGGTCTAGACACCAATGATGTCAAGCCTACGGCACGGGCGATCGACGTGAGCAATGTCAACCGTGTGGACGATCTGCATCCCTGGAATGATCGGGAGACGATTTTAAGCGGTGCGCCCGATCGCGAAGGTGAGTTCTTTAAAGTTCCGCAAATTATGAGTGCAGAATAATTAGCTCATTGCATTCCAAATCCATTGAGGGACGTGAGGTACGCTTCACGCCCCTCATTTTGTTTAAGGTTTTATAGCTGTAGCATTGTTGTAGCTGTAGTCATGTCCGTTAGGACATCGAAAACCAAGAGGGGTATGGGGGGGTATGGGGGCTATGCCCCCAGCCAGGGGTTCCATCCCTGCACCTCGTCCTAGCCCGAATGAATACAGCTATAACGTGAATTTGACGAACGGGTTTTTGATGCCGAATCTACTTACGAAGGCAATGCGAAGCGCCCTTTACTACCAATCATAGGCTCCTTGCGGAAGGGGTTTGGGGAGCGCGCCCGCTCCCCAATGGGGGTCTGGGGGCAAGCCCCCAGAAAAGCCTTCCACTCAGCACCATGAGTTCAAATCACGACCGATAAACGGGCTATCGAATTAAGAAACGTGTTTTCTTTTCGTTTTCCCAGGGGGGTGTAGTAGTGCGCTGCACTACTACACCCTTGTTGGAGCCTCACGTTAAACAACGTGGCGATCGCCATATAGAATTTGTAAACCTGAGCGATCGCACTGGGCAGTCCATTGACCCTTGAGCCAAGATGGGTGCAATTTCCTGATTGAGCTGGATCTATGACTTGCTTTCCCCGCCTGCGTCATTTTCTCCTGGCTTGCCTGGTGATGCTGAGTGTACTGGCCTGCAACGCGGCTGAACCACTTGTCGTGTCTGAACCCGTTAGCCCAACGGCGATCGCCTCCAGTCCCAACACGACCACTGCAACTCCGGTGGATCGGAGTGACCTCCCGGCTATCATTCGTGAGGACGGGACGATTCGGGTGGAACCATTGGCCGTCGATCCGGCACTACGCAATGAATGGCCTCAAGAGATGGAAGATGCCTTTTGGGAGCGGGCTAATCAGGTGATTCAAGACTACGTGGGGAAGGGATATGGCAACACGTTTGAGGAAAATGAGAAGCGATCGTATCCCATCGCGATGTTTGATGTTTTGGGGGGCGATCGCGACAAGGCGCTGAAGTTTCTGGAAAGCGACGATGCTCAAGCCAAGGATCACGAGCAGACGGAAGGAATTGACTATTACTTTTGCTTCACTCTGAAAAATCAAATCCGCAAATATTTCTTCTTTGGTAAATGGCTTGATCCAGACTATCGTCAGCGCATGTTCGAAGGGGCAAAACGCTGGACAGAACAAGACCCGGTGGGTCGTCCCCATCCCATCTACGGCAATGGTAGCGACTCCGGTGGTGACTGGAGTATGGAGCGACGCGGCGGTTGGGTCGATGGGCGCAACACGGATAACCTGAGGGCCATGCGCGAAGTCGCCGTTTACCTGATGGCGGAGGAAACGGGAAATGAAGAGACACGCCAACAGTACAAGGAAAAAATTCAGCGCTACGTAGGGTCGCTTTACACCATTGGCATGGGTGAGTGGGATTCAGCCAACTACCATGGGCATACGTTTTCGGCCTATCTCAACCTGTATGACTTTGCCAAAGATCCAGAAGTGAAACGATTAGGAAAAGCAGCACTCGATTGGCTATCCGCCGCTGCTGCGATGAAGTATTACCACGATGGCTGGGCTGGCCCGACCAAGCGAGATGCGAGCGGCACCAATGTTGTGTTTGGCTCAGCCGCCGCCAACTTTTTCTGGCAATATTTTGGAGATGCCAGTCGTCCAAACCCCAATCCAGAGCGCGACATTATTCACATCATCACGAGTGCCTACCGTCCGCCGCTGGCCGTGATGGCGCTAGCCCAAAAGACGTTCGATCGCCCCGTTGAGATATTAAGCACAAAACCACGCTATGAAACCTGGAAGTCTGATGCTACTGAGGCTCCAGCCTTTTGGGAAACCACGTTCGTGGGGCAAACGTATCAGATGGGTAGTGTGGTGTCGGAGTCGGGGGATGGGGATGTCGGGCCGTTCAAATTGCTGGCCGATAACAATCAGCATGGGGTCGATTTCTTTGTTGCCAATACCAAAAAGAATCGCGTTGCGCCTGGTAAGAACAGCGGGGATCAGATTGGACAGTATCGCAACCTGTTGATTTGGCTGAATAATGCGGAAAATAAACCGTTTGTGTTTCAGTTGCCCCAGACAGCCCAAATCGAGGTTGAGAATGGCGTCTGGTTTGTGGAACTGGAGAAAACCTGGCTGGCGATTCATCCCATTCAGCTTAATCCCTATGAATCGGTAGAGCCATCCGACAGCTTTGCTGAAGATTACCCGGAGGAGCAAACGTTAAAAGCCAAAGTGCAGGGCGATCGCTATGCCGGGTTTGCGCTGGAAGTGGGAGAGCCGCCGTCTCACAATCGCTATTCAGACTTTAAGCGAGCTGTGCAGCAGCGCAGTCGGTTGGATTTGAGTGCGATCGCTCAGGGCACCGTTCAACTCACCAGCAGTACAGGTACCACGCTCAGGTTGACTTACGACAACGACAGCAATCTGCCAACGGTAGTGCGAAATGGCACTACCTACGATTGGTCTGCGAATCTGGATCTCTACCGTCCATCGGAAGGAGATTCCCCGATTTCGCTGGGCTGGAAGCAGGGAACTCTACAGGTTAAGGCTGACGGGCAAACGTTTGAGACGACGTTGGGGAGCGATCGCCTGGTTCATTAAAACGCATCTTATAGCACTACGCATTCACGTTAGAACAAAGGGGGTGTGGGGGCTTTGCCCCCAGCCAGGGGTTCCACCCCTGCACCCCGTCCTAACCTTTATCAGTACTGCTATAAATCTTGCACCTTTCTCAATAGGCGGGTTCGGGCGGCGTGACGCGTCGCCCAAACCCGCCCCACTGGCAGAAGTGCGAAGCGCTCCGGGCAAGATCCAAGGCATAGTAGTTTTGATTGAGACATAGAGGCTAGTAGGATCACCGAAAGTCAAGCTTCGTTACCTCAACTCAGCCTACAATTTGGGTTAACGTGATTCCCTCACCTCTTATCAGGGTTCTAGGCTATATGGCGTCTCAATGGCTTCAAAAACTGCGGTCGTTCTCGAACCAGAGCCGTCTGCGTACCGCTCTAGTAGGCTTTAGTGGAACAGTCTTAGCGACTAGCGCCATCGTGGCGGGTGTCGTCGTTGTCCTGCGGCAGTTGGGAACCTGGCAAAGCTATGAACTGGGGGCTTACGATACGTTTCTGCGATCGCGCCCCTCACCGGGATTGGACGACCGACTGCTGGTTGTTGGCATTAGCGAAGTAGACATCCAAACTCGCAACGAATATCCCATTAAAGACGGCACTCTAGCCGAAGTTTTGCAAAAGCTAGAGGCGAATCAACCGCTGGCGATCGGGATTGATATTGCCAGAGATTTTCCTTATGAGCCGGGTCATGCTGCCTTCATGCAGCAGCTTCAAACCAGCGATCGCATCATTGCCTCCTGTGTTTTGAGTTCGTTTGAGGAGCCGGGCGTCGCGCCCCCACCCGATATGCCACCCGAACGAGTTGCCTTTGCCGATTTTTCGCGTGATCCCGATGGCATTGTGCGCCGCAGCACACTGATCGCCGCTCCCGCGCCGTCTCAAGTGCCAATCATCAAACCGAGCATTTGCAGCGATACTCAGTCTGATAATAATCAATTGGTTTCGTTAAGCCTGTCGCTAGCATTGCGATACCTGGATGCCAGGGGTGTTCTTCAGGAACCGAATCCAGACCAAAATCTTCAGCTTGGGTCTACCGTCTTCACGCCGCTCAATGCTCAGTCGGGAGGCTATCAAACGATTGATCCAGGTGATTATCAGGTGATGCTGAATTACCGCAAGCCGACCGATATTCGGCAAGTGTCCTTACTGGATGTGTTGCAGGGGCGCGTTGATCCGGGATGGGTGCGCGATCGCATTGTCTTGATTGGCTACACGTCTCAAATCGCCAAAGACAGCTTCCTGACGCCGTTTAGTGCAAATTCCGTCGGGATTCAATCCATGCCGGGGGTGATGATCCACGCACAGGCGGTGAGCCAGATTCTCAGTGCGGTACTCGACCGTCGGCCTCTGATTTGGTACTGGCCTGCTGTGGTAGAAATCCTGTGGATTTGGGGCTGGGCTATTCTGGGCGGGGCGATCGCCTGGACGATTCGTAAGACGCTGCTGTTTCTGTTGCTGGAAGGAGTGGGTTTGGTCGGCCTAGTGGCCCTGTGTTATCTGCTGTTTCTTCAGGGTGGGTGGATTCCTGTAATTCCGCCAGCGATCGCCCTCGTCACCAGTGCGATCGGCGTTATTCTGGTCGATCGTGCCCATAAAGGTGGCTACACGCAAGCGGTGTATGAGCAGGTGCGAGAGCAGGTGCAGGTGATATTAAAGCCCAAGATTGAAATTGATGAGGAAAAACGCGCCAAGCAGGTTGCCGAGATCACTGAAAGCGGATACTTTCAAGACCTGGTGCAGCGGGCTAAAGTGATTCGAGAACAGCGAGCCGCTAGCCAAAAAAACGAGATTTCATAAATGCGAATGGAGAGAGCCAAGCGGCCAAGTCGCTCAACTCTCTCCAAAATAAGGGTAGGAATACAGGGTACAGGGGCGCAGCCCCCATATCCCCCTGGTTTTATTTCCGGCCCCTTTCATATGAATAGCGGTACTTAGCGGGGCTGATTGATAAATCGACTGGCGAGGGACATCGTATCACCCAAATCGACATCTCCATCTCCATCTGCGTCCAGAAAAGCACTCAGGACAGGATTGCCGCCTGTTCCACCCGATGCTTGTGGAGCAGGTGAGTTGGTTGCCCCAGATTTTAAGAAATTTAAAGCAATTGGAATAATCACAGGCAAGATAGACTGCACCGTTTGGACATTTAAGCCTGTGGCTTGTGAAATCGCCTGGGCAATCTGCTGTTGCTGACCTGCTGAAAATAGCGCTTGCACGGCTCCCATGTTCGGGCCAGTGCCTGCATATTGATTCACGATTCCTTCCACATTGCCGCCAGATGCCCGCTGCTGTTGCAGTGCCGATCGCACATATCCACCTGCGATCGACAACGCCGTTTGAGTAGCCGCCGGATCGACGCCTTGATGGCTGGCCAACTGCTGAACCGTATTCACAATGCCACCCAACTGGTCGGGGTTAGCCTGCTGATTAGGATTGGCGATCGCGCCTAATATCTGGTCAAAAAGTGCCATAGTTCCTGAATTCTGTACTTCAATATTAAACGCCCGAAGGGAACGTGCTGTTTCCCAACGGGGTGCGGCTACACTCTCTTTGGGCGTTTGTATTTAATTGTGTTGGGTTATAGCGTTAACTACCTAACGCAACCTGGCTGCTGTCTACATCGGTCGCGCCATGCACCCCACGAGCGACGGAAATCACTTTATTGAGGGTAGCCTGGTCGGGCACCTTGCCCTTTAGAACCACCTTACTGCTCAATTGGGCAACCCATAACGTTTCAATATCGTCTAGCTGGTCATCCTGATCAAACGCTAACGCGACCCGCTTGGCCAAGCCACTTTCATCATATTCACCGTGTAATCCTACGCGCTCTGGTGGAATCGTTTCTCCACTGGCCGCTTCTGCGGCTGCCACAGGCACAGCGGTACTCATACCTGCTTGAGCAACTGGGGGCTTGCTTCCGGGAAAAAGTCTATCTAACCAACCCATCGTGTTCCCTCCATTGGATTTTAGATGAATTGACTATAGGTTATGCGGCGATCGCTTAAATTTCATGACAAGACCAGATTAATTTAAGCATCGCTCAATACAGTGTCCGTATCGCCGTTATGCATACGACCACTTATATTGTTGAAATATTGTCGCGGTGTATGGCGTTTTAAGACGTGCCATTGGCACGTCTCTACAGGCAATCTGTTGTGGTTAAAATCTAAATTTATATTAAATCCAACCCGCACGCGGAGACACTGCTTCCAGCTACGACCCTCCTCATCTCCTGCCTCCTGCCCTCTTCCCTACCTCCCGCTACAGAGCCTATCCCTTCTGGCTCCTGGCTCCTGGCTCCTGCCTTCTGATATTACGTTCTTTAAAGTTTTGTAGGCTTTTTCAGAATCGGGTGAAACCGTTGCTGTACACTTGATTTCGATTGCAAAGCATCATTAGTTAGCTGGTCGCTGGCCCGGTAACTTTTACGCAAAGGTTAGCCGCGAAGCTACCGTTAACATCACCGACCGTTAACATCATGTAGTTTGGAGACTCTATTCAATGTCCCATACAGTCAAAATCTACGACACCTGCATTGGATGTACCCAGTGCGTTCGGGCGTGCCCCACTGACGTTCTGGAGATGGTTCCTTGGGATGGCTGCAAAGCAGGTCAAATTGCGTCCTCACCTCGCACAGAAGACTGCGTCGGCTGCAAGCGCTGTGAGACTGCCTGCCCAACAGACTTCCTCAGCATCCGGGTTTACCTCGGTGCTGAAACCACTCGCAGCATGGGCTTAGCTTACTAAGAGCCTCATACTCTGCCTTGCCAGAAATACATGGGTTTAACGTTTATTGGGGGATTCTGTCCCCCAATTTTTTGTTGCGTATTCAACGTGTAACTACCCGCATCGCAGCCGATGCAAAGCGCTTCATACGGATAATCCTCAACCCCTTGCGGAAGGGGGTTGGGGAGCGCCGCTCGCTCCCCAATGGGGTCTGGGGGCAAGCCCCCAAAGAGAGTTCTAACTCAGTACCCAAGCCTTCAACAACGCAAAACTCGGTGTTTCTCATAGCATGAGAGGCATTGGGTTTCACACGTTCAGCCACATGTCGCAAGACTCGTCATCTTGGCATTCGTCGCACTCTTGTTCTGATTACAATAAAACTTTGCTACTTTATTCCTATTTGCAGGAGGGGTGTTCCATGTGTGGAATTGTTGGCTATATCGGGACGCAAGCTGCAAGTGGAATTTTGCTGGAAGGACTGCGGCAGCTTGAATATCGCGGCTACGACTCGGCAGGGATCGCCACCATCTGGGAAGGCAAAATTAACTGCATCCGCGCCAAAGGGAAGCTCCACAACTTACAGGCCAAGCTGGAGGGCGTAGAAGACCCGGCTCAAATTGGCATTGGCCACACTCGCTGGGCCACTCACGGCAAACCCGAAGAACACAACGCCCATCCCCACCTGGATATGTCGCGCCGCGTAGCTGTCGTGCAAAACGGCATTGTGGAAAACTATCGGGAACTGCGCGAAGAACTGAAGCAGCGCGGCTACGAGTTTGTCACGGAAACCGATACCGAAGTCATTCCCAACCTGGTAGCCGAATGCCTCGACAACATGCGGGCCGCAGACGAATTGAACCGCTATCCCTCACCCTTCACAGAAGCCGTTCGGCGGGTGGTGAATCGGTTAGACGGTGCCTTTGCGATCGCCGTCATCTCAGCCGAACATCCCGATGAAATCGTCATTGCCCGTCAGCAGGCTCCACTCGTGATTGGCTTTGGGCAGGGGGAATTCTTCTGCGCTTCAGATACACCTGCCATTCTGCCCTACACGCACGCCATTGTGACATTAGAGAATGGCGAAATGGCGACCCTCACCCCACTGGGCGTGTCGATTTCTACCTTTGCGGGCGATCGCATCAAACGCCAACCCCATCTCCTCAGCGTTACCTCGATCGCCACTGAAAAGCACGGCTTCCGTCACTTCATGCTCAAGGAGATCTACGAGCAGCCCGGAGTCGTGCGGGCCTGTCTGGATGCTTATGTTACCCCAAACTGGACGGCTGACCAGGCGACCAATCCGATTAACTTGGGTTTGCCTGACGACCTGTACAGTAATCTCGAGCAGATTCAAATCATCGCCTGCGGTACCAGTTGGCACGCCAGCCTGATCGGCAAATATTTACTAGAGCAACTGGCGGGCATTCCCAGTCACGTTCACTATGCCTCAGAGTTTCGCTATGCGCCGCCACCCTTAACCGCCAATACCCTGATCAT
>DATNPS010000578.1:0-38296 GCA_036703095.1 Crinalium sp. | reverse complement strand
GGGGGCCCCCCCAAACCCACAATCGGTAGCCTGTATGGCTACCGATTTGCATACTGAGAATTGCTGCAATCTGGACACCCTGGTTGTGATCAGGAACGTGTTTTGTATACAATTTATGTATGCTCTCTAAAATCTGTTTCTCAATGAGAACCTCAGTATGGCCAGTCCCTCCCCAAAACCTCGCTCAAAATCACAACCGACGTTAACCGAGAAGACAACTGAGGAGTTTATCTACACTGAGCTTTACAACACCATTTGTGAACGGCAGTTGCTTCCCAATACCAAGTTAGGGGAGGCGATGCTGGCCGAACACTATGGCGTCAGCCGCACGATTATTCGGCAGGTGCTCCAGCGGCTAGCGGGCGATCGCCTGGTTAAACTAGAGCCAAACCGGGGCGCATTCGTGGCCCATCTCACTCCCCAGGAAGCCCAGCAGATTTATGAGGCATGGCGGCTGGTCGAATCGTCTATTATTCGCGATGTGGTCAGCACCATCACACCAGAGCAAATTGCATCCTTAAGAACGCTGATTGCAGCCGAGCGAAAAGCCTGTGATGAAAACAATCAGCCGCTATTAACTCGACTATCCATGCAGTTTCACATTCAACTGGCTGAGCTGTGTAAGAATCAATTTCTCAGCCGATTTATGAAAGAGATAATTCCGCAAACGGCACTGGCTTACTTCTATGAGGTGAAGAATATGCCCGTCTGCACAAAAGATGAACATGGTGAGATTCTCGACTTGATTGAAGCGGGTGATGCAGAGGCGGCGGTTGCGGCAGCAAAACGGCATTTGGATGGGATTGAAACGGCATTAAATGCACGGGCATCCCTTGATCAACCGATTAGTTTGGTTGATAAGCTGAAAGCAAAAACTCCTTCACTGTTTTAATGGGAACTCGATAGCGCCATTTCAGCCGCCCGACGGACGGCTGAAATGGCATAAAAAGGTGTCCGGTGCGTCGTACCGGACACCTTTTTGCGCAGTTATCGAATTCACTTTAACGTGACGTGAAGAGGAATTTGAACAACAAAGGTTGTGCCTTTTCCAGCATGGCTTTCTACATTAATGGTGCCATTCTGAAGTTCCAAACATTTTTTGACGACAGCCAGTCCCAATCCGCTCCCGGAAATGCTTTCCACATTTTGCCCCCGGTAGAAAGGCAGAAAAATATTGTCGCGATCGCGCTCTAAAATCCCGATTCCCTGATCTTGTACCTCCAATACAATTTGTCCTGGTTCACACTGAAGCCTCAAACAAACCTGATCATCTGAAGGAGAGTATTTAATCGCATTCAGCAATAAATTACTCAGAATGGAATAGAGTAACTTCTCATCCAGATATACTCGTCCACATCCCCCCTGACTGGTGAAATGAAGTACACAAGATGCGCTGCTGGAAGATTGAATGTCATCTAATAAATTAAGACAGAATGCTTCAATGTCTATCCATTCCGGTTGACATTCGAGTTTGCCAGCTTCCGCCCTGGTGAGCGTCAGGATATCGGTAATCAGCCGATTCATGAGTTTGGCTGACGTCTGAATTCGATATAAATTTTTAAGCTGACTTTGTTCAATTTTAGGTGCCAAGATCTCTGCCAAGAGTTGAGACGATGCCAGAATGACACTTAACGGAGTACGAAATTCGTGAGAAATCATAGAGAATAAGCGCAGCTTTAAGTGGCTCAGTTCTTGCTCTTGCGCTAATGTTTCCTCTAATACCTGTAGTTTGTGTCGTCGTTTCTGCGCCCAGTAAAATACACCGCCAACACCACACGCCACCATAACACTTAAGAAAATACCTGCCTTTTCAATTGACGATCGATACTGAATTTTGAGACGCGCTTGCTCTAATGATGCCTGTAGCTGTTGATTTTCTGCATTTTTAATGTCAGTGATTAACGTATGAAGCTGTTCTCTTACCTGGACGCTGTAATCTGTAATTGAATTTTGGGTTCGCATCGCAGCAGTGGAGCGATCGCGCTGATACAGTTCAATCGACTGTTGAAAGAGGTTGATCCGCTGCACAGCCAGTTCATTTAACTGCTGAAGCTGCTGTTTTACCGACGGATCAGCGTCAGCCTGTTGTTGGAGTTGGATCAGTGTTGTTTTCATATCTGAAATGGCGGCCCGGTAGCGGCTGAGTTCTTCCCGCCGTCCAGAAAAAACATAGCCGCGTCGTCCTGATTCAGCCACACTCATTGCTGCATAAAAGTCTGTCAGGCTCACTAACGTATCATAGGTGGATTGAACGCGATTCGCATTTTCCACCAACTCTGTTGTATTTTTAGGAGACATCATGTTCACGAATCCCAACAGGAGGAGAATAACTCCCAAGCTGCTAGCCAGTATCTTTTCCTCCAATGACCATCTCATAAAGGACTTTCAACTTTCCCTAAACTGATGTTCCAACGTAACAACTCTCATTGTGAAACCCATTGCGGATTGTGGTCGTCCATCGGGCGAGCACAACCCGCAATTGGTGGACATGCAAACTCGCCTGTGGTGAGCTTGCATGTCCACCAATTTGCATGATAAGAATTGCTGGTTCCAAAGTAATAGTCTATGCGAATTTTGATTGTTGAAGATGATGTTCAATTATCAGAGGTCTTAACCGAGGCGCTCACGCGTCGGCAATATGTTGTAGATATCGCGCGGGATGGACTGGTCGCCTGGAATTTAGTTGAAGCGATCGCCTATGACCTGATTGTTTTAGACGTCACCCTTCCGAAGTTAAATGGCATTCAGTTTTGCCAACAGTTACGAACGGCAGAAGCTCAAAATCGGCCATCTAAGGGAGTTGTTCCCGTTCTGATGCTCACAGCACGAGACACGGTGACCGACAAAATTGTCGGGTTAGATGCAGGTGCAGACGATTACGTCACCAAACCGTTTGATCTGGAGGAGCTGATGGCTCGCGTGCGAGCACTGCTCAGGCGTGGGCTGTCAACCAGTGACTTAAATCTGCATTGGGGCAACCTCCAGTTAAAACCGGGTACCCATGAGGCCACGTATGACGATCACCCCCTGACGTTAACTCCCAAAGAATATGCCCTGCTGGAGTTGTTGGTGGCAAGCGGTAGGCGGATCTTAAGCCGATCGGGTATTATCGAGCAGTTATGGTCGGCAGATGATTCTCCTGTGGCAGAAACCGTGAATTCACATATTCGGGGACTGCGGCAAAAGCTGAAAGCGCTGGGTGCACCGGATGATTTTATTGAAACAGTGCATGGATTAGGCTATCGGCTAAAATAATGAATTTTTCACGCCGTCCGCCTGCACGATTTCTGCATTTCTTCTGCACAAAAGCTCCATTACCGTGCAGTATTCTTTTTCCGAAAGAAGCCTAAGTCAGCCGTTTGGCAGATGAACGATGGAATTCTTTTACGCACAACAGATGCTGTAGACCACGTTGTAGAAACAATGACTGAAATTCGGGAAGAGTTCTATCATGGCTGGGTGATTCGGGTAGCTCAAGAGCAAGTAGGCTATACCTTTCAATGTTGGATGTCAGAGCAACAGATTAGCGTCACAGATGCTCAACCCTATTTAACCTTTGAGCACGCCTTTCGGGCGGGCCGATGGCGGGCCGACCTGGAAAGCGTGCGTTTATCATTGACGACCTTTCTACACGGAAAGCTGCACCGTTTGTTATTAAATGCCGATGAGCGAAGTGCCCTGGAAAACTCGATCGCTCAGTACATTGATACCGCCAGATCTCAATCCAGCTAATCTAGCTGAGGACTGAATGCTGAGTGCTGAGTGCTAAGCCTTCTCAGTCCTCCGTCCTCAGCACTTTTAAGACACGCTAGCGCATCTGAGTCGCGTGTTCTCAAGTACGGGCGATCGCCCTCAACTCATGTGTATGGTAAAACATTGTCTTTTGCCTCAACGACATCAGCTAATCCAGTTGCATCAGGGAGACCGAGTTCGCTACATCGGTACTGATCCAAAGATTCAGCAGGACTATGGTAATCAAGATTTGTGTATCCTGGCGATCGACTGGAGCAGCGGCATTGCTGTTTGTGACAACACGGTTGGACAGCGTTTAGTCGGAGTGGCGCTGCGTGAACTGCAAAGAGACTGAGCCTGGAATTTATCCGTAACATCGCTATTTCATTGGTTGCGTAATCGCCGAGACGATAGTGTTCGGAATACTGGGTTTGAGCCGCCGCGACTTCGATCGCCAGGATACGTCCTCCAACTCACATTTTGATCAGTTTGTGCAACCGTCTTAAGAGATCCTCTAGCGTATATGGTTTAGGTAAAAATGTGTTGGCTCCTGCGGTAAGAGCAGCGTCCTGATTGGCGGATAATCCACTAATGGCAATGATTTTGACCGCAGGATTAATGTCGTGAAGGGCACGAATGGTTGCCCTGCCGTCCATATTCGGCATCATCATGTCAATCAACACGACCTTAATGCTCTGCTGGTGCTGCGTGTATAGATCGATCGCTTCAAGTCCATCACTAGCAATCAGCGTTGTGTAGTGATGGCTTTCGAGTAATGACTGATTGGTGCGCTGCACGGCTAGATCATCATCGACAATCAGCACCAGTTCTCCGTTGCCATACAGCAGTGCTTCCGCCTGTGCACTCTCTGGTGTAGTCCCTTCCATCATGGGTAAGTACACCTTAAACTGGCTACCCTGCCCAACCTGGCTAAAAACCTGCATAAAGCCACCATAGCTTTTAACAATTCCTAACGCGGTAGAAAGCCCTAATCCGATGCCCTGACCGAGAGCTTTAGTGGTAAAGAAGGGATCAAAAATGCGATCGCGCACCTCCGCAGAAATGCCAGTGCCCGTATCGGTCACGATCATGACGACGTAATGACCCGCCTTCGCATCCAGATTCATTTGGGCAAAGAGTTCATCCACGTAGAAATTTTTGGCCGCAAGCGTCAGCGTACCGCCATTGGGCATGGCATCACGGGCATTGACGCAGAGATTCAGCAATACCTGATGCAGATGCGTTGGATCGGCAGACACGGGGCCTAACGGCTGATCGGAGATATTTTGACGAATGGCAATCGATTTTGGGAACGTTTGCTGAATCACGTTAACGACATCTTGCAAGAGAGACGCCACCTGTAATGAAACGCGATCGCCATTGGTGCCTTTAGCAAACGTCAAAATTTGTTTGACCATGTTTGCCCCCCGTTTGGCGCTGTCTTCCAAAACTTTTAACATCTCTCGCGAGGCCTCATCTAGATCTGGTTGTTTCAATCGCAATAGCTGCGCGATCGCCAGAATCGGTGTGAGGCAGTTGTTTAGATCATGGGCAATGCCGCTGGCTAGAGTACCCAGACTTTCCATGCGTTGAGCGCGATATGCCTGAGCTTCCAGATGTTTCTTTTCGGTGATATCGGTTGAAATGCCGCAGATCGCATATACAGCACCCGTGGCATCGCAGAGCGGAAACTTCGCCGTGATATAGGTGTGCAGATCAGTGCCGTGAGGGACAGTTTCTTCAAATTGCAGACGTTGACCAGTTGCCAACACTTGTTTGTTTTTGGCATTAAAGCCATCAGCGATCTCGGTTGGCCAAACATCATAAATACTCTTGCCGATCACCTCTTCTGGCATTTTGCCAATGCGTTCTGTATAGCTGCGATTGAGCAGGAGATATCGGTTCTGAGGGTCAAGCAAATACATGATCGCAGGCGAATTGTCCAAAATAGTATGCAGCCGTTCTTCACTTTCTCGCAGGGCTTGTTCTGCCTGTTTTCGCTCTGTAATATCTTCATCCGTGCTAACGTAGCCAATGACTTCACCTGTAGCCGATCTCATGGTTGCCACGCGGGCTGAAATCCAGCGAATGATTCCCGTTGGAGTCAAGAGCCGAAATTCGGGGAGGCGATCGCTCCCACCCTGCCCATACGCTTCCCACGCCGCAAAAATCATGGCATGGTCATCTGGATGAATGGCTTGAAGCCAACCATTGCCCAGCGAGTTTTCAAAACTCAGGCCCGACATTTCCTGCCAGCGTTCGTTGACATACAAGCAGATGCCATCCGCGTTCGTTTGGCAAATGCCAATTGGGGCAGAGGCACTGAGCGTGCGAAATCGTTCCTCACTGGCTTCCAGAACGATCTGCATCCGCTCTCGTTCTAATAATTCGTGCTGCGTTTGCTCATACAGTTCAGACTGGTGAATCGCAATGCCGACCTGGGTGGCTAACTGTCGGAGCAAGTCAATTTCGGAGGCTTGCCACTGTCGAGGTGCAGAACAATGGTGCACAATCAGCAAGCCCCAGAGATTCTCACCTTGCAGGATCGGAACCGCCAAATTAGCTCTCACCTGAAAAGGTCTCAACAGCTCAACGTAGCATGGCTCCAGATCTTCCTCGTTGATATCGCATAAAGTAACCACTCGACCCTGGCGATAGGGTTCTACATAGCGATCGCGAAAGCAGGGATCAAAAATGGTCGTCGCCAAAATCGATGTCCACTCTGACCCGACGGATTCCATAATTACATCGCCCTGCCAATCAGGACGGAATCGAAAGATAATTACTCGATCGGTTTCTAACAGTTCTCTAACCCGCTCTACGGTGCGAGACAGGACATTCTCTAAATTCAGCGATCGCCGAATATCTTGAGAAATATCTGCGATCAGTTTTTCGCGCAAGAGCTGCTGTTGCAGACTAATTTCAGCCTGTTTGCGATCGGTGATATCAAAGGAGACGCCAATCATCCGGGTGGGTTGCTCCAACTCGTCGTACAGCCCTCGCCCTTTACTCAACTCCCAGCGAATGCTGCCATCCCGCAACATCACGCGAAACTCAGCGTTGTAATCTGTTCGATAGTGTAGAGCGTGCATGAGTTTTTGCTCAACCTCAGTCACATCGTCTGGATGCAGATGGCTGCGCCAGAACTGGTAGCTGGCTTCAACTTCACCGGGTTGGTACCCTAATAAGCGATAGTGATGGTCATTCCAGGTAATCGCCCCCGTAGAAATATGCCATTCCCAACTGCCGATATAGGTTAAATCGAGGGCCAGACGAAGCTGCTCTTCACTTTTTTGAATCGCGGCCTCTGCCTGCTGGCGTTCTGCTTCTAGTCGCTTGCGATCGGTAATATCGATCGCTGTACCCACCAGGCGATAGATCTCTCCCTTTTCGTTGCGGAGCGGAGACAGGGTCGTGAGTGCCCAGAGGATATGATTGTCAAACACGATATACTCTTCATACGAAATGCTCGTGCCTGCGGTCAAACAACGGCTGTAGTTCTGTCGAAATCTGGCTCCAATCGCGTCTCCATAAGCCTCTTCCGGAGTTTTACCCAGAAGGTTTTGGGCACTGCTTCTAGAAAACTGTTCAGCTATGTAGTTAAAGCCCAGGTAGTGAAAATCCTGGTCTTCATTCACATCAATCACAAAAACAGCCTGATCCGCCCCATCATAAATACTGCGCAAAAACTCTTCCCGCTGACGCAGCTCATTTTCCGCCTGCTTGCGTTGCGTGATATTTGTGAGGGAACCTACATAGCCAACCAGAACGGCATTGGCATCAACTTCAGGGAGTACCAGGACATAGAGCCAGATCATGCTGCCATCCGGGCGTATGGTTCTGACTTCACTCTGATACGGGACTCCGGGTTGCCAGGTTTCCGCCCATTGGTTCCAGCCCAATACCGTGGTTTTCTGATCGTCGGGATGCAAGGTTTGTAACCAGCCCATTCCCATGGCGGTCTCTTTCGGTCTACCCGTCATTTCGCTCCAGCGCTCGTTGACATAGGTACATTGCCCATCTGCATCAAACCAGAAAATGCCAACAGGGGCGGCCTGGGTTAGCGTGGCATACCGATATTGCTGCTGTTGCAACGCTCGATTGGTAGTCACTAATTCAGCGGTGCGTTCTGCCACGCGAATTTCCATCACATCATAGGCAGCTTGCAGCTGTTGTTCCATTTGCTTGCGGGGCCGGATGTCGCGCAGCAGCCAGCGTAACCCAACCGTCTCGTTTTGCAAATTCTTGATCAGCGTCACCGCCGCCATAACCGGGAACGCTTCACCCCGTTTGGGCTGGAGATTAACTTCCCAATTTTGCCCAAAGTTTAGCTGAGTCAACTGGATGCGAAAGTTGTGCCGAGCTGTCTTGGCAATGAAGGTCGTCAAGGGTTTGCCAATTAAATATCGAGGCTCTACGGTCAGCAAGTCAAACGCAGCACGGTTTGCTTCTTGAATGCTGCCCTCAAGATCGGTCACGAGATAGCCATCTGGAGCCATCTCAAACAAGTCTTGATATCGCTGGCGTTCTACTTCAATGTGTCTTTGAGCGTCGATCAGTTCCTCATTTTGTCGCCGCAATTCTTCTTGTACGGCTTGTAATGTTTCTAGTGTTGCGCGCAGTTCTTCATTGACGGCTTTGAGTTCAGCAATTTGTGGTGCGGTCAGTTGGTCTTCTGCTTGCGAAACCAGGGAGGATGAATACAGCGGATTTAAGCGGTAGCCCACTCGATGAATCGTTTTAATCAAATCTTTGGGAGCACCCGCCGCCAATAACTTATGGCGCAACTCTTTGATGTGAACTCGAACCGCTTCTTCTCCGGGAGACTCTATAGAATTCCAGACATGATCCAAAATGGCCTGTGCACTCAATGCTTTCTGAGGATTACGCAGCAATAATTCTAGGATGGCGTATTCCTTAGGCGTCACAGCCAGGAGATGGGTACCGTAAGTGACTTTACAAGGGCTGGGATCAACGGATAACTGGCCAAACGTTAAGATGGGCTGGCTGGTCGGGCCACCCCGCCGCAGCAATGCCTGCACCCGTGCGATCAATTCCTCTGTGTCAAATGGTTTAACGACATAATCATCGGCCCCCGCATTGAGGGCGATCGCCTTTTGATGGCCTCCCCCCTGCCCAGTTAGTAACAAAATCGGGCTTTGAAATCCTTTGGTTCGCAACTGCTGGCATAGACTAATACCATCAAGCTTGGGGAGCAGCACGTCCAGCACAATCAGGTCATAAACAAATGCCTCCGTCATCTGCAATCCGGCTTCACCATCCGTTGCAACATCTACTGCATAGTTATGGCGAGAAAGCAAAAGCCGTAAAATTTGCGCAACGGTTGGATCGTCTTCTACAACCAGAATCTTCATAGAGATCTCCAAAACGGGGTGCAGGGGTAGAACCTCTGGCTGGGGGCAAAGCCCTCATCCCCCCTTTCCAACATCCTAATTGACGTGGCGACAGCTAAACCTGATTCCATTGTGAAGTAAATCTCTCATCGATTCAATATTCATAAACCTCTACGAATACGACATTTGGTAGTGCGTTTTTTTGAGTTCACGTTTTATGAAGAAATTTCTTGAAATATGTTGATTTCGCCACAAAACAGTATTTTATTCTGATTCCTCACAGTTTCCTTACAACTAACTTTCAAACTAAGGAGTGAAGAGTTTGAAAGCCACATTAGCCATAGCCGTCTGGGCAAAATTTGCTCAACTCTATGGAGAACACCTTAAAGGAAGCAAAAAATGGTTACTCGTGATTTCTTGCCCTCACCTGATGCGTCTATTCCATTTCCTCAACGCATGATCGACACGTTAGGCCGTTTGCAAGCCCAGACCCATGATATTGTTCCATCCAATACCTACGTATACGACCTGGTAGAACAACGCACCCTCTGCGCTAGTCGCTCTATTGCAACCATGCTGGGGTATACCGCCGAAGACATTCATGCCATGGGGCAGACTGGTTTAGCCGATCTGATTCACCCGGATGATTTGGGTCGGGTCGCCGATCACTATCAGCGGTTCACGACCCTACACTATGGAGACGTCATTCAGATTGAATATCGCATGAGGCGAGCCGATGGAAGCTGGTGCTGGTTGCGTTCGCAAGAAACCACTCTCGTCCAGGCGATCGACGGGTTTCCTCTGCAAATCTTAGGGATTCTTCAGGATATGACTCAGATGACTCTGGCTACCACTCAGCGATCGCCCAAACGCCGTAGAGTCATCAAAGCCGTCTCGAATTTGGCAACCAGACGTCAGCAACGGCGATTACATCATGTAAGCCAACCTCAAGCTGCTTCCTAATACGGTTTTTATAGGATGCGCTGAATTAAGAAGATGGTGAAGGGGACGTTGCCCCCTGCGAAGGTTCCACCCCTGCACCCCGTCCTAATCAACCCTTCGATTGCTACAAAACACCTCTGCATACCCCTATCCGCTTTTTAGAAATTCTTTATGAGCCATTGTCCTTGTTGTAAAAACCAGATGTTGCGCCATATTCAACATCACCACATCTACTGGTTTTGTCGTCACTGTTGGCAAGAAATGCCTGACCTCAAGCGATCGCCAGGTCTACTATCCTGCTCTCCCGAAGATCAATGTTCTGAACACGGAACGCTCGAAACAACGTTTTGGAACTGCATGGCGAACGCTCTGTCTCCCACAGCTTCAGGTGTGATCTAGAATTTGAGTGCGATTTAGAGAATTTGTGTCGATACTGAGGGTGTACGTTACATCAACCCTATGAAAACAGTTTTAGTCATTGATAACGACGAACTCTTTCGACTCACGTTAGGGGAGTGGTTAGGTCTCCAAGGATTTCAATCCATTACGGCACACGATGGATTTGAGGGCATTCGGCTGGCTCAAATCCTTCAGCCGAATCTCATTCTTTGCGATCTCGATATGCCCGAAATTGACGGAGTTGAAGTGCTAAGACTGATGCAAAGTGATCTGGCGATCGCGCATATTCCCTTTTTCTTCCTAACGTCAGCCGTGGCTCTGGAGCGAAAAACAATAGAACATGTAGGAGCAAGAGGGGTACTCCCCAAAGGAGGCATACTCCATGAACTGCGTCAGACCCTTACCCTGATATCGCCTTGATCCCCATTGGCGCTAATTTGCTCGGTAAGCTTTGGGGGTGATACCTGTGAGGTTTCGAAACTGTTTCGTGAGATGGCTATGGCTATTGAAGCCACATGAGAAAGCAATATCCATAATCGACTGATCCGTTTGTTTTAACAACTGTTTTGCCCGTTCAACGCGCTGCTGAAGCAAATATTGATACGGCGATGTACCGATCGCCTGCTTGAACAGATGGCTGAAATGAAACTGGCTCATACCTAATATCCCTGCCAGATCCGCCAGTTTAATCTCTTGATCTAAATGCTCGTTGATGTACTCTACCACTTGACGGAGTTGATGCTGCGGTAAGCCTCCTTCATAGGTCGGTAGATTGGTTGTGGTTGCAGAGTACTGTCTGAGTAAATGCACAGCCAATACATTTGCCAGCGAATCGATGTAGAGTTTGCTGCCTAAATTCTCTTGTTGCAATTCAGACAGGAGCATCAGCCCGATGGATTCGATTCGCGGATCGCGAGTCCGAAATTTGGGCAGCAATTCCATCTGATCGGACTTCACGGCTAACGTTTCTCTGGCAACCTGCTGAAGAAATTGAGATGCAATCCGAATCTGCAAATAGTGATCATCCCCATCCCACCGGGCAAAAAACGGCATCTCGGCAGGCGTAATCGAGATATCACCTTTGCCATAAAGACTGCTATGGGTTTTGCCTCCCTTCACCTGTAGAAATTGGACAGGCCGGGAGGCCAGCGACAGGCAAATGGCGTGTTCATTGCTGAAATGCGTCCGTCCCTCACCCGACGAATGTTGAAATTGCTCGACCAGAATGTTCTCCCACCCCTGGCTTTTGCTGGATAAGAGGGGCATACAGGAACTTTCAACCTGAGGAATGATGGGTGATGTCATGATGCATAACTCAGTACGTCTAATCTCGATTGTATAATGCTTCCAGATGTTGCCGGACGGGAGTCGTAATCTCCGGTGGCGTGTTTTGAAGATATTCCATGACGCTATCTTGCTCCGGTTCAGGCAATTGCTCAAAATAGTGCATCGCAGCCTTAACCGAAAAACCAATCCCCAATTCTTCTGTAAAGTTAGGCGGTATCGCTGTCCAAACGGCAGCAGGAACTTGCTGATCTTTGCACCATTCCCGCACAATGCGATCGACATCAATCTGTTCAGGATGGTCTTGAAGAGAACTGCGATCGCGCTGCAAATCAACATAGCCAATTTCTGAGGAACTGGTGTTTTCTCGCTGCCGAAGATCTTCGATCGCATCAACCAGCTTCGTGCGCGAACTCCAGACAAATTGTGTAGGGCAGTCAACGCCATGCACCGGATCAAGCACCAGTGTTAGTGGACGCGCTGTTTTAACTCGTGTGAACTCCAGCGGAAGGACAGGACCGCCCTGTTGCCACGATCCCTCATAGGGAAGATCTTGAGGTTTCCAAATCAACGAACTCCAACCCAAAATTGCGATCATGTCTCTGACAAAACAAGGTAACCAAATAGTTTCCTCATTCTAACGAATACGCAAATTCGACAAATAGGTTTCAGGAGTATGACTCAGCGTTCCTGATTAGATAGTCTTAGCAGTACACTACGCGTACTAAATACTAATCAACAATTTTCTACTTTGAAGAATTATTTTTAGCACAATTGGAAACAGTATGAAAACAGTATTCGATATGTTCAAACTGTTCAGTGCATCGTACTCTTTGATGATCTGCGAAATATACCAGATGAACAGAGGATATTCTTAAGGGATGCGCTTTTCACAGCCTACTTTGGCTGACAGGCGCTTCAGCAGCAGTGACAAATAGCGACCTTAAATCATCTTTTGGTTAGGCAATTTCATCTTTTTGTAATGCAATGCTATTGGTTGGTTGCAGAACTATCGCCATAGCGCTGGCACTGTAAATGTCCTGGCATAACTCGTTTGTAACGCTTCATGCCAACATTTGTCACACACTCCTCATAAATTTAGGATTCTGTTGTCTGCGATACATCTTCGTTTTATGTATACAGTACTCTGACTTATCATCCAAGTTATTGCAATTTTTTATCGCAGTATCGCTACATAGCCGCAAATTAAGATCTGCGATCGTTCCCAACTCACCGCTTTGATAGATAAACCGATCGGCCATTCAATTCCAGACCAAGAGGATTAAATGCATGGAGACCGTTAAGTCAGTTCAATCAGCGATCGCTTCTACCCAAGCATCACACGAAGCAGGGCATAGTCTCGTGCTTGAGCAGATCGTGCATCGATTCGGTGAGATGATGGCTTTAAAGAATATCAACTTAAATATTCGTCCAGGAGAATTTATTTCGCTGCTAGGCCCAAGCGGTTGCGGAAAAACGACCTTGCTGCGCATTATTTCCGGTTTTCTGAAACCTAGCTCTGGCCGAATTTTGATTGATGGGCAATCGGTGGAATCACTCTCGGCTAATCAGCGCGGAGTGGGTATTGTTTTTCAAAATTATGCGCTGTTTCCACATATGACAGTTTGGGACAATATCGCATATGGATTGAGAGCCAAGCGAATTGCTAATAGCAAAGTGAACAGCAAAGTAGGAGAAATGCTGGAGTTAGTGCAGCTTGGTCATTTAGCAAAACGCTATCCCAGCGAATTGTCGGGTGGACAACAGCAACGGGTGGCGATCGCGCGTGCGTTGGCGGTTGAGCCGAAGCTGATGCTGCTGGATGAACCCTTTAGCGCGTTGGATAAAAATTTGCGACTAGACATGCAAATTGAAATCCGACGACTGCTCAGCGAACAGGGTGTCACCGCCGTTCTCGTCACCCATGATCAGGAAGAAGCGATGAGCATGTCCGATCGCATTGCTGTGATGTCGCAAGGTGAAATTCACCAGTTTGATGCACCCAGCCAAATCTATGATCAACCTGCGACGCTGTTTGTGAGTACGTTTGTGGGAACCTGTAATTTGCTGCCTGCCAAGCTCATGGGACGAGATACCTCAGATTATTTGGTGCAGGTGCCAGGTGGACGCTTGCGGGTGTCCAGTCCGGCTCCCGTGCATGAAGACAACATGCTGTTGGCCATTCGACCAGAAAATCTGCGAATTCAAACTCAGCCGAGTCCCCATTGCCTGACCAGCACGGTAGAAATGTGTTTGCCGCTGGGCGCGTTTACAGCATACGAGGTGCAAATCTCACCCGACACCAAGGTAAAAGTCACACAACCGCGCATTCCAGGTACTCGGTTGTTGGAAAGAGGACAGCAAATTTATTTAGAACTCGTGTCTCCCCATGCCTGTTCACTGTTTTCTGCCGCAAGCTAAATATCTGTAACACCGCCCTCTCGGCGGTTGTGCGACACACACTCTATTGCATATACCTTTGAGGAGACTTCTGGCATGATGGATTATCGTCTGAAGCGCCGGACTTTTTTGGGTGCGAGTTTTGGTGCAGGATTGGCGATCGCAGGTTTAAATTCCTGCACGACTCAATCTCAAACCGGAGATGGCAGCACATCTTCATCTGGTTCGGGTGGACGATTGGTGGCGGCCACTTATCAGGGAAACTGGGAAGATGCGCACCGTAAGATTTTAGTTCCGGCGTTTAAGAAAGCGACAGGGGCGGATGTAACGCTGATTCCGCTGTTCGCTGTCGATCAGGTGGCCCGCCTGAAGGCCGCTGGTGCTTCCAATCCACCGTTTGATGTGGCCATTCTCGATCCTGGGCCATTAATTACGGCACCCAAAGAAGAGATTTTGCAGTCCTTTCCGACTGCTTTATCTAAAAGCATTAACGACGTGCTGCCCCGCTATCAAAAGGCAGGTGGTTCGGGCAATTGGGGGCCGATCATTGGATTACAGTTTGTCGGCATTGCCTACAATCCCAAGAAGATCAGTACGCCGCCAACCTCCTGGGCTGACTTGTGGAAGCCGGAATATAAAGGGCGCGTGGGGATTACCAACATGAACAGCACGCTGGGAACCGGATGGATGGTCGAAATTGCCAAGATGCACGGTGGTAGTGAGGCTAACTTAGAGCCTGCATTTGAGGCCGTGAAAGAACTGCTGCCAAATCTGGCTGCCGTAGCTCCTAACCTGGGTGCGCTTTCAACGCTGTTCCAACAAGGTGAGATTGATATTGCACCGCATAACATGAGCAGCATTGCGCTGTTGCAAAGTAAAGGTGTGGATGTGGACTGGGTGATTCCGAAAGAAGGCAGCTATGCATTTGGAGCATCGATGCATGTTGTAAAAAATCCGGTGGCGGGTGCTGAGTTGGCAGTTGCTTACATTGATGCCGCTCTCAGTACCGAAGTGCAATCTGCCATGGGGGATGCACCTTACTACATCGCGCCCGTCAACAAAAATGTGCCGTTAAAAGGCATTCTGGCTGAGAAGATCGCAAAAACATTTGATGATTACGAGAAGTACATTTATCAAGATTGGGAAACCATTAGTAAACAGCGATCGGAGTGGATTGAGCGGTTTAACAAAGAGGTAACGGTTTAATTTTATTGAGCGATTTTTGAGCGATCGCCATTCATTCACCAATAGGAAAAATTATGTCTCATCGAGAGTTGACGCGCATGACGCGTCGAGCCATGCTGGGAGCCAGCCTGTTTGCTGGAGCGGGTTGGATGTTAAAGGGATGCACCTCCAGCCCAACGGCCAGCAGCCCAGCCGCTACCAGTTCAATGGCCAGCACGGCAGGGGGCAAGCTGATCGCCACAACCTTACCCGGATCATGGGAGCAGTTTAATCGCAATGTCCTGGTGCCCCAATTTAGTCAGGCGACGGGTGGAGAAGCATCCCTTGTGCCGCTGGTTTCAGCCGATCAGATTGCTAAGCTGAAAGCGTCTCCCAGCAGCCCACCCTTTGATGTCGTGTCTCTAGATTTTGGGGTCTTTGAGGGCGCACCCAAAGAAGAATTGTTTCAAAAGCTGCCGATCGCCAAGCTAAAAAATTACGGTGAACTGGCGGCTCAGTTTCAAAGCCAGGATACCTGGGGACCTTTAATTGGTGTTCAGGCCGTAGGCATTGCCTACAATCCCAAGGTGATTACAACACCTCCGACCTCGTGGGCTGATTTGTGGAATCCCAGCTATAAAGGTCGGGTAGCGCTGATGGCAATGAAGAACAATCACACGATTGGCTTCATGCAAAAAATCGCTCAGATGAACGGTGGCACCACGGAGAATCTTGATCCCGCATTTGCGCAACTGGAAAAACTGGTTCCTAACTTAACCGGAGTCGTTGCGAATGCGGGAGCGTTGATTACTCTATTTCAGCAGGGCGAAGTAGACATTGCGCCACATGATTTGAACAGCGTTAAGCTGCTGCAATCCAAGGGGGTTGACATCGACTGGGTGATGCCGCAGGAAGGCGGTTTCGCGCTGACGCCAACCATGAGCATTGTCAAATATCCAACGGCCAGTGTTGATTTGGCAGCCGCTTATATTGATGCGGCTATTAGCACCGACGTGCAAACCCAAATGACCGAGACGAGCTATGTTTTGCCCACCAACAAGAACGTACCCATCCCCGACGAGATTGTTAAAAAGCTGGGCAGCAACCTGGATGAGATTCTAGCCAAACTTGAATTTCTCGATTGGCCGACGATTAACAAACACCGAACGGAGTGGGTGGCGCGGTTTGATAAAGCCGTTCAAGCGTGAGGAGATAGGATGATGACTACAAAACTATTTGCACCACGTGAATGGCAGTTAGCGTTGCCCCTGGCGTTCTTTCTGCATTTGTTTTATGTTGCGCCGATCGCCGTTTTGTTGGCGGCTAGCTTTCAGCAGGCGGCAGGAGCACCGGGATTCAGCCTGGCGCAATATAGCGAGTTTTTTCGCGACTCGGCCAACTTTAAAGTATTGACGGATACGATCTTGCTTGGTATTCAGGTGACGCTTGGCTGTTTGATTTTAGGCTATCCCGTTGCTTACATTTACGTGAATGCTGCTGCTAAATGGAAAGGATTATTAACGTTTTTAATTTTGCTGCCGCTGTTGACCAGTGCGGTTGTGCGGACGTTTGGTTGGGTTGTCATCCTGGGTAAGCAAGGATTAGTGAACTCATTGCTACAGAGTTTGGGACTGATTGAAGAACCGATCAAGCTGCTGTTTACGCATCATGGGGTCGCGATCGCCATGACTCAAATTCAACTGCCGCTGATGATTCTGCCGATCGCCGCTTCGTTATCTCAGGTTGACCCGCGTTTAGCGGCGGCTTCGGCCAGTCTAGGGGGTGGTGCTTGGCGCACTTTCTGGAAAATCGTTTTTCCGTTAACCTTACCGGGCGTGATCTCTGGTTGCCTTCTGGTGTTCGCCATTACCGTCAGTTCCTTTGTCACTCCGTCCATTATCGGCGGCGGTCAGGTGATGTATATGCCGACGCTGATCTATCAACAGGCCGTTGTGTTGTTGAATGGGCCATTTGCGGCGGCGGTTTCTGCGGTTCTGTTGGCTGTGGTGCTGACAGTTGTATTTGGACTCAGTGCGCTAGGGCAAAAGAGCCGCGCTTACATTCGTTAGGAGGCTACCATGTCAACTACTGTATCGGTGCGATCGCCCTCTGGATCGGCAACTCAGATTGACCAAATTTCATTCAAGCTGGTGATTGGCGGAATCGCGGCCTTTAGCTTGCTGCTGTTGACCCTGCCCACGCTCATCGTTTTGATTGCCTCTCTCAGCTCGGCCCAAACGCTGCGATTCCCACCTCCCGGCTTTTCGCTGCAATGGTACTTCGCGTTATTTAACTACCCAGAACTCTGGACGGCAGCGGTCACCAGTTTTCAGGTCGCGCTTGGAACTACGATTTTATGTGTAGTCTTGGGAATTTGTGCATCGTTGGCGATGGCAGGCAGTCGCGCCCGTTGGGTAGCCGCCATGGATGCGCTGGTCATGTCGCCCCTCGCATTGCCGGGAATCGCCGTTGGTTTGGGGATGCTGACTTTCTTTAGCACAATTGGGTGGCGGCTGTCGATCGTGACGCTGGTGATCAGTCATGTGGTGATTTGTATTCCGTATGTTGTGCGAACAACGTTAGCCAGCCTGACGCAGTTGGGAAATTCTCTGCGAGAAGCATCAACCGTTCTGGGTGCAAGTCCAGTCTATACTTTCTTTCATGTGACGCTACCGCTCATTAAGCAAGGCGTGATCACAGGTGGATTCATGGCATTTCTGAGTTCGTTCGACAATATTACCGTGTCTTTATTCTTATCTGATGCGAGAACGGAGGTGTTGCCCATCCGCATGTGGTCAATGATTGAGAATGACTTAGATGTTCGCGCTGCTGCGATTTCAGGGTTATTAATTCTCTCAACGGCACTGCTAATGCTGCTGATGGAACGAGTTTCTGGTTTGTCTAAGTTCTTAGTGAAGTCTTAAAACAATGTAGGCACGTTAAGGTTCACTAGGGGCTTAGCGTTGCTAAGGATCACGAATTTAATAAAATCCGAGACTTAATTTTGGAACGTGCGGCAGAGCTGCCCGTTCCAAAATTAAAAATCTGGTTTTAATTCGTTTATGCTCCTTACCCTCTAGAGGAATTAGTTAGGTTCAACTTTAGTTGAGATGACCATGACAGGTGGAATTTCAGTCCATGTTGTAGATATCACGCGCGGATTGCCCGCAGCAGGAATGAAAGTAGAGATGTTTCAGCTTGGAGTTCCGGATGCGATCGCCACAGGTACGCTATCCAGTCAGGGAACGTTAGATCATCCGATTACCCATAAACCAGTTGAATGTGGCGTCTACGAAGCTGTTTTTTATGTAGGCGCATTTTATCGTCAGCTTGGCTATTCGCTGCCCGATCGCCCATTTCTAGATATCGTTCCCTTTCGGTTTGGTGTAGATGCGATCGACCAACACTATCATTTGCCGCTTAAGGTTTCACCCTGGGGATTCTCATTATTTCGAGGAGGAGCCTAACCGCTACTACCTAACCCGTTTGATGCTTTTACCCAACGAATGACCGTATTGTGATTGACTCCTGTCTGCCGTTCAATCTCTCGAAAACCCAGTCCTTCAGCATGCATCTTGATACACTTTTCTCGAATTTCAGGTGAATACCCTAATGGCAAATAACTTTCTAGAAACTGACGACCACACTGCTTACAGAGATAGTTTTGCTTACCGTCACGATTACCGTTGCGATTCACGCTGGAAGACTGGCAGTTAGGACAAATAAGCTTTTGAGATACTCTAATTTTTGTTTCTTTTTTTCTTGGAATCGACGCAGAATTTATAGTTTGTGACGATGGTTCTCGCTGTTGAAAAATCTGCACAATTCGCTGCTGACTCTGCAAAAGATGTTGTGCGCTGGCTTCTGTTGCTGTTGCGATATCTCGACGGGCGATCGCTTCATAAATCTGGCGATGCTCTGCATGAATATCGGCAATATCGGGCGGATCTTGTAAAAGCTGAATTCTGAGCAGTGTTGTCTGATCAGAGAGTTGATCCAAAATGGGAACTAACCAAGGATTATCACAGCTTTGTGCGATTAAATGATGAAAGCGGAGATTGAGTTCGAGCAGTTTGTAAGGCGATCGCAATGAGTCTCGTTTCGCCAAATTTTCTGCTTGCACTAACGTTTGTTCGATCGCGTTAATCTGCTTTTCTGTTGCATGTTCACACACTCCTTGAACCGCTAGCTGCTCCAACGCAATACGGCAGTCATAGAGTTTAATCGCATCGTGTAGCGACAGCTTAGCGACGTATAAACGCCCATCGTTATGAGTGACGAGTAAATTCTCTTGCTGCAATCGCCGGATCGCTTCTCGAATCGGCGTTCGGCTAACGTTTAGTTGAGCAGCAAGCTGAGTTTCTACCAGGCGTTCATCTCGGCTAATTGCACCCGATAGAATAGACGAACGCAACGCCAGATAGGTTTGTTCGTAGAGCGATTTATGACGTTGTGGTAAGGTCTGCGAATGAGTCAAAGTATGATCCTTGAGAACACATGAAAGCCCTGTAGGGCGTATTCACCGATACAGCATACATGACTATTTCTGTATACCGTGATTCATAATTTCATGCGTAAAAGATGCGGTTATAAGTAGGCAAGCCTAATTAAACCAAACCCAGAAAACCGGGGGAGTGCCCCGGAGGGGCACTCCCCCGGTTTTTCTATCTAATGTTTAATTGTGCCTACCTACTTAGCATTAGTCAATTTATAAGGGTGTGGCATTCGGTCACTTGAGAGATAAGCATGACTAAACGATCGCTGTTGGGAATGATTACCCCGTCTTCCAATACCATTCTAGAGCCTGTCACCAGTGCTATTGTGGCTGGTTTGCCAAATGTTTCTGCTCATTTTGGACGGTTTCGCGTGACGGAAATTTCGCTGCGGCAGCAGGCACTCGCGCAGTTTGACAACGCGCCTTTGCTAGAAGCGGCGCAACTGCTGGCAGATGCCCATGTGGATGTGATCGCCTGGAATGGCACCTCCGCAGGATGGCTGGGGTTTGATGCAGATGTTGAGCTTTGCCAGCAAATTACAGCGACGACAGGTATTCCGGCAACGACGTCTGTGCTGGCCGTTGCTGAAATTTTGCGCGATCGCCACATTTCTCAATTTGGTCTGGTGACGCCGTACCTGACCGATGTTCAAGAGCGAATCATGACCAACTTTGCTGACGAGGGCTTTCAATGCGTCGCGGAGCAGCACCTCAACCTGTCAGTCAACTTTGCTTTCTCTGAGGTGACAGCCGATAAGCTAACATCGCTCATTCAGGCGGTTGCGGCTGAACGACCTCAGGCGATCATTACCTTCTGCACTAATCTCCAGGCGGCTCCCTTGGTAGACCCGCTAGAGCAAATGTTAGACATTCCCATCTTCGATACCATTTCAGCCGTGGTCTGGAAATCGTTGAAGATAGCAGGAGTCGATCCGAGGAGCGTAAAAGGCTGGGGACGCTTATTCACTGAATCATGACGGCTATTCATCAGTTACCTGCGACAGAGCTGGCACAGGCCATTCGCGATCGCCAAATTCGAGCGGTTGATGCAGTGGATGCCTGCTTTCAGCAGATTGATCAGCACAACGGTCACCTAAAGGCTATCATAACGTCCTGCCGTAAACGGGCTGAGGCCGAAGCCATTCAAGCTGACGCCGCGCTGGATCGAGGTGAATCGGTGGGCGTTTTACATGGCGTTCCGTTTACCGCGAAAGACTTAACGCCAACGGCTGACGTTCTAACAACTTTCGGCTCACCCATTTATCACGATTATGTGCCGCGACAAGATGAGCTTTGCGTGGCGCGATTGCGATCGGCTGGTGGTATTTTGATTGGCAAGACGAATACACCCGAATTTGGCATGGGTGCCCATTGTACCAATTCGCTGTATGGGCCTACGGCGAATCCGTATGACTCTAGCCGCAGTTCCGGAGGGTCGAGCGGTGGTGCCGCTGTCGCCGTCGCGACAGGGATGAGTCATCTGGCACAGGGTACCGATATGGGCGGCTCCTGTCGAACGCCTGCCAGCTTTTGTGGCGTCGTCGGATTGCGGCCTTCTGCCGGACGGATTCCCCGTCGTCGCAAGCCGCTGCTGTGGGATTTCCTGGAAACGGACGGAATTTTAGCCCGAACGGTAGAAGATGCGGCACTCATGCTTTCTGTCATGTCTGGAGAAGATGCTCGCGATCCACTTTCCCTGGGGCATCCAGCCTGGACAATGCCAGATTTTGCAGAGGCGAAGGGGCGATCGCCCCTTCGCCTCGCGTTTAGTGCCACTCTCGGTATCGCCACGATTGATTCAGATGTAGGTGCTGTCTTTCATCAGGCTATTTCTCGTATCGCCGATCATCACGTCGTTAAAGCAGCGCATCCAGACTGTTCGATGGCACCGTTTGCATTTGAAACACTGCGTGCTGCGACACTGTGTCATAAACAAAAACATCACTACGAGAAATATCGAGAGCTGTTATCTGAAAGCGTTCGTTGGAACATTGAGCGCGGTATGGCTATCTCTGCTGCAACGCTGCTACAGGCTGAAGCAGAGCGCGATCGCCTCTATCTCAATTTTCTACGCTTCTTTGAAAGCTATGATATTCTGGCTACTGTTAGCGCCAGCGTACCGCCATTTCTTCATACGCAGGCTGAAATTCTAGACATCAATGGAATACCGCTGCAAACAATTATTGACTATCTCATGATTACCTATACCATTTCATTAACAGGACTTCCGGCGATCTCAATTCCCTGTGGTTGGACAGCATCCGGGTTGCCGATCGGGATGCAGCTCATTGGCAAACCTCATGGTGAAGCTGAATTGCTTCGATTTGCTTACGTCTTACAAAACACACTCAACTTTCGTCACCGCTGGCCCGATTTGTAGCATGGTAAGGACTTAAACGCGATGCCTGGAAAACTCTCGACTCATATTTTAGATACCGCACACGGTTGTCCGGCAGCCCATGTGGCGATCGCACTTTGGCAGGTTGACGTTGCATCGGGTGAAAAAACGAAATTAAAAACAACGTATACGAATCAAGATGGACGCACAGACGCACCGCTTTTAGTGGGGGACGAGTTGCAGGTTGGTGTCTACGAACTGGTGTTTGACATTGGAGATTATTTTGCTCAAAAGGTGGATGATTTACCCACGCCGCGCTTTCTCAATCAAATTACCATTCAATTTGGTATTGCCGATCCGACAGTTCATTACCATGTTCCATTACTGGCTTCTCCCTGGTCGTACAGTACTTACCGAGGTAGCTAAATCTCATATAAATCTCATAAAATTCAATCGTTTGGGCGATCGCCCAACCTATAAACCACTAAAGTTGCAAACATTCTCAGAACAATTGATAGGGTTCAAACCAGGCAAAATGCAAGTGACCTACCGCGAGAAAATCGAGCGCTACATGCATTCCAATGATCGCCCCAAGTGCACAATATCGCCAGAATAACCACATCCACGCTAGAGACATGAAAAATAGCACGACAGGTATCACCAGGGCAGGTTGGTGAGCCGGGAGTACCTTAACCCAAAAGAATGCATGAATCGCTCCCGAGTACAGGGAGTAACTCAGAAAGCCTAAACCAAAAATCTTCCAGGTTGCTTGAATGCTCCACCTGAATGCCAACCAGCAGCCTAAGAGAAACCAAAAGATAAACATCAACTGTTCTAACGTGCCGTTGAGCAATGAGAATACGAGTAGGTCTTGAATTTGATAAGAGCCTGCAACCTCTTTATGGGTTAACAAAATATAGCCGAGTGCAGCGAACAAGGTTGCGACCCATCCCAACGTTAGCGCCAGGGAATACCCTTGCTGCCGTTGTGATGAATTCAGAACGGGACTCAATAACTTAGGAATGGACTGTTGGTTGATGAGTATTAAGGCTGTCGCTAACCCACAGATGAACCAATAGATCCAGATCGGCATTTCGATCGCCATCGTTTTATCTCCTATAGGCTAACCCGCCGATCGCCCACCCTTTCTCTACCCAAACCAATACCAAAATTGTACTCATCCCAATTCAATATGAAGCTGCAACTTTATGAAAAGGGGGGTGGGGGTGGAACCCCCACAAAGGGGGCAACGCCCCCTTCACCCCCTTCTCAATTCAGCGCATCTTCATATAAAAACGGTATCAGCTTTTGGTTGAGCACAAAAAATAATTTATAACAATCGAGGGGTTAGTTAACGGGGTGCACGGGTGGAACTCCTGGCTGGGGGCGCAGCCCCCATATCCCCTTGTCCTAGCCCTCTCAACGGTTGCTATAGAATTTTCTCTGGCAATTACGTTACGCGATCGCTAGAGAAAATAATTCTTCTGCACTGGAAGGATGAATGCCGATTGCCTGTGTTAGTTCCTGTTTAGTCATATTCTTGTGAAGTGCGATCGCCACACTTTGCACAATCTCTGCTGCATTATCACCCACCATGTGAATTCCTAAAATGCGATCGCTCTTTCTGTCTACGACGAGTTTGATCAACATCTTTTGTTGATCTTTCGTGAGGCTATATCGTAGAGGTAAAAACTCTTTTCGGTGACACTCGACAGCATCTCCATATTGCTCTCTAGCCTGAGCTTCGGTTAAGCCTACACTGGCAGCTTCTGGACGACTGAGAACGGCGGAGGGAACAAGATTGTAATCTATTGGGTTAGCAGGTTTGCCAAACATGGCCTCTACGGCTGCCCGGCCTTCAGTTCTGGCGACAGGCGTAAGCTGTTTGCGGTTTGTGCAGTCTCCCACAGCATAAATGTGTGGCTGTGTTGTGCGGCTTTGCTCGTCTACAGCGATCGCCTTTTGATCAAACTCTATTCCTGTGGCTTCCACATTCAATCGTTCTAAATTTGGCGCACGTCCAATAGCGCACAGTATCGCATCTGCAACGATCTGTTTTGGACAATCGCCTTTCAACTGCAAACAGAACCCATCTGACGTTTGAGTGATTTGATCCGTTGTTGTGTTGCAGAGACTTTGAATGCCCCGTTGAATTAATCCCTCTCGAACAAGCGATCGCACATCGTCATCAAATCCTTCCAAAATGCAAGCTTCCCGATTCATCATAACGACATCACAACCAAAGCCTCGGAGAATGCTGGCAAATTCCACACCAATATATCCGCCGCCAATAATAGCAATCCGTTTAGGTAGCTGTTCTACGTTCAACAAGTCATCCGATATCATCGCATACTCAATGCCCGGAATGTCCAGCTTAATCGGCTTTCCACCAACCGCAATTAAAATTTTGTCAGCCGTATAGGTGTGACCATTCACATCAAGGGTATGGGCATCCAGGAAATGAGTGTGTCCTTGTAGCAACCGTACTCCAGCCTGTTGGAGTGCCTGTTGTTGCACCTGTCGCAATCGCTGAAGTTCTTGATCGCGTTTTTCTCGAAACTGTTGCCAGTGGAATTGGCTGGAAGCGATGTCCCAACAGTAGTCAGCAGCCTCTCGCAAAGTAGCCGCCATATCCGCTGCATACACCATCAGCTTTTTGGGAACGCAACCGCGATTGACGCAGCATCCTCCCAGGTGTTGTTGTTCAGCGATCGCCACCTTCACACCATACTGAGCGGCCTGTTTTGCGGCGGCCAACCCAGCGGGGCCTGCACCAATAATAAATAGATCGAAATCGTAGCTCATAGTAAATGGGTAACAATGTCCTGTAAGTCTGATTCAATTAAGTGATCGATTAACTCTACTACTCCCTTGGACTTGACTTTCCGGCGTCACCCAGTCTACAGGCGCTAAGAAACGCATGTCTGATGAAGGCCACGTTAGAAGTTAAAACGCTCCGTTAATCTATCAACAATCGCACCGTCCGTCGTCTAACTTGTGGGCGAATAATTCGCTCGACCATACCTGCTCGACTATACCTGCCTGACCATACTTGCCCGACCATACTTGCCCGACATTGGATCAAATCTTGCATACCGTTCTGACCACAGTGTAGTTTTTGACTGATGTTCAGACGTTTGTTCAAACTTTTTCTGACTTTTTCTGACTGGCGATCGAAAAATTGCTATTTATGCTGAGGATAGCTGGAAACACCTCTATCTTTTGCATCTATTAGCCGCCGTTTTGATTTTTATTTGTCCCACGTTGGTGCAGTTAGAGTTTACCTCTGTTACTGCATTCTCACCAACGATCTGATTTTGGAGTTACACGCATGATCCACCACATCTCAATCGATGCTCACGATCCATTACGAGTGGCTCGTGTTTTAGCTGAAATCTGGAACGGTAACGCCTATCCGTTCTTCTACCCCGGCAGTTATAATGTCATGCCGTTTGATCATTACGGCACGGCTATTGTGGTATTTCCTAAAGGAACGGTATGGACTCCAGGTGCTGATGCTAAATCAGCTCAGTTGCATCCATCTGAATCTACTGATTTAGTGGCGATTCACGCTGCAATTTCAGTTCCTGTTACGCAACAGCAGATTGAACAGATCGGACAGCGAGAAGGATGGCGAGTCTCGACTCGCGAACAGGGAGATAGCGTTTTCAAACTAGTTGAGTTTTGGGTAGAGAATCGCATCTTGTTTGAGTTTTTGCCACCAGGATTTGAAACTCAGTATTTACAAACAATGCAACCTCAAATGATTGAGCAGCTATTAGGACAACCTGTTTGGCCTGTCGCGGTTAAGTAAAAAGTGAAGGTTTTTCTCATGCCTGATATTGAACTTTATAGCACTGTCTTGTGTCCATTTGCCCATCGCACACGGTTAGTTTTACTTGAAAAAAACATACCGTTTAAACTCATCGAGATTGACTTGCAAAACAAACCGGCAAACTTTCAAGAGATTTCCCCCTACGGTAAGGTGCCTGTGCTCAGGCATGGTCAGCATCGAGTCTGGGAGTCCGCCATTATTAATGAATATTTGGAAGAGGCTTTTCCAGATCATCCTCTGTTACCCAAAGAAGCTATTCAACGTGCTCAGGCGCGCATTTGGATTAATTTTGCGGACACCCGATTATTTGCAACGACTGCCAAATTGCTATATATCCAAGAGGCGCAATCGACAGAAGGCGTACAAGAACTGATTGAGCATTTGCGATTCATGGAGACAGCGCTGCAAACTTTATCCGCAAGAGGTCCCTATTGGCTTGGGTCAGATGTAAGTCTTGTCGATTTAACTTATTATCCCTGGTTTGAGCAATGGACGGTACTGGAACGCTATCGAGGCTTCCAGTTTCCCGACGGACTCGCTCGACTACAGCAATGGTGGAACGCTATGACAACGCGTGCCTCTGTACGGGCGATCGCTCAACCACAAAACTTTTACCTTGAGCGGTATGCTCAGTTTGCTCGAACTCGCAAAATAGCATGAGTTGAGCAAACGTTCAGAGCAACGAAGCTAATCCAGAAACGAAGCACATTTCAGACGTTCGTTTCGAAATGCTGACCAATGCTCTTGAAGCTATTTGAAACGAGCACTTTCAATTCACTTGGTTGGTTCAGGAATGCCTCTGCTGATTTAACTCATCACTCTGTAATTCCAATTCATTCAAACTAAAAAAGTATTATGGCAGTCATCGCATCGTTTTCAGCAGGAACCTTATCCGTCTTTGGCGACAACCTGGACAATACTATATCCGTTAGCCGCAACGCAGCAGGGGGCCTTTTAGTAAATGGCGGCGCAATCTCGATTTTGGGTGGCACAGCGACCGTTGCGAATACAGCATTAATTCAGGTATTTGGACAGGGCGGAAACGATGTCCTCACGCTGGTTGAGAACAATGGTGCCCTCCCACGCGCTAATTTATTTGGTGGTTTTGGCAATGACGTTCTCACCGGAGGTTCCGGGAATGACATGCTGTTTGGTCAGGCGGGTAACGACACGCTGATGGGTAAAGGTGGCGCGGATTTCCTATTTGGCGGCAGCGAAAACGATGTATTGGTGGGAGGTGATGGTGATGACCAGTCCTTCGGTGAGGCAGGCAACGATCGCATGGTCTGGAATCCAGGCGACGACACTGATCTGAATGAAGGTGGACTGGGAATCGACACGGTTGAAGTGAATGGCGGCAACGGTGACGAGGTCTTTACGGCAACGGCGAATGGCACGCGGGTCAGGTTCGATCGCGTGACTCCAGCCCCGTTTTCCCTGGACATTGGCACGAGTGAAAATCTGGTTGTCAACATGAATGGCGGAAATGATAGTTTCTCGGCCACAGGCAATCTGGCTGCATTAATTCAGATCACGGTAGATGGAGGAGCAGGAAATGACACCATTCTGGGCAGCAACGGTGTCGATCTCCTCTTGGGTGGCGATGGCGATGATTTTATCGACGGACAGCAGGGCAACGACGTAGCGCTGATGGGTGCTGGCAATGATGTTTTCCAATGGGACCCTGGTGACGGCAGTGACATCGTTGAAGGGCAGGCGGGTACCGACAGAATGGTGTTTAATGGCGCTAATATCGCCGAAACCTTTGATGTATCGGCCAATGGTAATCGCATCCGGTTCACTCGCAATGTCGCCAACATTGTGATGGATACCAACGACGTTGAAGCGATCGACCTGAATGCATTGGGTGGTGCAGATACCGTGACAGTAAACGACCTCACGGGCACCGATTTAACTCAATTTAATGTCGCACTCGCTGGAACACCCGGTGGCGCAACCGGAGATGCACAACTGGATACCGTCATTGTTAATGCTACCAACGGCAACGATGCGATCGATATCTTTGGATCAGGTACCAGCGTCGCGGTGGTCGGCTTATCTGCACTGGTCAACGTTACAGGTTCGGAAGGAGCCAACGATGGCCTGGTGGTCAACGGTCTTGGCGGAAACGATAGTATTATAGCCAGTACCCTCCCTGCCGGAATCATTAAATTAACCGTGGATGGCGGCATTGGCAGTGACACCATTCTGGGCAGCCGAGGCGCAGATGTCATTGTGGCAGGTGACGGCAATGATTTTGTCGATGGTAGCCAGGGCGATGACCTGGCGTTCCTGGGGGCTGGTGATGATGTCTTTCAATGGAACCCAGGTGAGGGTAGCGATACGATCGAAGGTCAGGACGGCATCGATACGATGCGCTTCTTCGGTTCCAATATTAGCGAAACCATTGATATGTCGGCGAATGGGGAGCGGTTCCGGTTATTCCGTGATGTTGGCAACATCACGATGGACACCAATGATATCGAAAATGTGGATCTCAGAGCGCTCGGTGGTGCTGACAACATCGTCATTGGTGACATGACAGGCACCGATGTGACCGATATCTCTGTCGATTTGAGAGGGCCAACTGGCGGTGGCGATGGTCAGGCCGATACGATTACCGTCAACGCAACCCAAGGAGCTGATACCTTTGGAGCCGCTGGAGATGCTGGAGGCACGATCGTGTCTGGACTCAAAGCGAAGGTCAGTTTACTTTTCGCTGAATCAACTAGCGATCGCCTGATCCTCAATGCGCAGGGTGGTGATGATGTTGTGAATAATTCAGGTTTGGACGCCAGTGCGGTGCAGCTCACTGTAAACGGCGGGTTAGGAGCAGATTTAATGATCGGCGGCAGTGGAAATGACCTCTTCAACGGCGGCGATGGAAATGATGTAGCGCTGATGGGCGCAGGGGATGATGTTTTTGTCTGGAACCCTGGCGACGACAGCGATACGCTCGAAGGTCAGGCGGGTCGCGATGAAATGCTATTTAACGGAGCCAATATATCTGAAAACATTGATATCTCTGCTAATGGTCAGCGGGTGCGATTCTTCCGCAATGTCGCCAATATCGTTATGGACACAAACGACGTGGAAGTCCTTACCTTCAACGCTCAGGGTGGGGCCGATGTCATAACGGTGAATGATCTCACGGGAACTGATGTCACTGACGTGCGGCTCAATCTAGCAACGTTAGGGGGTGCTGGTGATGCGCAACCGGATACCGTTATTCTGAATGGCACGAACGGCAATGATGTGATTCAAGCGTTTGGCGATCGCACAGGGGTGCAAGTGATTGGGCTACCAATACAACTCTCTATTACCGGAGCTGAAGCCGCTAACGATCGGCTCGTGGTCAATGCGTTGGCGGGTGATGATGTCGTTGAAGCCAGTGGTTTGAGGGCTGACGCAATCCAGCTTACCGCAGATGCAGGAGATGGTGATGATATTGTGGTTGGCGGAGATGGTAACGATATTCTCCTGGGTGGAGCAGGGGATGATGTGCTGTTAGGCGGTTTGGGCCTTGATATTCTTGATGGCGGGCTTGGCAATAATATCGAGATTCAGTAAACGGACTATGATCGCAGCACTAATAAAGGTTAGGACGGGGTGCAGGGGGTGAACCCCTGGCTGAGGGCGCAGCCCACACACCCCTTTTGGCCTAACGTGACGTGAATTCGAGGAATGCGTAAAAAGTTGCCCCGCGCGTCGCACGGGGCAACTTTTTGCGCCATTTCAGCTGCGCGTCGCGTGGCTGAAATGGCGCAATCGAATTCACGTCACGTTAATGACTGGTCGGCATTTGACGCAACTGCTGAATCGCTTTGAGAATTGCTGTACGATGACGGGCCAGTTTCATCCATCGGGGAAGCCGAATGGCAATACCGTGATGATTGCCCTTATGTCCCTGTCGCTCACGTAGAGTTGCACCGACATAGGCATCTAAAAAATCAAGGTGCGCTTCGTTATACGCCCACAACACATGGCTACAGCAGGGCACCTGGAGATAAAGAGGTAACCCAAAGAGGGGATCGACCGCACCATCATACCGTTGATGCTGCGTCCACCAATCTCCTGTCCACCAGGGCATAGACTTACGGTTTTTAGCCAGCCGTGATGCTGTTTGGGTATAGCTACAGTGAGGGCAGGCAATTCGCCAGGTCAGGCGTTCATCCAGGCAGCGTGACAACACGGGCCGATCGCATCGGGGACATCGTACCCAAATGCTGTGCTCAAACTCAGATAGGCAGGTTGTGTAATCTCTAAAGCGGGATATCATCATCCAATTACTAAGGAACGTGGATTTATTGCTCCCCCACATGGGTCTTATTTAATTTGTGATCCTAAAGGCGATCGCTCTTTATCCTCTCTTCTCCAACTCTTCTTTCACCCAGGATCGAAACGCTCTCATCGTCTTATTGCGTCCGATGATAAGGCTTTGCTCGACATACTGAGGAATTATCGTTTGTAATGACTATCCTGAAGATGAAAGTACAATTATAGAAAGCAGCCAGTTTCCTTGATTTTAGTCTGTTGCTTCAGTAATTCCTAGAATGCAGATCAACAGCAGAGCCACCTTACCGCAGTTAAGGTGGCTCTGCTGTTGATTTACTGTTGGCGTTAACTATGACTCTTTTGTTTTGGGTTGCCAGCGTTTGAGTTGGATGATCGATAGAGCCGTGATTAACGTACCCACTGCGATCGCCACGACATACAGCCCACCTTGACTAACAGCATTGGGAATCGCGAGCACAAAGATGCCGCCGTGTGGTGCGCGCAGTTGACAGTTAAACAACATCGAGAGTGCTCCTGCAACAGCAGAACCCAGAATACAGGCAGGCAGCACACGAATGGGATCTTTTGCCGCAAAGGGAATTGCGCCTTCGGTAATAAAGGAAATGCCAAGCACGGTTGCCACTTTACCTGCTTCTCGTTCTTCCTCCGTAAACTGACGTTTGGCTAATAGCGTTGCCAGTGCCAATCCCAACGGAGGGGTCATTCCAGCCGCCATCACTGCCGCCATTGGGGCAAACACGTTGCTGGCCAGCAGTCCGACTGAAAAGGTGTAAGCCGCTTTGTTAACCGGGCCGCCCATATCTACAGCCATCATGCCACCCAGGATTAAACCGAGAATGACGGCATTCGTTTGTCCCATGCCCTGTAGAAACGCGGTCATGCCGTCCAAAATGGCTTTTACGGGCGTGCCAAACACATAAATCAGCAGCAGACCCACCGCTAAAGTTGACAGTAAGGGAATCACCAGAACGGGTTTGAGACCTTCTAAATTGGCAGGTAGATTCACTTTGTCGCGCACAAAGAGCGCAATATATCCGGCCAGAAATCCGGAAACAATACCGCCCAGAAAGCCCATTCCCAAACTGGACGCCAACATCCCGCCAATTAAACCGGGCGCTAAACCGGGGCGATCGGCAATTGAGAAAGCAATGAAGCCGGATAGCACGGGCACAATCAGCGCAAAGGCAGATTTTCCACCAATTTGGAGCAAGGCATCGCCAAAGCTTCCCGGTTCAGGCTTCAGCCCAAACACAAACGATAGCGCAATGATCAAACCACCCGCCACGATGACGGGCAGCATATATGACACGCCCGTTAACAGGTGACGATAGGGTCCCGATCGCCTGGCGCTTTGTTCTGCTTTCGCTTGCCGTACCGACTGCAAATAGTCGCCTTGATTGCCACCACTTTGACTGCCGTTGCCGGATGGGTGAACAGGTTCGGGTAACGCAAGCGCATCGTTAATCACAGACTTGCCCGCTTTCAACGCTTGCTTCGTCGAGGTTTCATAGACTCGCTTGCCGCCAAAGCGAGACAAATCCACATAGGTATCTGCCGCAATCACAACAGCATCGGCTTGAGCAATGTCTTCTGGCGTGAGTTGATTTTTAGCCCCGACGGAACCCTGCGTCTCAACTTTAATTTCATGACCTAACTCAACGGCAGCTTTGCGCAAAGCTTCAGCGGCCATAAAGGTGTGGGCAATTCCAGTCGGGCAGGAGGTAATACCAACCAGATGTTTAGGTGCATCAACCGTTGCGGCAGGTGCGGCAACCGGGAGTGGAGCGGGTTCGGGTTCTTCAACCTGGGCGTCTGCGATCGCCTCCTCAATCACTACTTTCGTATTGCGAATGGCGCGACTGGTGGAGGTGGCGTAAACAGGTTTTCCGGCAAAGCGAGACGGATCGACGTGAATGTCTGCGCCGATAATCACCAGATCCGCCTCAGCAATATCTTGTTCAGACAACGGTGTTTTAATGCCTTCTGAACCTTGCGTTTCGATTTTGATGTCGTAACCCATCACCTCTGCCGTTTTCCGCAGTGCCTCGGCAGCCATAAAGGTGTGGGCAATTCCGGTTGGACAGGCGGTGACTGCCACTATTTTTTGGATGGATTTCATATTTGTCCCTACCGTTACAACGGTTGAATAGTAACGTGTTGCATAAACGATTCGACCGTTTCGGGAGGCGGCAATCGAGGCCCAATCTGGCTGAGTGCACCCATCGAAAATGCAGTGGCCAGTCGCGCACAGTCGGTCAGCGATCGCTCTTGCAGTTTGCCCGTGATCAATCCCGACACCATCGCGTCCCCCGCTCCAACTGTGCTGACCACCTCCACATGCGGCGGACGGGCAATCACGATCGCATCTTGTTCAGCAAAAATGGCTCCTTTGGCTCCCATGGACACAACAACGGTATGAATCCCTTGAGCTAAAAGCGTTTGAGCGGCAGCGGCGATCGCCTGTTCATCCTCTAATTTGTGACCGACTAACTCTTGCAATTCATCAATGTTGGGCTTGATGGCATAGGGGCCAAAGGGAATCGCCTGTCGCAAACTTTCGCCACTGGCATCCAGGACAACCGTTTTGGTTTGTGCCTTTAGTTGCGCCACTAACTTGCCGTAGATATCGGGCGACACTCCAGCCGGAACGCTACCAGAAAGCACAAACCAATCGCATGATTGAGACAGGTGGGCGATCGCATCATGCAGCGCGGCAATATCTTGTTCGGTGGGGGACTGGCCCGGAAAGTTAATGTCTGTCACCTGGTTTTGCAGTGCGTCAATAATTTTGACGTTGACGCGTGTTTTGCCTGAAATGGTAACGAATCGGTTTTGAATGCCTTTTTGAGCAAAAAACTGCTGGAATAGCTCCGCATTCTCTTTGCCTAAAAAGCCGGACACAGCTATAGAAAAGCCAAAGTCTGTCAGGAAAGACGCTACGTTCACCCCCTTCCCGCCCGGATCGGCCTGATCCCACTCCACTCGATTGACTTCTCCAGCTCGAAAGTTCGGAATAGAAGCCGTGTGGTCAACGGCTGGATTGAGCGTAATCGTCGCAATGTTGGGATACATATCAAGACACCAGCGCGCGAACGTCTTGAGCATTGCGACAGGCCAGCGCTCGCTTGGCCAGGGCTTGCGTTTGAGTCAATGAAAGACTGCGCAGTTTCGCTTTCACGGCAGCCACACTGGGAATGCTGATACTCAGTTCTGTTACGCCCAATCCGGTCAGGATAGCGGCTCCTTTCGGATCGCCTGCCATGCCGCCACATACGCCAACCCACTTCCCTGCTGCTGTAGCGGCTCGCACTGTCTGGTCAATCATGCGCAGCACGGCAGGATGCAAGCCATCTGCCTGTTTGGCCAGAGCCGGATGGCCTCGATCCATCGCCAGCACGTATTGCGTCAGGTCGTTGGTGCCAATCGAAAAGAAATCAACCTCTTTCGCAAACTCGTCTGCCATCATCACAGCAGCCGGAACTTCGATCATCATGCCGATTTCAACGGTGGGCGCGCCGATTTCTAACCGGGCATTTTCTGCCATTTGTTTCGCCGCCTGTAGCTCTTCCAGCGTGGCGATCATCGGGAACATAATTTTGACAGAACCCGTTTGGGCTGCACGATAGATGGCTCGCAGTTGCGGTCGGAACAGGTCGGGGCGCTGCAAGCAAAGCCGGATGCCCCGCACGCCCAAAAACGGATTGTCCTCAGACGGCAAATTTAAGTAGGGCACAGCTTTGTCGCCGCCAATATCCAATGTGCGAACGATCAGCGGCAAGCCGTTTAACGCCTGGGTCATTTGCGTATAAGTGGCGAACTGTTCGTCTTCAGACGGCGGTTGCGATCGCTGCAAAAACAAAAACTCTGTTCGCAGTAAACCCACTCCTTCCGCTCCCGCATTAACCGCCTGTTCGGCTTCGGCAGCGGCTCCGATGTTGGCCACGACTTCCACACGATGTCCATCCGTTAAAATCGCAGGCTGGAAGCGAGCCAACTGTTCTGTTTCTCGCAATGCCTTTAAGTCTTGCTGGGCGGCTCTGGCCGTTTCTAAATCCGCTTGAGATGGATTGGGATATAAATTACCGCTTTCGCCATCCAGAATGCAGGACGTTCCATCCATCAGATTGAGAACAGCAGGCCCCGCTCCCACAATCGCCGGAATATCGAGCGATCGCGCAATGATGGCACTGTGTGAGGTTGGCCCTCCATACGCGGTGCAGAAACCCAGCGTCAGAGATGGATTCAGTCCAGCCGTATCGGATGGGGTGAGGTCTTCTGCAATCAAAATTACGGGGGTAGTGGGGAGTGTGGGTTCATCCTCTACCCGATCGGCCACAAGCCGCAGCACCCGCCGACCAACGTCTCGCAGATCGGTGGCGCGTCCGGCCAGCAGCGGATCTTTTAATTGTTCCAGCGCATGAGCACGCTGCTCATATGATTCTTGCCATGCCCAGGCTGCACTACGGTTATCCTTCAGATGGGCGATCGCATCCTGCAATAAATCTGGATCGCTGAGAAACTCCTGATGCGCTAAAAAGATAGCGGCTTTTCCAGTTCCCGATCGCGCCTTTACGTCTTCGTACAACTCTTGTAGCTGCACTTTTGCCGTTTCAACGGCCTGTCGCAGTCGGGTTTCTTCTGCCGCTGGATCTTTCGCGGTGTGTTCAAATACGATCTTGCCGCGTTTGAACTGGAAGAGGGGGGCGATCGCCAATCCGGGTGATGCAGCAATGCCCGGTATCGCAAAGGATTCAAACGCCAGGGAACGTCCCAGAGTTGGTGCTGATGCTTCTTCTGCTTCTTCTCCTAATCCTGCGATGATCTCACGTTGTAGCGTCGCGAGGGCTGCATCTTCGTCCCTGCCCTGCGCCATTAGTCGAATGGTTTGTCCTCCTTCAACCCCCAGCTTCAGCAGAGATACTAAACTTTTAGCGTTCGCGGTCTGATTGCCGTAGCGCACCTGAATCTCAGACTCAAATTCCTTCGCGATACTGACGAGTACGGTTGCAGGACGGGCGTGCAGCCCTGTTTTTGAGGCGATCGCAACGTCGATAAATTTAGCAAAATCGGCTGAGTCTGCCGTTGCACGGCTATCATCCGGCGCGCGATGAGTCAGACACGTAATGATGTCGTCTGGATTCATCGTTTTGGATAAACGCTGAATCGTCGGCTCATCATCCAGAACATGCGTCAGGTTCGAAAGAATTTCGATATGTTCATCCGATTTGGCCGCAATTCCAACGACTAGATAAACCTGCTCTCCGGGATTCCACTCGACGCCATCGGGGATCTGCACGACCGAGATACCAGTCTCCAGAATCAAGTCGCGGTCTTTGGGCAACCCGTGAGGAATGGCGATACCGTTTCCCAAATAGGTATGAGCCACCTTCTCGCGCTCCATCATGCTCGTGATATAGCCCGGTTTCATATTGCCGTTTTCAACCAGCAATTGACCCGCTTGAGAAATAGCATCCGCTTTATTAGCTGCTTCCGCTTTAATCTTGATACTGTTTCTACTGAGATGAATCATGTCATTTCAAAACCATTTTTTATTGGCGCGAGAAGTAAATACTCATAGCGTGATGAAAAATTAATCCTCGGCTCATTACATCCCTACCTCAAAAAAGGTTGACGACGTAACATGAGTGACAAGGATTAGCTACTACATAAAACGTTGCCTTCTTCGTGGTTTAGCGGTAATGCTCTGACCAGTTTTCTAAACGTTTAGATGCGTTTACCACCAATGCTTCTAAAAAAATTATCGAGACTCATTACATGAGTCTAGTGATAAAAATTGTTGGTATGCATAAGTTTATTTTTATTGAAGCTTGCAATCATGCAGCACATAATCAATATTTCTTCATTCAACACAACAGAACTTTAACTTTGTCGATCTCAATCTCATTTCAAAGGCACTCATTCTCACTTTAAAACCGATTGCGGATTTGACGCACCCGTCCAGCCCGCTAAATCCGCAATTGGCAGCAGTACGGCCTCACCTGCGGTAAGGCTGTACTGCTACCGATTTGCATGAGGGACAAAGTGCAGCAACCCCAACACGAAAATCATTGACAGCATGTATAGCCCAACCATAAATGGAAAGGCGGATTCTACATAGCTCCAATGCATCACGTTTGGGCCAAACTGCCTCAAATTTTCGTTTGTAAATAGGTCAACAAACAGAGCTTGAATGAAAGAGTAGCAAGCCTGTCCTTGATTGACTCCATAACAACTACCAGGACTGGAAGCGATCATCAACCCCTGAAAAACGAACGTGATCCAAAGCAAGTTTTTTCGCAACTGAACACTGCAATTTCGTTTAGTCCATGCAACCGATATGACGTGAGCTGCACACAGTAGATAGAATGGAGCCAGCACGAATAAGTAAACAATCCAGGCCGGAATGGTGTTTGCTGTAATTAAATAAATAACAAAGCTGAAAAATACATACGTAATATAGGCGATCGCAAATGATTTAGGCTGAATTTGTAATAACATTATCGCTTTGCATAAAATACGTTTTGATTTAAATTTTACACTTGCAAACGCCAATGTCAGGTGACCTCGAAAGCTGGATTTTAATCACACGTCGCATAACAAATCAGGCTTTCAGAGTAGTGGCATACCGCACTATTTCCCTGAAAGCCCGTTCACTGGGTTTACGTGAACGCCAAAATTTCTCATCGAGAACTGGTGAAAAACATTGGTGTTGTCTGGATACGTTAAACTAATCTTTCACGTTTTTCAGGAGCAATTGACAGCCGCATGAAAATGGATTGGGGCTTTCTATGCGATCGTCTGCAAGCACCTCAATTGACAACTGACTTTTGTAAATCAATTGGTCATAGTCCATTAATGCATTCCACTTGATCTTGTCCGTGGGAAAACCGAGCTGTAACGCTGCATCAAATATCAGTTCTTGCCATTTCTGCACTTCCGGATCACGCGACATGCAGTAATCAAGAATACCAATGAGAGCACCAGGCTTTGTGACCCGCAGGATTTCCTGAAGTGCACGCACTGGATCGGCAACAACGCAGAGGGTAAATCCTGACGCTGCGGCATCGAAATGATTATCTGGAAAATCAAGGTTTTGCAAGTCTGCTACTTTCAAGATGATATCTGCCGACACCTGCTTCTTTCGGGCTTCGGACAGCATCATGTCTGAAAGGTCAACACCCACAACATGCACTCCTGCGGGATAAGCGGAGAGATTGAGACCTGTCCCTACTGCTGCATCAAGCACGGTTTGTCCGGGACGAAGTTGTAAGGAAGCAATCAGCGGTTCACGCGGAACATGCCAGTAGCGCTGCATGATTGCTTCATATTCTGCTGCTCCATGATTATAGGTCTCAACGATTCTAGCCGTTTGCATAGGTTTCCTATTTTGTAGAACTATTGGGTTGTAGCGCGATCGCCAATGTGGTTAGGACAGAGAATTTAGAAGCTGTATTCAAACTTGAACTGCCCTGCATGGTATATGGTCTGCGCCATACGCACAATATCATGTTCCTCCTAGCAGGAGTTTTCATGTTGCAACGGATTACGTTTTAAGTTCTCGTCGGAAACACAAAAACATAATTATCCGAAGTGCAGGCTTACAAAAATTTTCATTTTGCAATACAGTAGCGGCACAAATTTCCTACAGGAAAATTATATTAAAGCCACGCTAATAATTTATGTCTAGGTAAAAAAAGAAGTCGATTTTACACGAATTCGACGGATTTTAGAAGATGTCTGACAAGATTATTGATTACCTGGTAGCTGGAGGGGTGCGGCCTTGGGTAGCGATATTTGGGTCATTAAGTAGGCAAGCCTAATTAAACCAAACCCAGAAAACCGGGGGAGTGCCCCGGAGGGGCACTCCCCCGGTTTTCTATCTAATGTTTAATTGTGCCTACCTACTTATTAATATTGGCTCTCCACTACTCTGTGTGAGGTGCTTCTATGAAGCATCAAAGCAAGCTAATAACCTCAAACGAAAATGCTCGAAGTTGTTGAACCCATACCCCTGCCGCTTGATTAACTTGATCTTGGTGTTGATGCCCTCGGTCACA
>DATNPS010000361.1:0-11445 GCA_036703095.1 Crinalium sp. | reverse complement strand
TAAATCCATCCCATCCCCAGAATTTCATACACGCGGCGAAAGACTTCCACATTTTTAATCACCGTACCATCGGGCAGGACAGCGTGAATGCGACCCATAGCCGTTTCAAAATCGACTCCGCCATGCGCATCGGGCGTGTAGCCATCATCCGCGATATCGACAAATGCGACGAGACCTCGACCCGCATCGCGTTTCTTCAAAAAGTTGACCTCTCGCACGCACAGTGGGCATTGACCGTCGTATAGCAGCTTGATTTTCCAGGACGCTGAGACGGCAGAAGAGGATCGGTCACGTAAGGGAGAGTGAGTTGAGGAGTTGGACAGAGCCATGAACCGTTAGTTTTTATCGTGAGTGGTGGGCGTTAGAGATTCAGGCTTAATCCATCGTGGAGATTGAAGAACATCCGACGGAATCCTTCAAGCTTAGCGATGGGATTAGGCCACTTCACTATCTTAGGGAAAATAACCCCGATTGGAACGGCGAGATTTCCATGCAGATTGGGTTGCACAATTCTGCTGCGATCGCCACACTCAACAAATCTTCCAATTAACTTGATCCATACCCCTCTTGCTTTTCGATATCCTAACGGACATGACTACATCTGTACCGTCTCGATCTGGAGATGCAATCCGTCTTAAGAAAGTGTCTGAACTCTGACAGAGCTTCAACAATGAAAGCGTGTTAACAGCAATTCTCATTTTTGATATCGATTTCGTTTTTGATGCAGCTGACGGGTGCGTCAAAAACGAAATTGGTGGTAGTGCAAGTTCGTCGCAGACGAACTTGCACTAAGTAGGCAAGCCTACTTACCACCGATTTGCATACTGGGAACTGCTAGCGTGTTAAGCGAGGCTCAGAACGCATGGAACGAAAACGGTTACTCTGGATCATTTGGCTTGGATTTATTCTCTATATCGTATTTCTGGCTCCTCCCATTCAGCCAGATACCCTGCAACCCATCACGACTCTGTTCTCTGGAGAATTACCTTACATTAATCCAGTGATTGTGTCTTTATTTAGTTTGATCGGCATCTGGCTTCTCATTTACAGTTGCCTTGTCTTTGCAGATGGCCGGATGCAAACTGTGCCTGCCTGGGCGTTTATGCTCGCCTCGGTGGGAACAGGCGTGATTGGGTTGATTCCCTATTTGGCGTTGCGTGAGCCAAATCAAGAGTTTTCAGGTCAAAAAGATCCCTGGTTAGCGCTTTTAGATTCGCGTTTGACTGGCAATGTCTTGATGATTAGTACGTTAATCTTGCTGGGATATGCGATCGCATTTGGCGATTGGGCAGGCTTTGCTTACGAATTTCAGACCAATCGGTTTATCCATGGGATGAGTCTGGCATTTTGCTTATTTGGTCTGTTATTTCCTTATCCCACGCTGTTACAGGATGATATGGCAAGGCGCGGCTGGACAAGCGATTCTACGCTGTATCGCTTGATCGCTTGGGTTCCTTTATTTGGGCCTCTGCTATATCTTTGTTTACGTCCGCCGCTAATGGAACTGCAATTTAGCAGCTGAATATCAGTTGAAGACCAAGTTTTTACTTTTTGAAAGCGTGGCAGAGCTACGCTTTCAAAAAGTAAATTTCGGGGTTATTACATTTGTGCTCCTAAGGCTCGCGAACAAATTAAAACCGAATTTTTAATTTTTGAAAGTGCGGCTCTGCCGTACTTTCAAAAATTAAGTTTCGGGTTTTATTAAATCCATGATCCTAAGCTCCTATCTTGGCGAGATATTGGAGAGCAGTATCATCCTGAGGATTAAGTTTAAGGGCTTGTCTAAAGTGGATTTTAGCCATCGTCGGCAATTTCCGCTTTAAGTAAACATGTCCAAGCAGAACGTGAAAATCACTGCGTTTAGGGCAGACTACAATTCCATCTCTAAGCTCTAGTGTGGCATTCGACCAATCTTCTTGAAGGATGTAGTTTTGTGCCCGTTTGTAATAACTGTTTCCTATAGATTGAGCATCCATATTTCCTCCTAAATTTCCTCCTAATCGTGAGGAAGTAAGTTTACCTGAAGCGAAATTGGGGAATGGCAGATGCGCATGTTCTTATTATTACAGGAAGTGTAAGGGATCTTACCGAGTTTAAGAACTCTTTAATCTCAACAGAGAATAAATTGCGTGAAATTTAAAAGCCGAATGTTGCGTATGTGACGCACACGCAACATTCGGCTTTTAGGATGTCATAGCAACTGTTGAGACGGTTAGGAAAAGGGTGTGTGTGTGTGCTGTAAGCCCAGCCAGGGTGAAACCCCTGCACCCCATCCTAACTAACCCCTCGATTGCTATGTTAGTTATTGATCCTGAAGAATTTGAGTCGTGAGGAAGGCAAGCGCCCCGATTCCGGCGATCGCTCCCCACTTCAACGCCGGATGAAAGTCTAGCCAATCTAAAACGCTGGGCAACGTTTTATCACCAAAGTCTCCTTCAGCCCGGTCATATCCCTGAATTGGTTCATACAGATTATTGGGATCACTTTCGTATTTAGTGACGTTCGTGTGCTGTCCATCAACTGCGATCAAACTCAGGAGAGTATCGGCCAACTGTGGCGAAACCTTTTGCAGGACATCCAGCGCTCGACCTGCATCTCCCACAATAATGTCGCGGGTGGGATGCTCTGCTACATGCAGAAGGGCATCGGCGACTAACTCCGGTTGGTAGTAGGGCGGAATTCCAGTTGGCTTCACGCCTAACTTGGTTAACGCTTTGTTGTAAAACGGGGTATTGATCGTCGCAGGCATGACATTGGTGACGCTAATAGGAATATTGTCATGCTGAAGCTCAACCCGCAACGAGTCGAGAAACCCTTCCATACCGTGCTTAGAGGCAGAATAAGAGCTTTGCAGAGGGAGCGATCGCCGTGCTTCTACAGAACTGATATGAATTAAAGCTCCCCGTCCTTCTTGCTTCAGGTAGGGCAGAGCTGCCATCGCGCCATACACCTGACCCATCAAATTAACATCGATAACGCGCTTGAATTCGTCCGGTGTGACATCTTCAAATCGAGCAATCACAGCCGTTGCGGCTGCATGAACCCAGGTATCTAACCGTCCATAATGCTGCACCGTTTTGTCAGCGATCGCCTTCACCTGTTCAAAGTCAGCAACATCGGCGGGAATGGCGATCGCTTCCCCGCCAAACTGAGCAATTTCATCGACTAAAGACGTCAATGCCGATTCAGTTCGAGCGGAGACGGCCAGTTTGGCTCCTCGCTTGGCAAATTTAAGGGCGGCAGCTCGACCGATGCCGCTCGATGCGCCAACAATGGCGATGACTTGTTGATTAATGGATTTGAGTTGAATAGTAGTCATGATTTAACACAGATAGGTTGAGTGAGCATTTGAAAACGTAAAAGCCCGAAAAAACTGCGCTACCTGCTGCGCAGCAGGTAGCGCAGTTTTTTCGGGCTTTTGGGGTTACTGGATGGTGGACGTGAACATCGCTAATGCCTGGTTAACTTCTGGCCTGTTGCGTTTTGTCGGTGGGATGAACGTAGACGTAAAGCTTGGGAACCTGAACACCTTTAAACTCAACTCGTACCAGTTTGGTATTGTCTACGGCATACTTTTGTTTGATCTCATCCAGCGCTTTGTACAACACTTCAGTAGATGGTGTTGGTTGCTTGAGGCTCATAAACGCGGTCATGTTTGGTTCAACCAGCAGAATATGATTTTGTTCTACCTGTTTCACAAAATAAGGAGACGATTCGTCAAAAATGCCGCTGGTTGAAGTGGGTAGGCTAATCAACGCGATCACCAAAATCGCTAAACCGATGATGAGAGAGGCGACGGGAGCAATGAATTTTGCTTTCATGGAAGTTCACCTGATGGTAAAAATGATGGACGGTTAATTCGTTTTTGTAAGGATAAATTTAAAGTGACGAATGCTCTACAGATTGGAGTGGGCGATCGCTTTCCAACTATGCAACCGCTATAAACTTATGTAAACTTTCTGCTCGTTATAATGTGTCGCTCTAAAGAGGGAAAAGCGGTAAGTCTTCTAATTAAGAGACTCGTAAGAAAATAAAATCCCCATTTCTTTAGGGTGTGGCTCTACCACACCCTAAAGAAATGGGGATTTTTATGGATCAATTAAATCCACGATCCTTAGATGAAAAAGACATTATTTTGTCTTTATAGAAAACTTACAGAGAAATCAGAAAATTTACTGAATTTGGCGCAGAGCACCGCTATTAATAAATAATCGCTTAATCGTACTCCTGAAGCGCAGTACGCTAACTAGGATAGAAACTACCGCTATTTTGGTCTGGTCAAAGTCTATTAATCGGTATTAAATATTAAAGCTGCGATCAGTGAAATGTTAAAGTTGCGATGAATCTGCCTTTAATTCATTCCCCAATGTTACTAATGCGCCACAATTCCGATTGATAGAACCATGAGTAGAGAGCCTTCGTCTGGTGCTACTGTTAAGCTCAAATCTGGCGATCGCCCTCAGCCCAACGATACCACTCCGGGGATCAAGGGATGGCTGAAGCGGCGCGATTGGGGACGGATTGTGGCGGGTGTGTGGATACTGGCCGCAGCATCGGCAACGGGTCTCAATATTGGGCTGGTGCAAGTTTTGGAACGGCAGGTGCAAACGGTCTTTTTTGAGCTAAGAGGGCCAGTTACACCGCCCAAAGATATTGTGATCCTGGCAATTGATGAATCTTCGCTGAGCCAAAAGGATCTGTTTCAGCTTGATCCGCAGCGCTATTCAGCCCTGGCACCCATCCAATCCTGGCCGTGGCAGCGCAAGGCATATGCGATCGCCATTGACCGATTAATGGGAGCCGGAGCCAAGGCGGTAGGCGTTGATGTGATCTTTTCCAACCCCAGCACGCATGGGGATGCTGACGATCAGCAGATCGCTCAGGTGTTGCAGCGATATGACGGACGGGTGGTGCTGGCCGCTCAGTATGCTGAAGCCGACACTCCGCAAGGGCCAACGGCGCAGCTCACCAGTCCATTGCTAGAATTTTGTGCGGTGCCTGCCTGTAGTGGGTTTATCAACTACCCGTTGGAGCCAGACGGTCGAATTCATCGATTTGGCGAACGATTTCTCTCTCAATTTTTGGAGAATTCACCTCCGCTACAAGCTGCCGTTTTAGAAAAGCTGCCGTCCTTTGCGTCAGCCACGCTGCGGGCGGCGCAGATGCCATACCCATCGCCTTATGGCGACTCGATCTTTTTTTATGGGCCAGCCCAAAGTTTCGAGCATATTCCCTTCTGGTATGTGCTAGACCCGACGGCCTGGGATACCTACCTTCAGTCGGGCTATTTCAAAAACAAGATTGTTTTGATCGGGTCTACCGCCGCAGTCCAGCAAGATTTCCATGCGGCTCCCTTCTCTCAAAGTGTCTTATACCCGAATGCAATGGCAGGGGTGGAAATTCACGCCAATGCGATCGCCAGTTTGTTAGAAGGCAGATCGATCGCTGAAGCAGTTCCACAGTTGCAGTTAAGAGGAATTTTGGTGTTAGTCGGGCTGCTGCTGGTGGCATGGCTGTTTACTCGACCTCAACTTCCCTTGCGTCGGCTGGCGTGGGCGGTGTTGCTCGCTGTCATCTGGTTGGGCTGTAGCTTTGGCTTATTTGTGCAGGCCCGATTGATGGTGCCAACGGCCCTACCCGTGGGTGCTATTTTGTTCAGCGGGTTTTCGCAACTCGTAGTTGGTGCCATTCGCGATCAGCTCCGCAAACAGCACCTCCGGGCTACGTTGAAGCAATATATGACTTCTCCAATCGTGCAGGAGATTATTAGCCAGCAGGAAGATTTTCAGGATTTGTTGCGCGATCGCGAACTGATTCTCTCTGGCAAGGTATTAGGGAATCGCTACCAGATTGCGAAGGTGTTAGGTTCGGGTGGATTTAGCGAAACCTATATTGCAAAAGACTTACAGCGACCGGGCAATCCGCTTTGCGTGGTGAAGCAACTGCGGGTGATCAGCGACGATCCTAAAACGTTGAAGCTGGCCCGCCGTTTATTTGCAACGGAAGCAGAAACCCTGGAACGGTTGGGGCAGCACGATCAAATTCCCCAGCTTCTGGCGTCATTTGAAGAAAATTATGAATTTTACTTAATTCAGGAATTTATACAAGGCAATCCCCTCTCGAAAGAGGTAGGGCCGAGGCGATCGCTCTCAGAGATGCAGGTATTGCAAGTTTTATCTGACCTGCTGGAGGTGCTTGAGTTTGTTCACAGTCAGGGCGTCATTCACCGCGATTTGAAACCGTCAAATATTATTCGACGGCAGAGCGACGGCAAACTGGTCTTGATTGATTTCGGAGTAGCCAAAAAAATTACCACCCAGCTCGCCGGAACCAGTGAAGCCTATACGCAGTTCACCATCTCGGTTGGTACGCCGGGGTATATGCCGGGTGAACAGTCGGCGGGCTATCCACAGTTCAACAGCGACATTTATGCATTAGGCATGATTTGCATTGAATCGTTGACCGGACGGCCTCCCCATACGCTCAACCACGATGCTAGAACTGGCGCGATTACCTGGATGGCTCCCGATCTCTTTATTTCTCCCGACCTGGAAGTTGTGCTGAATCGAATGGTGCACCATGACTTTATGCAGCGCTATCGTTCAGTGCAGGACGTCAGAGCTGCTCTGGCACCGCTATTTCATGCATTCAATCCCCCTCGCAGGGGCGTTGATCTGGATGATGAATTTTCCACTGATCTGTCGCAGGATACGGCGATCGCCAACATGCCCGAAGGGCTGTCCTCGTATGAAGACACTGCGATCGCCGATATGAGAGAAGGACGATCACACTATGAGGACACCGCGATCGCCAATGTGACTGAGGGACAGTCGCACTATGAAGACACTGCGATCGCCAACATGCCTGAAGACCTGGCGCATTCTGAAGATACCGCGATCGCCGATACGACTGATATTATCCCTCCAGACGCAACCTCGGCTTTACCCGATGACTGGGCTGACCAAACTCAACACTTCGAATAAGGTGCGTGTCGCTAACAGGTTACTTAATACCAGGTTGTGCGCTCCTATCGGGAACCCAGAAGGTGCGTTCGAATTCTTACCAAGATAAGATTAGTTTAGTACGGATGCATCTGACTTTTTTCTTCGGCCATATTTTAATCAGGCCAATGTCAAAATTAGCCGACCGGGTGATACTGGCGTTCTTTCAAGAAGCTGTTAAATTCAAATAGGGGTATTGCAAAGTTAAGGATCAGGTATCCTCGAAGATTCTAAACTTTTCGTGTAGAGTCAGCATTTGATCCTGAATCACAGGGGTTCTATCAGAAAACAATTTAGTCCAACATTTTTCACTAGCATTAAGGAAACACAAATGTTGCGTCGCACAGCCACCCTGATTGCTACAGCCCTGTTTAGTACGCTGTTACTGGCAGAACAGGCTCACGCTCAAACAGCGTTAAATCGCGCGGTGGTTGAGGCGTTACGTAATCGCGTTCAGCTATTGCAGCAAAATCAATCGCCCCGACCTGCCCGCGTTTCAGATGTATTGACCCCCGGCAATGGAGTGGCGACCGCCCGTAGCTCGTTTGCAGAAATGCGGTTTAATGACGGTTCTCTGGGACGTTTGGGCGAACAGGTTGTCTTTTGGTTTACTCCAGGTAGCCGCAACTTTCGCCTGTCGAATGGCACGGTATTGCTGTTGATTCCGCCAGGACAGGGTAGAACGAATGTCCGCACGCCCAATGCAGCGGCTGGCATTCAAGGCTCGGCTCTCTTTGTGCGCTACATTCCAGAAACCGATACCACAATCGTTGGAGCTTTGACAGACAGTGGCATTCAGGTCTTTAACCGCGACGGTTCGCAGCAACAATCGCTTCGGGGAGGCCAAATGGCGGTTACCGTTGGCGATCGCATTGAGCGTGTCTATGATTTTGACTTAAATAGCTTCTACGAAACCAGTGAACTGGCACGCGGTTTGGCCCCTAATGACGTTTCTGGAACCTCAGAAAATACGCCACCTGATCCGGCGATCGCCCAGGTGCAAGCTGAAATGCGGACGGCTATTCAACAGCAGTCACCGATTGCAGCCAATCAAGCGATCGAGAATCCCAGTTTCGTTCGCTTACCTGAAAGCGCATCAGATGACTTCCCGCCTATCGAAACGCTGCCCTCCAACTCAGCGGCTCAATTTAATGACCGGACTCCAGGCGATCGCCCAGCCAATCGTGGTCGTGGTTCTGAATTGAACCGTCGAAATCAATCTAGTGGCCCCAACGCGGTACAAAATCGCGCTGAGCAAGCGACCAATCTAAATAATGGCGACGATAATAGACGTGACAATCGCCCCAGCCGCAGACCAGAGCGTCCCGATAACGGCAACAATGGGAATGGGCGTCCCAATAATGGCAACAATGGGAATGGACGTCCCAGTAATGGCAACAATGGGAATGGCAATAGTTCCGGCGGCAATGCCAACAGAAATAACCGTCCGGGTGGCAGTACTAACGGTCGCCACGATGGTAACGACAATAGCAACAGTAATCGAAATAATCGTCCAGGTAACGATGACAATGGCCGTCCTGGCGTCGATAGTGGTAACGATCGCCCTGGCAATGGTGTCGGCAATGGCAACGGTATCGGCAACGGCAATGGCAACGGTATCGGTAATGGCAACGGTATCGGTAATGGCAATGGCAATGGTATCGGCAATGGCAATGGTAATGGCAACAGCAATGGTATCGGCAATGGTGGCCGTCCGATTACTGGTAACGGCAACGGCAATGGTGTCGGCAATGGCAACGGCAACGGCAATGGCAACAGCAATGGTATCGGCAATGGTGGCCGTCCGATTACTGGTAACGGCAATAACGGCAATGGCAACGGCAATGGTATCGGTAATGGCAACGGCAACGGCAATGGCAATGGCAATGGACGGGGCGGCGGTAATCGATAGATAGAGGTCTGCGCGAATTGAGCCTTAATTTGAATTGAAGCCCAGTAGAAAGGCCCTTGCTAGGGTTAACTCTGGCTTGTCGTGTCAGAATGTTTTAGGTTATGACTGCTACAGGTTAGGGTGAGGCGTGAAGTTCACAAAAGGGTTGCTTAAACATTCCGTGATTGCGCTGGGAGTTTTATTGAGCATCCCCAAAGATGCTGATGCTAAACCTCCTGTTCCTGCTAAATTCAATACGCCTGCTCCAACGACTCAATCGACTGATTACTCCCTGTCTGTCACGACAGGCGATCGCTCCCTGACATCTCTGGCGATCGCAACTCCGTCGATTGAAGTTGAAACTCCATCACCCGAACATTCTTCTCTAACCGAACTGCCGCTCAAGGTCGCGCTGGTCGCACCCAAAGATATTCCCTCTGCGCCCTATCCTGAATCACCAGCGATTCCGCAGGAGTATTCCCCTGCTAATCCCGGAACTCAGCCACCCGCAGACCAAACGCCATCCAGTACAGACAGTCAGGACAGTACTTCACCAGATGCCGCCGATCCGGAATTGGGAAATTTGCTGCTGCGTGAAGCCGAACTCTCTCCAGAACAGAATAATGACACTGTATTCCTGCTGCTCGGTGCAAATTACTTAAGAAGCAATAATGTATTGCTGGATGACTTTGATCCGGTTAATGATCAACTGGTCAGCCTTGGCGCAACTCTGCTGGCCATACCCAGCTTAGGCCCACAAACGGACTTAATAGCGTCTCTCAGCGGTAATATTACACGATACAGTGACTTATCTGAGTTAGATTACAACGATCTTGAATTTCAAGTTGGCGTTCAGCAATTTTTATTTTCCAACACCTATGGTGAAATTAGCCTGAGCAACCAGCGGTTTTTTGACGCAGATTCGGGCGATCGCTTTCTCAATGATTATTCAACTCGCTTGACGTTATCCCATCGTGATCAGCTAGCGTCTCGGCTCAATCTCGATAGCTTTTATCAACTGCGGTTAAGTTTTACCGATCCGAGCGATCGCAGTCGAGTCAGTAATTCACTCGGTGTTTCGCTAAACTACGATCTTCAAGATAATCTTGCCGCTAGTTTAGATTATCAATTTGTCTTGACTGATTTTACACGACAAGATCGTAATGATGCGTATCATCAGATCACTGCGCAACTGAACTGCTATCTTTCCCGCAACACCCGTGCAAACTTGTTCGCCGGATTTAGCTTTGGCGATTCATCCGATCCAGATATTAACTTCAATAGCTCTATCTTCGGTATTTCAATTAATACCAGCGTGTCGCTTTTCTAGGGTCTGCTAAAACTCTCAAATCCTGGACAAGATCGTACTGAAGATTAACTCTTTCTCAACGTTCATTCGACAAATGCGCACGTGTTACTCGCGTCGCGAGTAACACGTTTTGCGCCATTTCCGCCGCGCGGCGGAAATGGCGCTATCGAATTCACGTTTTCTCAACACTTAGTCCTCAGTCCTCAGCACCTTTAAAGCACACCCTAGTCTAAAACTCCAACTAGCTGCGTTTATGTTTCAACTTCATTCCTAAACCCATCAAGCCAAATACTACGAGACTGAGAATAGACGATGGTTCAGGAACATCTGTTGTCGTTGTCGCTGTTGTAATTGCAGCTCGGGATACATTATCAAATGAAAAATTCGTTGCACCGTCCTGGCTTGGAGGTTGAAGAACGGTTAGTTTCTGAATTCCTTTGGAGCTGCTGAACCCAAAGAAGTTTTTCACGTCAGGTTCAGGCACAGATACAAATGTTGTGGTTTGTCCATTCGTTTCTTGTACTTGAAACTCGAATGTGGACGGCGTTATGGATACTTTCTCAAATGGAATTAAGTCAAACCCGATCGCTTTTGTGAATTGATTGATACCAAAACTGAGTTCATTGGGAGCAACTGCATTTGAAAAAAGTGCACCTGGAGAAACACTACCAGTGACCCAAAATGGAGCAGTTAGATCGGTATACGTGACTGAATCAAAAGTGACACTGGCACCCGGAAAGATTGAAGTACCAAAGTCATCAAAGGTTTCTATTGATACAATCGAATTAGAGTTATGAAATAACGCTTTATCTTTTACTAATGTAATGGCTGAGGCTGAAGAGCCAATTCCGAAAAAGAGGGTAAAGGCGGTAATGCTGACGAATTTGCGATGAAGTGGCTTTTGAAGCAGCCTGAGATAAAAAAGAGTTTGAATCACTTTCCCTCCTATCTAACAAGTGACAGCTGGATGGCTACGGACGGCAAATGGATACTGCTATGTCCTCCAAGTTATTTTGTTTGGGAGATACACTAAAAAGCTGCACCTCATCCTGTTAAAACATTCGACTATAATGTTAATTACCTCACGTTAAAAAATAACAACTTCACATAGTTTTGAGTTCAAGTTTACACGATCTTTACTTTTTAAATTTTTATAGCGATCTCAACTGAAAACAGGCGCGACTTTAATAGCCTATTTGGAGAAATCTTATGCGACGTTGTTTAGGATATTGGGCGATCGCCTC
>DATNPS010000577.1:0-20020 GCA_036703095.1 Crinalium sp. | reverse complement strand
AATTGGGGAGAGAATCATTTGAAGTGTAGTCAGTAAGGTGATATTGCTGATTCAGACAGTTTATTGAAAACTGGCTATTGTCGAGTCAAGTGGTGCTATTTCTGTAAAGATTGTAGAAAGCAATTTGTTGTTCAATAGCCTGACAGCAATTGAAACTTCTCAATTACAATTCAACATCGGGGATGTATGCCTGCGGATCACAGGGAGTTCGTCCAGCCCGATCGCAATAAGCAGTTTGCACCTGACAAGTTTGTAATACTGCTTCTAACAGTGGTTTCGTGAGTGTAAAATCTGTCTCTGGAAATGGAGCATGGCAACTATGGCAACTGTTACTAAACCGCATCTGGTAATTGGGGCGATCGGGACTGAAGGAACCATATTGCCATTCACCATTTTGCTTTTGTTTGACAAAAACAGTCCCCAGATTTTCAGGCGAATACCAGGTTTCCATTACAATCAACGTTCCATCGGGCAAGGGTTCTCCGGGTTCGATGGCAGCAATCGCCTCTTCATTCACAAACATTTGACGAAACGATCCGTCACTACGAGACACTGTAGCGTAATGAGCTAAAGAGCGATCGTATTTTGATTGAACTTTTACTTCATCAGTAGTCACATTCGTAATCGGAGATGGTTCAGTTGAAGGTTGATTTAATGAGTTTATTTGGTAAAGGAGTGACGGCGATCGATTTAAGTTCTGAGATAGAATAATTGCCAAGAAAGTAGCACCCAGAAACAGAACAATCCATTTCAAGAAATGTTGTCGAAACACTAAAAATCTTCTCATGATTCCTCTTCAAGGAACTAATACCATTGAATGTGCGCCTCTTGTCACCAGAACCGAGTAACGAGTTTGAACCAGCATAGGTTGAGGATTGAGGGGATCACTGGCGATGCGCCAGAAGTCGATCGAACCGCTTGGAGTGCGATCATCAAAGAAATCGTAATTAACCACTGCAAGATATTGGCTTGATGCATCAAACGCAGCTGCTTCTGGCAAGATGCCATCAAACGGGTAGTCTGCCACACGATTGAGCTGCCCTGTTTGCGGATCTAACGTTATCAGGGTCAGAGACGAAAACCAGGTAATGCGATCGTCATCATAGGGAAGATAGCTCCGCTCCAGGTTGGTTGTCACCACATAGCGACCATTGGGACTGATAGCTAATCCTTCTGGGCTTACACCCGTCATCGCCCGTGACACCAGCGCATGACGCGGCGAGCCATCCGCCTGAGTACCTGCTTCCAGTCGAATACTCACCACACTGCCCCGTGGGGCTTCACTCCATCGCCCTTCTACATCCAGTCCCCAATACAGACCGTTGACAATGACATGGCGACCATCAGGGGTAAATCGAGCCATGTAGGGAGCTTTTTCAACCTGCACCACATTTCCCCAGGGTTGCAATTTAAATGTGTTGGCTTGCCGAACGACTCGCACGAAGCCCACATCTGCTACATCTTCCACGACGAGAGCTAAAACATCCTCCTGGGGATGCCATTCTGCATGGATGATTCGCTGCCCTTGCGGGATACGAGGTACGCTGGGATAGACAGGTTGTCCTAACTGCCCATTGCTAAATGGGATGATGGCTAACGGTGTTTCTGTTCCTGCCCCTTGTGGATTAAAGGCAACCGCAACTAGAGAACCATCTCGACTGATGCTAACCGAATCAGGACGTTCTGCAATCTCCATCTCCTGTACTTTTGTCGGACGAGTGGGATTACTCAAATCAAACACCGAAATGCGATTACCATGCCGCAGATCAGAGAATCGCTGGTTTTGCCAATCTCCATCCGGTCTGGGTCGAAAGGTTTCTACGACGAGTGCATAACGACCATCCGGTGTAGCTGCAACGGCGACGGGTGGACCTGCAACTGAATTACTCGCTTCTGTTTCATACGCTCGTAAGTCTCTGACATGACCTCCTACTGGAATAACACTCAAAGCATCCCGTCCTTCTCGCGGTCCCAGTTGCCCGTTTACATAAGCGGATGCCAGCATATCGGCATCTGAAATTGATACGAGATAACGTCCCTGAAAGTTCATTGGTGCGGCGCGATCCAAGGTTTGAGCAATGGCTTCTGTCGGAGTGAGTGCCATTGCCAATCCGAACGACAACAGTTTTCCAAGCTTGACCTGCATCTTCTGACTCTCCTAACTTGTGTGAAAAATTGATGACTAGAATCAACACCCGTTGATCCGCACCCCGCATCACACTTGCCTTGATATCAGCAAGCTTCAGTTGCAGAATCATGGGCTAAATTCAGAACGAACGGTGAATGAAAGCCTCGTTAGCGATCGCGTTACCATCCATCAGCAGCAAATGGGAATAGCTGCCTCTCAAGCGATTCAAACAATTCCTAAGGTAAGTGACTTAACTCACTATAAATAGTTTGCATATTCTGTCCGCTTTCGTCAAGGTAAGTTGATTGACTTAGTTTATAGTTGGTATAGATATCACCCGAGAAGCTGTTAGGAGTTAAAGCCGATGCCCATTGAGGAGTACCGCAAAAATGTTGCCGAGCAGAAGCGGCAGGCGATTCTTGATGCGGCAATCGAAAACTTTTTGGCGATCGGCTATGAGCGCACCACGTTGGATATGGTGGCAAAAAGTGCAGGGGTTTCGACCGCAACGGTGTATAAACATTTCTCTACCAAACGCGCCTTATTTGGCAGCATCATGGAGCGGATTTGGGAAACGGGAATTGATCTATCTAATTCCGTTGAGCAGGGAACGGACTCAGTGGCAATTTTGATGGCGATCGGTCACGAATATGCCCAACTCCTACGACAACCTCAAGTAGAAGCATTGTTTCGGGTGATCATTGCCGAAGCTCCACGCTTTCCTGAACTGGGTGAGGAATTGTACTATCGCGGTAAAGAGCCTTACTTAAAACGCCTTCACACTTATTTGCAGAAGGAAAGTGAACTCAAGCGATTTCAAATTGACGATATTCCCCTGGCAGCACGGCAATTTCTAGGGATGATTAATGATGTTATTTTTTGGCCTCGCTTTCTGGTTATGAATCTAGAAATATCAGAAAAGGAGGTTGAGCAGGTTGTGGCGGAAGCTGTCCAAACGTTTCTAGCCCGCTATAAAAACAAACGGAAAAAAGTATAGTTCAGATTGTGTGATCATTTTTCTGCACAGACCCATCAATTTCAAATCATGTCGCTAAATTGGAAACCTCAGCTTCCAACTTGAAATCATAGTTACTGAGGCTTCCAAACTCGTCTCGTGAGTCGCTTTGAGTAACATGGCTTGAAATCATGCAGCAAACATTCAGATCCTTACTTAGAACATTCCTCTGGATCAGCAGTGCTTCAGGTGTGGCGATCGCCCTGCAACTGCCGCTCATGGCTCAACGATCGCCCGATTCTAACCCGGTTCCTTTAGATAACATCTACCACGAACGTGACAATCTGCCCGACGATGCCGATGTCTTTCCTCGGATAGGAAAAATTGCAGGCAATGAGCAGGAGCAGTCAAACTGTCGCGTTTCCCCCTGGAGCCGAGTTGTAACTCAGTTTCCAGGCAACTCATTTGTTGACATCGATCGTCGTCAGGTCGATAGCAACGGTGAATCCTGGTTTCACAATCCCGATGGCAACTGCTGGATTCACGATAGCCGCATTGACTTACTCTAAACCGTTGAGAACACTCACTTTAACTTGCGAGACACCAGCCAGAGCGTGAGAACCGAAAATCCTGTCAGTGTAACCAGATCAATCCCGATGCACGGTGTCATGGGTTTTAATAATGTTTGTTTTAATGCTGATGCCGCGTAGGTTGCCGGACTCAAATACCCGATCGTTTGAACAATTTCTGGGAGACGACTGGCAGGCAAGAAAACGGGGACAACAAACAGTGCCAGCACCGCCAGATTTTTGACTGCCCCGTTATCGCCTAAGATGCCGAAAATTTCGCCCTCATGGATTTGGAGGGTGATGCGATCGTTAACGGGTTGAGATTGTCCTGGATAAACTTTAACCAGGTTTTGAGTGTCGTAAATAAGCATGAGCAGACCGCAACTGAGCAAAATTTGCAAATGCTAAAGAACCTTTATTGGCTCCATTCATCCCAGGCTGCCTTTGCCACCTTTGCAATGACTTCCTCACGGATCGTACTGCTGGCTCTCGAATCTGAAACAAAGACGGCGATCGCCAAATGTTGCCCGTTCGGCAGTGTCACGAGACCCGCATCATTGGTTGCAGCCGTCACTCCCTCAACGGTGCGCGATGTACCAGTTTTATGCGCGACAACGGTTCCCTCAGGCAACAGACCCTTAATTCGGTTTGGACCTGTTGAGGTCTCCGTCATCCATTGTCGCAATACGGCTTGACTAGAATCTGAAAGCCCTCGCCCTTCATGGAAAACCCGTAATAAGTCAACGGCTGCATCTGGCGTTGCATAGTTGCGATACTGCAAAGTTGGATCTTGCCCGAACTGAATCTCATTCTCTGTGTTCGCGACAACGATATGATTGATGCCAAGACTGCTTAAATACTCCGTGACTCGCTGTGGTCCACCAATTAGTCGTAATAGCGCATCACAAGCCGTACTATCACTTTCAGAAACCATATACTGCAACAATTGGGCTAAACGGAACTCTTTCCCTTCCGAATCTTCCTCTAGAACCTGGCTATCTTGGACGATATCGCTGGCTTCAATCCGGATCTTCTGGTCTAGTTTCAGGTGGCCTTGATCGACTTGAGCCAAGACCGCCATTGCGATCGGAAACTTGTAAACACTCTGCATCGGAAATTGTTGATCACCATTGAGAGTCACTGATTCTCCAGTTTCTAACACGGTTGCAGTAACCCCAACTCGTCCTTGAGCAGTCTGAGAGATTTGTTCAATGCGATCGCGTAATTCATTGTTGCGATCGATGTTGGATGCTGAAGTTTCACTTGACGCATGAGTTTGACTATTTGAGTCTGTTTCCCCGCCAATGGAGTTAATACTTGTGCAACTAACCGTGAGTAGAACAGTCAGAACGAACCAGCAAAATGATCGAAGCGAAGCTCTTTTCATCCCTTGAACCATAAACTTCAACCTGGAGTTATGAGCCGTTAGAACTACACTCACGAGTTCTGAAATTTCGGAGAAAGTTCTCCTAATTTTTTTGTTTATCAACTCATTTCATGCGCGTTAAGCATCTCTATCTAAAGGTAGATGCCCGTTACGATTTTAGATGGAACCCATAGCCTGTTCAAAGATCACCCAGAATGAGGACACGATCGCTTCATCGAGGAGGTTCTGTCATTTATTAAGGTGTAAAAGAACAGGGTTAATCAGGCGACCCAATAAAATTTCATAGCGTTATCCTGCATCTAAAAATGAATCATTTTCTGGTCAATCATTGTTCTATTGGTGGATTAATCCGCTTACAGGTATCTCACATTCACAGCTTCCCAGTTGGCTTTTGGTTCATTGATAATGTGAAAGAGCACCTCAACTTGTCGCCCTTCTGCATCCAAACCAATGACCAGTAGCCCTCGGCTCGTTTGTTCTTGAGCGAAAATGCCTCTTAAGTCTGAGAATTTCATACTGCTACTCCTACCGAGAACCTGGACTTTTGACAACAATGAGTTCAAATCCTTCGTACTGATCGCGGTGACGTGCGGCTAATCGCACATATTCTGGATCAGTCTTCGCCAATTGCCACTTCTCATAAAAAATCCTGGCAGATTGGGCTTTGATCGGATCTTCTTCGCGCGGTAACACCGTTTTGGAGTCTGCTGCATACTTGCGTCCTGACTTGTGATTGGCATAGCGACGAGAGCGAGTATACCCCATCTGCAAAAACTTTCGTGCCATGTCTATGCCAACAAAATCGCCTTGGGCTTTGTATTGGAGAAACAGGCTGTAGATTGTGTCGGCAGACTGACGAGCAATGTCTGGGGTTTTGAATTTCCAGTAGGGCAAAATCTCGCTCTTGTAGGGTTCAACCAGCAAAACACCCTGTTCACCCCGACCAATCCGGTACAGTTCTGGATGCTGGCGAAAGTCGATCGCTTTGAAATCGAGCGAGTAGCCAAATTCCTTCATCGCCAAAGTCTAGCTAAACTCAAAACAACGATCTTGATCCCGTTTCTTGATCTTGACCAAATTTATTGCCGATGGAATCGCCCTACTGATATATGTCCTTCCGTCACTCTACAGGTGCTGTAAAACTGGATCAGATCAAGAGGAACAGAGCCGTGCATTTTCTAAATGAGCTTGTGACACTACCTGAACGACAAGCGGTGATCCAGCTACAGGACGGTCGCAAATTGGCGTGGTCTGAATGGGAACCTGAGGATGGTATTCCGGTTTTGTTTTGCGCTGGAGCAGGGATGAGCTGTTCGCTGGGTTTCGGTGCGACTTATCTCCCTGCTTTGGGATTGCGACTGATGGCGATCGACCGACCGGGATTAGGGCAATCTGCCCCCCACCCCAGCAAAACCCTATCTTCCTGGGTTGATGGTGTAAGGGAGTTGCTCCATATCAAAAATCTCCACTCAGTTCTTGCAGTTGGATTCTCTCAAGGCGCACCCTTTACCTTTGCTCTGGCAGGGGCAAGGTTAGTAGAGGCGGTTGCTTCGCAAGTTCCCGAAGGGTAATCGCCATTGTGTCAGGACAGGATGAACTGCCACATCCGAGCCTCAAACCGCTTCTGCATCCTGATGTGGCACAAATGATTGCGGCGGTGGAACAGAATGCAGCCACATTCGAGCAGCATTTTTCTCAGATTGCGACATGGGAAGGACTATGGCAGTTGATTATTAATATGAGTGCAGAGCGCGATCGCAGCTTGTATTTGAATGATTCATTCACTCAGGCATACCAGCATTGCCTACGGTCAGGATTTTCTCAGGGAGCAGGGGGGTATACCCGCGATTTAGTAAATGCGATGAGTGCGTGGTCGTTTGCGTTAGAGGACATTACAGTTCCGGTAGACCTCTGGTACGGCGGTTTAGATACCAGTCCAGTTCACTCCCCTGATTTTTGTGTGCCCCTGGCTGCTCGTCTGCCACAGGCTACTCATATTCTCGATCCCGATGAGGGAGGTTCTATTCTCTGGACGCGATCGCGCGATATTCTATTAAAGCTAAAATCTCATGTGTCGCAATGAACAGCACAATCGTTGATGTCGTCGCCTGGATTTGCATCAAGGATAGACAGGTTTTATGTGCCCGGACAACGGGCAAGGATGCGTTTTATTTTCCGGGTGGAAAACGAGAAAGGGGCGAGTCTGACTGGGAAGCGTTGCGCCGAGAGGTTCAGGAGGAACTCAATGTCAGCCTGATTGCTGAAACCTTAACTGAGGTGATACTCGTGCAGGAAGTTGCTCATGCCTATACAGAGCCAACTCAGGTGACGATGCGCTGCTTTGGGGCAGACTACACGGGTGATATTATTGCTAGCTCTGAGATCGAAGCGATCGCATGGCTGAGGTACAGGGATTTGGATCAATGTGCTCCAGCCACTCAACGGGTGCTGGAGTATTTGTATCAGCAGCAGTGGATTGATTAGGCAATAATACTCAACTTGATAACGGTCCAGGGGTTGTAATCACGACTGAAGGAGCCGATCGCTCCATTGCTCCGTGGTAAACCGCTTCAATATTATTGCCATCGGGGTCAAGTAAAAAGGCAGCATAATACCCCGGATGGTAGTGTCGTTCACCGGGCGCACCATTGTCTCGACCGCCTGCTGAGTTGCTGCTCAAGTTGCTCGTCCCAGAAGGCAGCTTCTATTTTGTGTCCATCTGGATCGCGCACAAAGCAGCCATAATACGGCTCACTATAGTCGGGTCTGCCACCGGGGGCACCGTCGTCTTTGCCGCCTGCCGCTAATGCTGCTTCATAGAAGGCATGGACAGCTTCTTTGGTGGGCGCGATAAAGCCAATGTGAGTGCCGTTACCGACCGTTGCAGGTTGCCCGCCGAAGAGAGTTCCCACCCAAAATTCGGGGTACTTTTTGCCATAGGCGAGCACGTACCCGTGTAGCGAAGCTATCCGCCCCCGGATGTTCCATCAGTCGATTACAGCCCAACGTCGGCAGCACAGCATCATAGAAGGCGATCGCTCGTGCAAAATCATTCGTGCCGATCGAAACGTGCGAGAGAATGCTGGGGTTGTTGTCCATCTTGAATCCTCAAAAGTTTTTTGGACAAGGTGTCGATTTGAGCAGTCGTCGTTCGACTGACTGACAAAGAAGGTAAAACTCGATCGGACTCAACAAAAGATTTTTCAACGAGATGTCGATCTAAGCAATCCCCATTCGACTCAATTACAAAGGAGGCAACCGCATGAAATATTTGCTGCTGATCTATATGGACGAAAACGCCATGAGCGACACTGAGCAGGAGCATTGCTACGTGGAGTCTGCCCAAGTCGCTCAGGATCTCCATACAAAGGGACAATTTGTGGCATCGGCTCCCCTCCATCCCGTTGCAACGGCTACCAGTGTCCGCGTCCGTGACGGTAAATCCCTTGTAACCGATGGACCCTTTGCTGAAACCCGTGAACAATTGGGCGGCTTCTACCTAATTAATGCTCAGGATTTGGATGAGGCAATTGCGATCGCCACCCGCATTCCAGGTGCAAAAGTAGGCACGGTCGAAATTCGCCCCGTTCTTGAAATTGCCGGATTACCAGCACAGTCATGACCACCAGCTAGCCATTCAACACAAACCTATTTAACAGGAGATTTCACAATGAAAGTCATGGTCTTTGTCAAAGCAACCCAAGATTCCGAAGCTGGAACCATGCCGAGCGAACAGCTTCTAACTGAAATGGGGCAATACAACGAAGAATTAGCCAAGGCGGGTATCTTGCTCGCGGCTGAGGGGCTTCATCCTAGCTCAAAAGGGGTGCGAGTTCACTTCTCAGGAACGAGCCGCACTGTCACCCAGGGACCCTTCACCCCAGCGCAGGATCTCGTGGCAGGGTACTGGCTGTGGCAGGTGGACTCAATTGAAGAGGCGATTGCCTGGGCGAAACGCTGTCCCAACCCAATGCCAGGAAACTCCGACATTGAGATCCGTCCTGTATTCGAGGCAGAGAATTTTGGTGAACTCCTGACACCCAAATTAAGGGAGCAGGAAGACCGCATTCGCGCCCAGGTTGAAACGCGACAGCAGGAGTAATTTCATCTGCGAAAGCGATCGAAATTACCCCACTCCTACAAGAACAAATTCACCCAAGGAATCCATCATGAAAATCAATTCTTATCTCATGTTCGATGGAAATTGTGAGGCGGCGTTCAAATTCTACGAGCAATGTCTGGGTGGCAAAATCACCATGATGATGCCTCACAAAGAAGCCCCTTCAGCAGAACAAATTCCCTCGGAGTGGCAGGACAAAATTATGCACGCTTGTCTGGATTTGGGCGATCGCCTCCTCATGGGTTCTGATTGTCCACCCGGATATTTTGAACCCCCTCAAGGCTTCTACGTTCAGGTGAGCGTATCCGAACCTGCTGAGGCAGAAAGACTTTTTCACGCTCTAGCAGAAAACGGCAAGGTGAAAATGGCGATCGCCCCAACATTCTGGTCATCCCGCTTTGGTATGTTGATCGATCAGTTTGGTACACCGTGGATGGTCAACTGTGAACAGGTTGTTTGAGCTTTTTATGATGGAAATTCACAATGATTCAAAACATAATTGCACATCCAGAAGTCGTTCAAAGAGACGAGTGGCTGACTGCTCGTAAAACATTGCTTGAACACGAAAAAGAGTTGACCAAACAGCGCGCGCAGCGAAGCTGATCCCTTCGGGCACGTATCAACGCAGAACGACGCAAGCTACCAATGGTCAAGCTTGAAAAGGAATACACTTTTGAAGGATTGAATGGTTCTGCCAAACTGATTAATTTGTTCGAGGGACGCACCCAACTGATCATCTACCACTTCATGTTTGCTCCAGAGTGGGAGAAGGGCTGTATGGGTTGCACAGGCTTTGTGAATTCGCTAGGCGATCTATCCATGTTGAATCAACGCAACACGACCTTTGCGTTAGTTTCTCGTGCGCCGTTCCCTAAATTGGAAGCCTATAAGCAACAGAAGGGATGGACGTTGCCCTGGTATTCGTCATTTGGCAGCGACTTTAACTACGATTTCCATGTCACGTTGGACGAAACCATTGCGCCGATCGAATACAACTATCGAGACAAGGCAGAGTTAGAGAGATTGCACGGACACACTGTAGAAGGCGAAAGTCACGGACTCAGCGTTTTCTTCCGCATGGGTGACGATGTTTTCCACACTTACTCGACCTACGCTCGTGGCGTTGAATCTCTGACCAATTCCTATAGCCTGCTGGATGTGACTCCCTACGGACGGCAGGAAGACTTTGAAGACTCACCCTCTGGATGGCCGCAAAAGCCGACCTATGGATAACAAACCAGCATCTCTACGGTAATACTGCGATCGCAATCCTCCATCACATCAAAAGGAGACAAACAATGGAAACGACCCAAACCGAACAAACCTCATCCATGCCTGCTCAACCTCAAAAAGAACATCAGTGGCTCCAGAAACTCGTCGGTGAGTGGACCTATGAAAATGAAGCAATGATGGGACCTGATCAACCTCCCCTAAAATCAACGGGAACCGAAACGGTGCGATCGCTGAGTGGACTCTGGTTTCTGGCGGAAGGACAGGGTGAGATGCCGTGTAGTGGAGCACCTGCAACAACGCTGATGACCCTTGGCTACGATCCCCAGAAGCAACGGTATGTGGGCACCTGGATCGGCTCAATGATGACGTATCTCTGGATATATGATGGTGAACTGGATGCCTCTGAAACGGTATTAACATTACATAACGAAGGACCATCCATGTCAGGTGGAGACAAGATGACAAAATACAAAGATGTGATCGAGTTCAAGAGCGACGATCACCGAGTCTTGACCTCCCACATGTTGACAGATGATGGACAGTGGCAGCAGTTCATGACCGCCCATTATCGACGCAAGCAATAAGCCGTATTGTTCCGTTGATGAACCCCAGTCCTGCACAGAGGCTTAGCCAAAGCATAACATCTGGCATGGCTCGGAAAAGCTGTTGATAGTTGAAGATGCGATCGCTCGTTATGTCTACTAACCAGGGCATCGCCAGCACAACAACGAACGGAAAAAACATCCATGCGATACTCCAATAAAAGTTGCCCTTTGGGTATCGCGTGGATGTTTCGTTTCCACTGAGGCAAACATAGTAAACTACGAATCGCCAAAGCTACACCAATGATTGTCAAAATTGCGAGACTGATACCCCAGGAATTCATGTTGAAACCGTCTGGAGGAAGCATTCCCTCTGTAAGTAACTGAATTAATCCAGATTTAATGTGTGGCAGTGCAAACGCAATCAAAGGAATCGCAAACGCCATTAAATGTCCGGTTGCCATCCGATCGCCTTGCTGAAGTGCCTCAGTCATTGTTGTGGCATGAAACGTTTGGGACATCTGGAGGGGGATGAAAATGTGCGATTGCAAATACTCTCCAAACGCTTGACCACTAACTACTTCCACCACTCGCGCCAAGACATCATAGTTGGGATTGAAATAGTGAAATTCAGCGCTAGGAGCCGCAACAAGATGGGCGTTATGCAGGCTATTTACTCGTTCTGCATTGTTTGTCGGTGGTGGTTGCAGCGATTTCGAGAAACTCCAGTCAGACAATCCACTGGTGTGATTCAACAATTGACGAATTGTGATCTGGGCAGCCATTTTAGTATCAGCTAGGGTGAATTCTTGCAGGTATTGCTTTACTGGGATATCCAGGTCAATTTTCCCAGCTTCTACCAATTGCAGCACTGCGATCGCTGTAAAGGATTTGCTTAGGGAGGCGATCGGGAATTGCGTCTGTGGCGTAACGGATTGCCGGACGTTCGCTTTGCCATAGCCTTTGATATACATCACTTGATCTTCGTGGGTAATCGCTAAAGCTAGACCAGGGATGTGCTGAGTGGTCATCTGGTGAGTGATGAAGCGATCGATTTTCATCTCAAGAGTTGGCTGAGCCGCATTCGTCCCAAGTTGGAACATCAGCACGAGCAACATCCCTAGCAGAAGTAATCTGTAGCGCAGCCTCATTCTGTTTTTCATCCTTGTCTACCCTCCGAAATCCAATGCACGCCATACTGCTAAAACGGGCTAATCCAAAGGGAAATGGTACAAATTGCAGGTTGACCAATCCTGCCTCCTGCATGAGTGCGGAAAGTTCTTTTTGGCTAAAACATCAGTTGCCCCAATGCTCCCATGATTCTCTGGTCAAATGCCACTTAATCTGGCTCCACCCTTGCATCTGTATCCAGTCAGAACCGAGTTGTGTAGCGATCGCCCGGAATCCGTAACGCTCTGCTAGCCGGGATACTCTCAGGTTAACATTTACAGAAATACCGATAATTTCCCCTAGTCCCAAATCACGGAACCCAAAATCAATCAGCGCTTTCCCGATTTCGATCGCATAGGCATAACGCCCCCAGTACTGAGGTGCTAGCTCCATGCCAAGTTCTGCCTGCCCAGAATCAGAGCTATCCTGTCGCAATCCGCCACAGCCAATTAACTCCAGATTGCGGTGACCCACGATCGCCAACTGGTAATTGCGTCGAGGAACTTCAGTTGCCCACTGTATGAATCGTTGAAGCAGTTGATGCGTAAAATCAGGTGACACCTCTTCCGGCGAACAGAACTCGGCATAACGAGGGTCAGCATGATAGGCAAGGAATGCAGGCTCATCCTCCTGAACAAAATCATGGAGAAGAAATCGTTTAGTGATAATCTCCACAGTTTCCTACCCTTGGCTCACTCAGTATCGTGATTGATCTGGTTTATCCAGTCTGACGCAATGCCTTTGACTCACGTTAACGTGTTCGCTCTAACGCTCCACTATCCGAAAGGATAGGTTCTAACGTTTCGAGTTTTGCTACTCTAAAAACCTTAGTTCCCTCGCTCTTGCCACTGCTTGAGTTCGATTATTCACTTCTAACTTGCCGTAGATGTTGCGAGCGTGCCATTTTACTGCGGCGAGACTCACAAATAATTGGTCGGCGATCGCCTGATTTGACATCCCAGTTGCCAGATATTGCAACACCTCTAGTTCACGGGCACTCAATGGTTCAATCAAAGGGTGATGAGCAACGATTAATTTATCTGGAACGGAATCGAAGATTTGTAATAAACGATTAATTCCATGAGGATGAATACCTTTTGAAAAAGCCAATTGTAATAACTTTGACATTGGTTTTCCTTCATCTAAAAATAAACGAGTGTAAGAACCCTGACGAGGAATATTCAAAGCGTGATTGAGCGCATCAAGCGATCGCTCTAAATCTCCCTGTGTATGAAAAACTATCGCCTGTAAAAGCAAGGCTTCCATGACTCGAATCGTTCGTCCACCCGCATGGGCAAATTCCTGGATTCGAGCCAGCAATCGTAGGGCATCTTGCAATCGCCCTTGAGCCAGCAATACCCGCGCATACGTTAAATAATCAAGTTCACACGCTTTAGGCAATTGGTCAGTCCGGCTGTATTGGAGGTTGTCCTCAATGCTCAAACCACTGTTTTCCGCCCAGGCGATCGCCCCCTCCAGATTATCATCTGCCAGGTATAACCTCGCCTTGCAAGCCTCAACTGAGAGGATAGTAGACCAGAGCCAGGGTTGACAACGTTCAGCCTCCCGGATGGCTGCCCACGCCCCTGAAAAGTCTCCCTGCGCCTGTCGTACTCTCGCTAGGGTAATGTAGTCCATCATCAAACCAGGTTGCCGATTTTGGATGGCGAGATCGATACTTTGGGTCAGGTGTTGAGCGGCGGTGTCTAACTGATTCTGCTCTCGTAACAAATCCGCCAAAGCTACCTCGACTAGGACACCCGCATACGTGGCTAACCAATGGCGTTCTGTAGCTAACTCTAAACCCTGTTGACAAAGGGAAGTCGCTTTATCCAGTTGACCCCGCAACGCAAGAAACTGTGCCTGTAAGTAAAGCCCTGCGATCGCTGGATCTGCCGTACCCCTTGCCTGACCAATGCGGCTGACTTCAGGAAGTAACTGCTTTGCGGCTTCGTAATTGTCTGCGACAAAATAAGTGACACCGAGATTGAGCAGGATGAGCGATCGCAACCAGGAATTATCTTGCGGCAGCAATCTCAAGGCTTTTTCCATGCATTCAGTAGATTCTGCCGTGTTGCCTTGCTGACGGGCTTGCATCCCTTTCAGTGCGATGATCAGTCCCCAGAGGCGGTCGGTATTTTCAGTCGTGGAAGAGTTCTCTTTGAGGCATTTCTCAAGCGTTTGAATGGCGGCGATCGCTTCTGCAAATTGGGAGGATGTAAAACCAACCCATGCCTTTGCAACCAGCAACCAGGGACGGCGATCGGTTAATTGAACAGGCAATTTATCGAGGGCGTGACGTAGAACGATCGCATCAAAGCGAGGATTTTCGCTGGTCTGAATTTCTTGTTCAATCAGATGGGCAGCATACTCAAATAATTGCCCTGATATCGCGTGTTGAATCGCTTCTGCCATCCATCCCTGTTGTTCGTACCACTGGGCAGCGCGTTGATGATAGTCTGAAATGCGATCGGGTTCTGTGCGATGCAGAATATGGCGCAGCGACTCTGCAAAAAGATGGTGGTAGCGGTACCAGGTGCGATCCTGATCCAAGGGAACTAGAAATAAATTCAGCCTCTCCAGTTGCTCTAACGAGACAGTTCCATTCATTGTCGCGTCTTCAACAACTGCCTCACAAAGAGAGGCACACATCTGTTCCAAAATAGACGTTCGCAAGAGGAATGATTGAAGCGGCTGAGATTGACGTTCTAAAACTTCTTCAACTAAATAATCCAGAATATGCTGCTGATTACCCTTGAATGAGTCAATTAAACTTGCAGAATTAGCTGTTCCTTGGAGGGAGAGCGTTGCTAATTGTAAGCCTGCCACCCATCCTTCCGTCTTATTTTGTAAGATTTCAATCTGAAGTTCTGTTAACGGTTCTGATTGTGACTGGCGCAGGAATACAGCGGCTTCTTCGTCTGTAAACCGTAAATCATCAGCACCCAGTTCTGTAAGTTGGGCACGAACTCGTAGTTTAGCTAACGATAATGGTGGGTGAACGCGAGTGGCGATCGCCAAATGAACTTGAGGCGGCAAATGATCCAAGACAAAATTAAGCGCATCATGAATCACGGTTGCAGTAATGAGATGATAATCATCCAAAATAAGAATTAAGTTTGCTTGCAGTTGGGCAAATTCATTCAGCAATGGAGTCAGAAACACCTCAAACGGGAGTTGTTCGGGCGACCGTAACATCGCCAAAGTCGCTTCTCCCAGATGAGGGATACCTTGTTGTAGAGCAGTGACAAAATATAACCAGAAACGGGCTGGATCATTATCCCGCTCATCTAATGAAAGCCAACCGACAGGCAGTTTAGCCTGTTGTACCCACTCACTCAGTACGGTCGTTTTGCCAAAGCCTGCTGCCGCTGAAATGAGAATGAGTTTGCTGTTGAATCCCTGATTTAATTTCTCTAGTAGACGTTTCCGTTGCACCAATGGTGAACGGGGTGATGGAAGATGTAGCTTGGTCACGAGCAGGAGGCTAACCATGACAAGGAAGCTGTGCGAATTCTCCCTTCAGGGTAACGAATTCAACTCGTAGCATCCAGCGTTCCGTTTGGTAAGCGCATCAATCGCTTCAAACCGCCATACTACCCTCAACACGATTCTAAATTGGCAGAAATCCCGTTTCGTTGAGCAACAGTTGTAGTTTGGTGTGAGGGAACGGCGTGTCCTTCTGGTGGTTTTCCCACATCTCAGCAAAGAAGTCTTGCATCAACGCAATAATGCGACGGTATTTAACGATGCTGGAAATATAAAACTCATCTAAAACCAAGTCTCCATCTGCCTGAATCTGTTGAATGTTATCGAGTAATATGGCTCCCACCTCGTAAGGTCGTAAACTGTCTTTGATGCCATATTTTTTCATAATTCTATACTTATCGTTCTCAGAACATGCATTGTAGGACGATCGAATCAAATGTCCCAAATTTCGCAGGACTTCCCCATAGTCATACAAACTATTCTGCTCAAAGAACATTTCTTCCTCTTCTGTCAACGCAAAACTCTTGTCAAGTGCCAACCCAAAATCAGTCAAATAGACCTGCTCACCGTCCGTCAGGATATTATGGAAATGTGCATCGAAGTGGATGATTCCTTTCGTTCTTAGGAAGGCGATCGCCCTCCATAGACCATTAAGAGTTTTCTCAAGTTGGTTGGAGTTTTCCTGCAACCATGTCTCTAAAACATAAGGAATGTACTCCAAAAATAAAACCAATTCATACCTGGCATTTGCTCTGTCTAAAACATATTTCTTGACATTGGCATCGTTACCCCAGTGTTCTATTTTGATCTCTAGATCTGAACACTCTTTGGCGGTAGGAAGAATCCGATAATGATACATCAATGGAAAGTTAGCGATTGCTCCTTCCAGTACCCACTGAGTTATTTTAAGATGGGTTATTAGTTCACGAAAAACTCCTAAACCCGTAGAACCGAAGCCGTAGTTATAAGCGACTGGAAGATGATAAAAGTTTTTGGTGGAAAATAGATTTTCGTATTCAATATCTGTAACTGGAACACGTTTCACAAAAATTTTGGATTGTCCAAAGACAAGAATGTGATTCATCCCCCAACCTGTACTTGATTCATTCGACTCACTCTGGTCGAGCAATAAATTTAGCTGATGATGTTCCAATCGAGAAAGGAGTGAACTAATTTCAAAATATTTTTGTCTTCTAAGTTCTAGAGAATTGTTAGTCATTGATAATTACTGGAGCTACGAGAGCGATCCGCCGAAAGCGGTTGCGCGGAGCGGGCGACTCTGGGTTCCTTCACCAGGTGTAATAAATAACACTGAACTGGGAGTATGAACCTTTGCCGTATGCCATACTCCGCGTGGAACCAGAATGTACTGACCAGGGGTGTTGAGAGACACAATTTTTTCCCCTTCGTCTTGCTCCAGCACAAAATCCACTTGTCCGGATAGCAGGCACACAAATTCCTCTCCGGCAGGGTGCCTTTCCCAACTATCCCAGTCTTGCTCGAAGGTGTAGTGGGAAATCAACCGTTTTCCCTTAAAGTCACCGAATTGCTGTTCTAGCTTTTCGTAGAAGCGATCGCCCACTGCGATCGGGATGGCATTGTTCGCATCATCAATCACAACAAACGTTGAGTTGATATTTTGTGGAGTGACTTCACTCATAATTTGATGACTCCTGTCGTGACTATGAACGATTGGTTATATGTTTGTTAAATCAAAATGGGGATTCCAGGCGACTTCCCACAGGTAACCATCTGGATCAGAGAAGTAGCCAGAGTATCCACCCCAATCAGTCTCTTGTGCGGGTTTGAGAATGGTAGCTCCTGCCACTTTTGCTTGTTCAAGAACGCGATCGACCGCTTCCTTCGACTTCACATTGTGTGCCAGAGTAAACCCTGAGAAACCATTGCCTGCTGCTGAAATGTGAGCATCGGCTGCAAGTGCCTCACGGGGATAGAGAGCCAACCAGGTTCCTCTAAGATTCAGGAATGTTACGCCCTCAAACTCCTCTTTCGCAGGTAAACCCAACCCCTGCTTGTAAAAGGTGGTGGAACGAACAAGGTCAGAAACTCCGAGCGTAATCAGGCTAATGTACGGTTCCATACGTCAGGCGGTGCGCCATGTACTCCTTCTGTTCTACTGGTTTATACGCTGAAATAAACAGGAAAAGAGGAATTCTTAAACGTCGCTCATATTCTTCCTGGCTTGAAAAAATTTGGGGCTGAGGGTGTGATTCTCGAATCCGTTCTAGCTGAAAGCCAGTCATTGTGATCAGATCAAAGTACTCTTCTAGCGTGCGGTGATACTTCGTTACCTCATGTCCGAGCCACTGATGCACTCTTGCACCCGGTTTGAAGTAATTGTCTACGAGCCAGGTGGTACGACGACCCTCTGCTAAACTCGCAAAGTTGGAGGTAATCACAGGATGCTCTACCGAGAAGATCATTCGTCCACCGGGATGAAGGGCTTGATACGCTTCTTGAAACACAGGTTTGAGGTTTTCAACGTACTGGAGAGCCAGTCGCGAAGATACCAGTCTGCCTGCTCGCTCTGTGCTTTCCAGGTTTCTATACGTTGATGATGTACTTTTCCTGATGGATGGGTTAGCGTCGCTAATGCAAGGTCAACCATTGCGCTAGAAGCTTCAATGCCAATGTAAGAGCGTGCCCCTTGTAAGAGTGCTTCTTTTCCAAACGATGCGTCTCCACAGCCAAGATCAATGATGTCGAGCTGCTTGAGATTGCCTACAAGGTCTAAAAAAATTGGACGCTCAAGCGTGTCGTTGGGATTATCAGGTTGAGTGCGCCGGGCAATATATTTTGCTCTTATCTCTGGATTGTCGTAGAACTCATCTTGGTTTGACATAAAGCCCTGGTAAGCCAATTCACAAGTATCTGAGGAGGGATGATTTCTTCGCTAGCGGTTTGTTTGTTTGAATAATCCAGCAACGAGCAAAACAATACCTGTTAAGAAGAGATAAGCGTTTTGAAGGAGATAGCTCTCAGCAATGATTCTTCTAAGGGCAATGATCTCTGGGCTGTCTGTGATGACGCTACCGCGTTGATTAACCAGTAACGAGATTAATAGATTGAGATGAAGGTCAACCTGTGATGGTAGAAAAAACAGAACGATAAAGGCGATCGCAATCAAAATGATGCCAATCTTAATTAATGTAGAACTGGAAGAAAAACGTCGCATCATGGTTCATTCATTGGAACATGAGACCCTGCAAGAGTTATTCTGGATGGGGCATCCTGTCACGTTGCCTTCTGCTAAATGATCAGTTCATTACTCTGGACTGGTTGTAGTCATGTTCGCTTGCTCCCATGCGATCGTTCGCTGCAATGCTTCCGCTTCAGGTATGGGTTCAACATAGCCTAACTCGTCTCGAAACCGAGTTGTATCTATCGCCAGGCGATATTGCCACTGTAAATTCATCTGCAAATGAGAGGGGAGCTGGTCTTTGGGAATCGTGACGATTTCGCCCTGCCAATTCATCAAATTTCCTAACCGCTGGATTCGCTCCAGTCCACCCAACTCATCATTTTCGACGTGAACAAAGGTAATATCCGTGATGCCCAAAAAGCCGAAAACGGTCACGAGGTAAGGATCATGGTAGTTCATAGTTTCGTAGCGTCCACCCGGTTGAAAGCCAGAATCTCCCCGTGCTTCAATAATAAACATTTTCTTACCGAGGACAAGCGGCCTATACACATTGGCTGTATCACTGGGTTCAACATCAACAGTGCGCCCAATGCGAACAATCTGATCGATGTACGCCTTAAATTCACTGGGAACACTGAAGTTATACATGGGCACACCGATGACGTAAATATCCGCCGCCAGAAATTCATCGACCAGTTGATCACTGAGGCGAATCGCTTTCTGAAGTTGGGGCGTGTATTGTTCGGGCAATGAAAAAGCTGCTGTAATCCAGGCTTCATCGACATGGGGAATGAGATTGCGTCCCACATCTCGATAGGCGATCGCATCATTAGGATAACGCTGTTTCCACTGTTGAACAAACTCACGAGTCATGCGGCGAGAGTGAGAACGTTCTCCACGAGGACTTGCATCAATGTGTAGTAAATGTGCCATTGTTTCTCCTACCTGATTCACGTATGAATTGCTTTAGACACATTTAGATTAGGAAAATGCTTGATTGTTGCGCTATCTAATTCTTGCGGCACTATCACATTCTTGAGATGAGTTACAAACAGGAAACGTACAAGGGTCTACCTAAATATAGAGAAATTTTACTCTCACCTGTTTGGGTGAAGTGGATAGAGGCTCTCCACTACTCTGTGTGAGGTGCTTCTATGAAGCATCAAAGCAAGCTAATAACCTCAAACGAAAATGCTCGAAGTTGTTGAACCCATACCCCTGCCGCTTGATTAACTTGATCTTGGTGTTGATGCCCTCGGTCACA
>DATNPS010000355.1:0-7687 GCA_036703095.1 Crinalium sp. | reverse complement strand
TATGCAGATATTTAAATGCTTCAAAGCTCCGCACTTCAGGAAATAAGTCGGCATACAGTTCACAATACTCATCGACAAATCGGAGCGTTGGACGAGCTTCTCGAGGCGTAACCATACCCTTCAAAATGGCAACAGGAACATTCTTCTATTTTGATTTATTTCTCGCGAGAAGGATAGAAGAGGGTTAAGGTGAAATAGTAGTCAGAACAAATCGTGAGCTTTAAAATGGCACAAGAATTAGCCAACAAAAAAATTGCCATCCTCGCTACGGATGGCGTTGAACAAGTAGAACTCACACAGCCCAAACAAGCGTTAGAGCAAGCAGGCGCAAAGACACATGTCATTTCCCCCAAGAGTGGCAACATTCAGGGATTCAATCACCACGATAAGGCCGATCAGATTCCAGTTGATTTGTCTTTAGAGAGCGCAAATCCAAATGATTATGATGCGCTGGTGTTGCCCGGTGGTGTAATGAATCCAGATCAACTGCGGACAGAACCAAAGGCTGTTCAATTTGTGAAATCTTTCTTTGAAGCAGGAAAACCTGTTGCGGCCATTTGTCATGGCCCCTGGACATTGATTGAAGCTGATGTAGTTAAAGGTCGCACGCTAACATCCTGGCCTTCACTGCAAACCGATTTGAGAAATGCAGGTGCAACCTGGGTGGATCAGGAAGTCGTTGTTGACAAAGGATTGGTCACGAGCCGTAATCCTCACGATATTCCTGCCTTTAACCGCAAACTCATTGAAGAGGTGGCTGAAGGACAACACGAAGAACAACGGCGATCGGCGTAACTTTAGAACCCAAATGTGAGAGGTGCGTGGCCTTTGCGCCGCGCGCTCATATTTGGGTTCTTTAGCTGACTTGACATAACATTAGACGAGACATTTGCAACCCCTCGTTCTAATTGCCGCTGTATGACTGGCACCTACAATCCTCAACCCCTTCCACCGCTTGATCCCAACCTCGACACGAGCCAAAATCACTACTGGAGCTATCACAGTTTAGAGGCGCTATTGAGCTGCAAACATCCTCTAACCGCGTCGAAGGATGAAGACCTGTTCATCACAGTTCATCAGATTTGCGAACTGGCGTTTCATCAAATGATTACCGACTTGCAGCGAGTTTTGGATGCGCTGGCGATCGCTCTCCAGTCCTCTGAACCGATCATAGGCAATACCGAAGAAGCGTGTTATTTCTTTGAGCGAGTCTTGCAGCTGTATGAAGTTGCCGTTACGACCATGCCAATTTTGTCTACGATGCGGGCCTTTGCTGAATTTCGCACTACCATCGGCCCCACTAGCGGATTTCAGTCGTTTCAGTTCCGTCACCTGGAAATTATGAGCGGTGTTCCTAAATATTGGGAAGGCGGCACCAACGACGCGAATGGTAATCCTCACATTGCCGAAACAGAATTTGAACGTCGCTATGGCGATGATATTCGCGAGTGGTGCGATCGCCACCGCTACCACAGCTTAGCGCACTACTACAGAACGCTTCTTGAACAAACGCCAGGAGACTCTACGCCCGAAAAACTATCTCATTTGATGCAACATCCTGATGCAAACCCATTGTTGAAACAAATGAGAATGTATGATTCACTGCAAACACGATTTCACCGTGCTCATTTAGGTCTGGCGATCCAGCAATTAAAGCTAGTAGGGGCTGATGTAGGCACAGGGGGAACATCCTTTCGCAACTATCTAGCCAGGTATGAAAAGGAGCTAGCGCCGCTGTTTCCGGGATTAATGGAGACGTAATAATGATGTGAATTCGATGAACGGGATTTTGCGTGCGCGACGCGCACGCAAAATCCCGTTCATCGAATTAAGGACTATCCCTCACACAATGGCTCAGGGAATAGCGTTGTTGTTTCAAGCACAAGAAGGGCGATCGCCTTAATCAGCTAAACGGTTGGCAATCCCGATTTGAAGATTGGCAAGTTCAATCTCTTCAGGCGTAGGTTTTTCGGGTTCCAAATCTTCTGTTTGCAGGCTCTGGCCCTTGTCCACATCCTCATCCGCAGGATGGTGGGTATCCTGCTCCTGCGTCAACCGTTCCTGCACAGACGTTCTGCTCTCCTCTCGCTGAAGTTCAGCAGGCTGAGGCGTTTTAAAGGCCGGAGATGAATTGAATTGATCTGAGGGGGTAGGGTCTTGCATAGGTTTGAACGAATGCTGTGTTGACGGATGCACCATACTCCTCAGTATTTAGTTTTCAGACACAAAATGCGTCCATCTACAGACGCAAAATTTGGTGCAAGCAAGACAGACTCATCAAGCAACTCGAGCAGCCACAATAGCCATATGCTGCTCGCACATGTGCTGTTTTCGTTTGAGCGTGGAGCGATCGCCTCACGCGTTGCGTCAGAGCGGGCTTATTCTGCTGAGCAGCACTATAGTCAACGTCATACCCAATATCATTCAGAATGGCTAAATCCAGAACAGTCGGCAGTTTGCGAGTACCGCTAGAGTAACGGGGGGTCATCAGGGGATCGCCCGATCCAGCAAATTGATAGCCCTCCTCAATGTGTCCAAGATCAAACTGTAGCGGAATAGGATGAGCACCATTATTTGACGTTGCATTCGCGCCTGCAAACATCAATCCGCTAATCTGAGTGTCAAACGCTTGACTGATCCCAAACCCGAACACATGCGCCATTTCATGCAACACCACGGAGAAGAAGTCATAGCTTTGAGGCGGAATGTCATCTGAGGTGCTGGGTGTCGGATCAAAAAACCAGTCTGTAGACGTATCGAACGCCATAGAACCAACGGCGGGTTCAAACTTGGAGCCACTATAGCGAGAGTCGTTGATTGCTCCAAAGGCAGGACTAGATAAGCCTAACGTTGCACCAAACATCCCTCCTAACTCTCTGGCTCCCACGAAAATAAGGAGATCATCAATGGGAGTGTCATTCACAAAATCAGTAACCAGGCTCCCAGTTTGGGGATTGATCACCGCACGGGTGACGCTTCCGGCAGGCAGATCTGGCAAATCACTGCGAATCATGTGCTGCCACACATCCGCCGCCGCTTCTAACACCGCTTTTTTTTCAGGCGTAAACCAACCGTTCGTGTCAAATCGATAATCAAACGTAATATCAAATGATTGGGGAATAGGCGTTGGCGTTGGCGAAACCGTAGGCGAGGCTTCTAGCGGAACAGGTTCGCCAATCGCGTTGGTTTCTAATTTCAGGGCAGATGCAGCTAACGTCAGAGTATATTGAGTGCTGGTGCGACGGTTGCCCCCGTACACGCGCACAAAATAGACCCCTGATGTGAGCGATCGCCGAATCGTTTCTGAGGCAGTTCCCTTACGGCCCGATTGGCTTAAAAGCTCTCCATCCTGATCCAGGAGAGCCAGATTGCCATCCGCTTTTAACTCTCTTAGTGAAATCCGTAAATGGCTGGCGCGATCGAGCCGCAGCCGATAAAAGTCATTAAAATCGCTTCCGCCAATGCGATCGCTCAATGTTTTGGGCCGAGTAGCGACGACACCGACTGCCCTCGCTTTGGAGCGAGTATTCCCAGCACGATCCGCAATCATAGATACACCCTGCACACAGTCTATGCCGTTTATCTAAGCGGACTATCTGCCCTGCGTCAACGGTTATTCACGGCTATCCCCTGCAAGAATGTGGCATTAAGCATTACAACACTTTTGAAACATCCTCCAAATCCAATTTCAGCATCAGAGTTATGCAGACATTCTCGTAATCTTATAGAGAAATTCTTTCTTTTTCGGTGGCCAACATTGAAACTCGTAACCTGGACAAAAAGTGATCCTAATTTAAATTTAAAAAACCGCTATTTTATAAGCAGCAAAACATCTAACCATGAGATGTTCATGATTATCAACTCGCTATAGCATCAATCCCATAGCGAAATGCAGAGTCACAATATACTGCAACTCTGCTAGCAGATTTGATTGGCTATTTGTAGACCCGTATTCATGTCAAATCGATCGCCAACCTAACTAGAGGTAATAGCGCTGATCCAGCCAGGCTCTAACTTCTGCCTCTGAGGTAAATCGTGATGATTGATTCGTAGTTGGATCGTAAACATGCCAGATTAGTTGACCGCTGCGATCGCGACGCTGCCAAATTCGAGGTTCCGACGTATTAGAAATATGGCTAAAAAAGCTTCCAAGTACTTCACCAGCTGCAATCCACAATCTAGACTTTTCAACTTGCTTTGGGGCTGCTACATTGGTGCTTAAGGTCGCTTTCTGTTCTCTTAGAAAATATGCATCCGCTTTCATAACAAATCTCCATTTGGGACAAAGATAATCTGGGCGATATGAGCGTTGGGAATCGGTTCATTTATCGCTTACATACCTACTCTATTCGCCTTATCCTCAACAATCAAAAGGAAGCATGAATAGTTTTCATGAATAAAATCGATAGAAGGAGCGTTCGTTAGAGAAATCGATTGGGTACCCGATTGGCGTATGAGACAATAAACAGTAGGGCTGAGGTGACGGAGATGAAAGACGTTGGGCGAGACAGCATTAAACTATCTCAATTGCGGGCACTGGTCGCGATCGCAGAGCATGGCAATTTCAGCGAAGCAGCGCTGCACCTGTCAATTTCCCAATCTGCGGTGAGTCATGCGATCGCCAGCTTAGAAGACGAGTTAGGCGTCATCTTACTGTCGCGGGGGCGTCATGGTGCGCGGCTCACGCCCGTAGGCGAACGCATCACGGCTCATGCGCGCGACATGCTGCAAACGCTAGAAAACCTCTGTCGAGAAGCAACCCGTTCCAAAGGGCTAGATGGCGGCGAAGTGCGGATTTCCTGTTTCCGTAGCGTCGCGACTCACGTCTTACCTGAAATCATTGCCGAATTTCGCACCACCTATCCCTCCATCACTGTCACGATTAACGAACAGCGTGGCTTCGAGGAAGTTGAACAAACCATCCGACAGGGGCGAGCCGATATTGGGTTTACCTGCGGCCCAGCTTCCGACGACCTGGACAGTTGGGAGTTCTTACGCGATGAATACGTAGTGCTGTTTCCACCGCGGATTGACGTCCCCGATACCATCACCTGGGATGACCTTAGAGCCTATCCCATGATCGTGCCACCCGAAGATGATTCATGTCACGCTTTGATCTTTCAACATTTTTCCAGGCTGGCCCAACCCATTAGAGCGGCTTACACCATCCGGGAGGACTCCACCATCGTCGGCATGATCATGAAGGGCCTGGGAATTTCAGTCATGGCCCGTCTCGCCGCCGAACCATTGCCTCCAGAAGTTCAAGTCCGCGACTTACCCGTTCCGCTAGAGCGGATCATTAGCGTTACAACTCTGGCCGATGCACTTCATCCTCCAGCCGTCTTTGCCTTTCTAGATACTTTGAAGAAGAAAACCTGGTTTCCCAACCAACATTTGCCGCGCCTGGTGCCCATCCGTCAACCGAAGACGGCTTAGGGCGTAGTCATCGTCTTAATTCAACGTGAATTCGATAGCCCGATTTTGCGTGCGCGACGCGCACGCAAAATCGGGTTTTTGGGAGAGTTGCGCGCCGCGCAACTCTCCCAAAAACCCGTTCGTCGCATTCACATTAATCAAAATGGCTACGGCGATACCAAAACATGTCCCGTGCGAGCAGCAATTCTCATTTTGAAACTTATTGCGGATTTTGCGCGCCCGTCGGGCGCGCAAAATCCGCAATAAGTGGCAACGCAGGCCCGCCTGCAGCGGGCTTGCGTTGCCACTTATTGCATACCGAGAATTGCTGCCGTGCGAGACACCTTTTGTGCGTTCGTCGCGTTCACGTTTAGAATTGGAAGTTCTTATCCACAGACCAGGCAGGCGCAGGTGCGGAAGGACGTTGGGGAACAGAAGGATAACTTGGAGTTGTAGCACCTCCATACACATCCAAACCATTGACCTCTGTAGGCGAATAGGTGTGAATGTGAACGGAGCTGGGCGTAAATAGAAAAATCGTTTCACCAATGCGCTGTTGATGGCCATCGACCGCAAACGCCCCTCCAGCAACGAAATCAACACATCGCTGTGCCGTATCCGCATCGACTAAGCTGAGGTTGAGAATGACGGATTTGCGTTGCTTCAGAGCCAGCACCACGGGAGGAATTTCTTCAAAGGAACGGGGTTCAAACACCAGCATTTCAGACTGTCCAAGCCCGCGCCCCGGCATTCCAACAACCTTATTGGCCTCACGACCTCCAGCCTGAGATGCCCCATACTCGTCTTGATACTGGGCATCGTCCGGGACAGACTCATCCCCCAATTCATCGTCATACTCATATTCATCCATCGGTGCGCCGATTCCCAAGGTTCCCCACAGATTTTGGAAAATGTTCATGGCGGTATGGCCGAGAGTATTAGTTCATATGTTCTATTTTAGCGGCAAATCGATTTGGCACAACTGATTTTCATAAAAGGAGAATTAAGCGTTGGGTAGAATTTTGCTCATTGGCATAAACGGACAGGTTGGACAAGAACTGCGCCCCCTCTTAGCCCCACTGGGCAACGTTATTGGACTCGATCGCACTACGCTTGATTTAACTCAACCTGATGCCATTCGTGACGCGATCGCCACCTATTCTCCCCACCTGATCATTAACGCAGCCGCTTACAATGCCGTAGATCGAGCTGAAACAGAAAGCGAATTAGCTCAAACGGTGAACGCGATTGCTCCTACCATCATGGCGGAAGCAGCCGATCGTCTGGGTGCGGCTCTGATCCACATCTCCAGCAATTATGTCTTTGATGGGCAAACCCGAATGCCCTACACAGAAGCAGATATCCCCAATCCGATTAATCAGTATGGGCACTCCAAACTGGCAGGTGAATGGGGAATTCAACAAGCGTGCGATCGCCATATTATCCTCAGAACCGCCTGGGTCTATGGGGCCTACGGCACACATAACTTTGTGAAAACGATGTTGACCTTAGCAGCGCAGCAAGACGAACTGCAAGTGGTCGCAGATCAGTTCAGCACGCCGACCTGGGCCTATGACGTGGCGATCGCGATTGCCCAATTCGCCCAATCGATCCTGACTCACGCGTCCAATCCTGTCTCAACGGGTAGCCAACATTGGTTAAAAGATGACGTCTACCGATCGCGACTCTCTTGTACTTCGGTTAAATTAGACTGGGGCATCTATCACCTGACCAACCGTGGACTGGCAAGCTGGTATACCTTCGCGGTCGCCATCATAGAGGAGGCCAAACGGCTTGGATTCCCATTACAAGTACAGCGAGTCATCCCTATTCCGGCTGCCGACTATCCAACCCCGGCCAACCGTCCGGCCTATTCTGCCCTCGACCATCAAAAAATTTCACACCACCTCGAACGCCAACCCGCCCCGTGGAGGGAACGTCTACGTCAAATGCTCATCATGCTTCAGACATGTCCAACCTGCCCATGAAAGCAATTGTCCTCTCCGGTGGCAAGGGGACTCGCCTGCGACCGCTCACCTATTCGGGGGCGAAACAACTGGTGCCCGTGGCGAATAAACCGATTCTCTGGTACGGAATTGAAGCGATCGCGGCTACTGGCATCACGGACATCGGCATCATCATCAATCCGGAAACAGGCGAAGAGGTCAAGGCTAGAACGGGGAATGGCGATCGCTTCGGGGTTCGTCTCACCTACATTCTGCAAGACAAACCCGCTGGATTAGCCCACGCCGTTCAGGTCGCTCAACCGTTT
>DATNPS010000352.1:0-19115 GCA_036703095.1 Crinalium sp. | reverse complement strand
GCAGGGGCAGTTGATGTGTTTACGCAGGCGATCGGGATGAAGAAATCGCGTCCGGGTGTGCTGCTATCTGTCATTTGCCATCTGGAACAGAAAGCAGCCTGTGAGGCTGTGCTATTTCGGGAAACAACGACGTTAGGGATTCGGTGTTCGATTCAGCAGCGAATGATTTTGAAACGAGTGATTCAAACGGTTGAGACCAACTATGGCCCTGTTCGCGTTAAAATAGCCCAACAACACGCGAACGGCCCAGTCATGAATGTGCAGCCTGAATATGAAGACTGCGCTGCGATCGCCCGACAGTACGATATCCCCTGGAAAGAGGTGCATCAAGCAGCCCTACAGGCGTGGCATCTGCAACGGGGAGCCGTGACAGGGGGGATCAGCTCATCAGCGGTAGGCGAGAAGAACTCTTGACTTCCTTGCAGAGCCGTAGCTCTGTGCCATCTTCATTCCAATGAACTTCGTCAAACACCTGGTGAAGAATGTAAAGCCCTCTACCGCATTCGTCCAATTCCTGAACGTGGGTTTTCGTACAATCGAGGGTACAGCTGCATGTGGGGGAGAACCCGGCACCCTGGTCGGAAATAATCCACCAATGCTGACCCTCCATAATAAAAAACTCGACCAAAACTTGCTTGGTCGGGTCTAAATTGTTGCCATGTTTGGCAGCATTAACTAACGCTTCCTGCAAACCGAGACGAATCTCTGGCTGCCACTTGGTTGGAACATCAGCAAGCAGCAGATCAAGAACGGGAGTAAGATGGAGTGTCGAGGCGAAGCTGACAGTGCCCCACCTGCGCCCTGCGGGACGCAGAGAGATAGCAATCACTCAAAAAACCTCACAGCTTGCAAGTGGATAGTGGATAGCTGACAACCCTGAATCCTCGATGCGATCGCACTAAAAATGAACCGCATCAGAACCTGACAAGGTTGCGGAACAAAATATCATAAAAGCGCATTTGAATTACGTATTCAATAGCGCTAGCGCCCTTACGCGGTGCGCTTGGGAAATTCCTCTATGTCCACTGGACTATACTTAGCATAACACAAGGCTGGTTCTGTGTCTTCCTCTAAGAGGAGCGGCAAAAATTTCCTCTGTTAGCCAGAAAACCTGTGAGCAGCGTTTTGTGCCTGAGTAACGTGAATTCGATCGGCCAATTTTGTGAGTGTGGCACGTATGCAAAATCGAGCTTTTGGGAGAGTAACGTGATGCGCAATTCTCCCAAAAGCTCGATTGTCGAACTCACGTTCGGTGAAATAAATGGCCCAATTTTTTGTATAGACTACACAAAAAAACGGCTTTGAGCAGTCACATTGAGTCAGAAAAAGGCGTGGCTGAGGTGTGGTCGGTTCGACCACCACAGCTATTTGTTGAGATAGATCTGGGCCTGCTGCGCAACAGGCTCCACATCGTCCTTTGCCAGCACTTCCAGGGCTGAACGGGCCTCTGGGCTGTCAAAGTAGCCAAGTGCCTGAGCAACTCGATGACGGATTTGCCAATCGCTATCGGAGGCATAGGGAATTAGTAATGGCAGGGCACGAACGTCTCCCAGTTCTCCTAACGAGCCGACTGCTGCTGTTTTAACTAATTCATTCTCAGATTGTAGTGCCGTTTTCAGTAAGTCAAATGACCGGGGATCGCCCAATTCGCCTAATGCGGCAATAATGCTGAACTGCACCAGCCATTCTGATGTGCTCTGATAGAGCCGCTGCAAATCATCAAATGCATCCGTTAATTTAAGTGCTCCTAATGCATCGGCGGCGGCGGCCTGCACATCGGCTTCGCTGTCGTTTAGCAGGCGATCGCGCAACACATCCAGCGCGGCTTGAGGGTTTTGATTGCCGAGTGTAGCAATCTGGCTGACCGCAGCATAGCGTACCCTCACGCTTTTATCGTTAACAGCCGTTTGAATTAAGCTAAATGCGATCGCGGGATCAAGCTGGCGCAATTGATTGACAGCACTTAACCGCTGTCCAAAGTCTTCAGAATTGAGAAGCTCTTGGACAGATTCAGGAGTTACGCTCATGGGGTTATCTCGTTGTTATTAAAAGACGTTTGGGAAAATGGGAAGTTCAGGCGTTACCCTTCGCCAGGATGGGCTGCCATAAATCGAATAATGTCGCCACGAGTTAAAATTCCGACTACGTTGCCTGTGTCATCTAACACGAGCAAGCGATGAATAGACCGTTCATGCATGAGCTGAGCGGCTTCCCGCAGTGACTTGGTGGGTTTGACGGTCACCGGGTCTTTGGTCATCACGTCGCCAACGGTTTGACCTAGCGCTTTGTGTAGTTCGCGCTCATATCGAGCCGGATTTTCTAAATAAATCACGCTGTCGAGGAGCATGATGTAAGCGGGCGGAGTCGCCCCCGTTTCTTGCCACATCAAATCAGTTTCTGAAATGACCCCAACTAGCTCGCCACTTTGATTAACAACGGGTAGGCCGCTAATGCGGTTTTTGGCCAAAATTTGAATTGCTTCACTTAACGGAGTTTCGGGCTGAACCACGATAGGGTCGAGGCTCATCACATCGGCAACAGTTGTGGGCATAAGTAACCAGTCAAACGTTTTGGTTCTCTAAGGAACGTGGATTTATTAGAACCCAATTCTTGGGAGGGGAGTGCGCAGATCAGCCGCACCCTCCCCTCCCAAGAATTGGGTTTTATTTAATTTGTGATCCTAAGGCTCATTTTAGGGAATCGTGGGGATCAACCGGACGCGCTTTACAGGTTGTTACATGGAGGACGGGAGATCGCTTATGCCTCGCAAAAGGCTTTGAGGATGTCGATGCAGTAGGCGATCGCCCCCAAGTGAGCAATTTCGTATCCATGCGTGTTTTGGGTGGGGAAGCTGAGGCAGGCGGCTCTTCCCACATGGCCGTTTTTCATGGCGATCGAGCCATCGCTCCCGAAACCGCTGATGGCAGCCAGTTGCAGAGGAATATCGAGCCTTTCTGCGGTCTGGCGAATTTGACTGTTGAGGGTTTCGTCGTACAAGCCGTACCCGTCCTGAGCTAGCAAAACGGGGGCAATACCGTCTTCAATCGGGTATTCAGACGATAAAGGGCATATTTCCAGGGCAATCAGGGCATCTAGCCGAGTGTGGCTGGAGAAATAGAGCGCGCCTACGGCTCCGACTTCTTCCTTGGATGACGCAACCAGGTAGGTATTCACCGCAGGTTGTTTGACGGTTTCGGCCAGTGCCAGCAGGATCGCGATCGAGGCTTTGTTGTCGAGGGTATAGCTGGCCATATAGTCGTTGAGCCGGAAGGGGCGTTTGCGATGTTTGCCGATCACCATCCGGGTTCCGGGTCGAATGCCCGCGTTCGTTAGCGCTTCTGAAGTGAGTTTTGTCTCTACCCAGGCGTCTTCCCAGCGCACGGGTTGGTCTTCTTGCAGCACTTTTTGGGGTGACTCGTGAGACACATGGCGCGAGCCAAAGCTGAGGATGCCGCTGATGGTCTGGCGATCGCCCAACAAGTCCACCACGCCTTCGCCATATACCCAGGGAAACGCGCCACCCAGCTTACGAATCTGGATTCGTCCGCCCGGTTCAACGGCTTTTACGATGCCGCCGATCTCATCTTTGTGAGCCGTGATGGCAATAGATTTTTGCGGATCGCGACCGGGCAGTTTAGCGATCACGTTTCCCGCCTCGTCCTGCCATGCCTCTACACCCAGGTCTTGAAACCGTGCCATCAAGAAGCGATCGATCTCATCCTCCGCGCCACTGGGGGAGTGATGCATGACTAATTCGCTGATTGTCTCAAACAGGCGATCGCCTTCTAAAGATGCCATCCCAGTATTCCTTTACAGTAACCTCGCTTAGGATCACGAATTCCATAAAACCCGAAATTTAATTTTTGAAAGTGCGGCAGTGTCAGGCTTTCAAAAATTAAAAATTTAGTTTTAATTCGTTCGTCAGCCTTAAAAGTGCTGAAATCCCTGATTCAGATTAAGCACCTGATCAGGATATTGGCCGCTGGCATCGTGCACGACTACCTCTGGATCAGATGTGATCGTCCCGATCAGCGCGGCTCCTGCTCCCAATTGGCTGACCACCGTTTCAGCGAAATCGGCGGCCAAACACAACACTAGCTCAAAGTCTTCGCCACCATTCAGCGCCCATTCCAATGCTTTTTCGGGGGAGAGCCAGGATTGGAAGACTGCTGGCATTGGGATCAGATGGCGATCGATGTGGGCACCGACGTTACTGGCGCGGCAGATCTGAACGAGGGCATCGGCGAGGCCGTCGCTGCTATCCATTCCGGCAATCCGGGGTGTTGGGTGTTGGGTGTTGGGTGTTGGGGTGTAAGAGTGTGGGGGGGTAAGGTGTGGGATACCTGCTGACTCCTGACTCCTGACTCCTGGCTCCTGACTCCTAAGTAGGGTATGGGGTGTGGAGTTGCTGCCTTCTGCCTTCTGTCTTCTATCCCCAAGAAGGGGGAGGATGTCCAGGCGGGGCGTGGGGCGTTGGTGGGCGGTGATGAGGGAATGGCGATCGCCCTCACTCAATTCTGCTCCCAATTCGGGATGGAGCAGCAGTTCCAGTCCGGCTCTGGAGGCTCCGTGGACTCCGGTGACGAGGATGGCGTCTCCAGGTTGCGCGGTGGAGCGACGAATGGCATGGGCGGGATCAACCTGTCCCAGGGCGGTAATGGATATGGTTGCGATGGCTGAGCGACAGATGTCACCGCCTACAATCGGTGTGTCGTATCGATCCAGGCAATCCTTGAGTCCACCATACAAGTGTTCGACCCAGTCTACGGGTACCTCTCCGGGTAGGGCTAATCCGACGGTGATCCCCAGAGGCGTGGCACCCATAGCGGCCAGGTCAGAGAGATTTGCGGCGGCGGCGCGCCAACCAATGTCGTGAGGGGAAGTGGTGCTATCGCTAAAGTGAACCTGATCAACCAGCACATCCGTTGTGACGACCAGGGATTGACCGGGAGCGACCGACAGCAGAGCCGCATCGTCTCCAATCAGGCCAGGTGGGCAAAACGGCTGCAATCGCTGCAACAGTCCTTGCTCTCCAATATCTCGAATGCGCAGCTCATCCATACAAGGTCGTGGGGGCTGAAATCACAAATTCCATCGGGCCGATAACTTTAAGGGATATGCAGCACGGCTGCATATCCCTTAAAGTTATCGGCTTTGTTGTATTGCTTAGGCAGATTGTTGGGGCTGCACCAAATTGTCTAACCCGTTTACCACCCTGGCAGACTCAATCTTGTCCCCTGCTTTGAGTTTATCTAAAACCTCTTTGCCTTCGGTAACATAGCCAAACACCGAGTAGCGGCCATCCAGCAGGTTCAGTCCGGCAGGCGTTAACTCTGGCTCAAATAGGAAGAAGAAAAACTGTGAGGAACCCCCATTGGGATCATCACCCCGGGCCATGCCCAAGGCTCCAAATGCGGAGAAGGGAAGAACAGGCTGTTCTAAAAACCGTCCGGCATCTTCTAGCGTAATGCCGTAGGTGGGAGCGGGATCGCCTTTCACCAGGACTTCTAAGGGAATAGCACGATATTTCTTCGTATTTGGATCAATAAAGCCAACCTCCGGCCCTGGGGGATCACCCACCTGAAGAACATATGATTCTTCAGAACGGGTAAAGGGTAGACCATTATAGAAACCGCGCTGCACCAGATCAACGAAGTTACCTGCCGTAACGGGAGCGCTGTAGCCATCCACAACCATCGTCAAATTGCCCTTGCTGGTTGTCATTTCAACGGTGGCCCGTCCTTTAAGCTGTGGGAGATGGCTGTATTCTTCGGGTACCTCGTAGGGAAACTGTTTCACCATCAGGGCTTCCAGAGCGCCGACTTTATTTAGCAATTGCGATCGCTTCACCCAAATGTCTTCCTTATTCTGAGCTTCCACATCCGCTTTGATGGCCGTAATTCCATCCTGGATTTCAGCAATCAATGTTTCCGCTTGAGCCTGTCTTTCGGGCGGGACGCTGGCCAGCAGGTCAGCGCGACGAGCGGTGACAACTCGTTCGGCCTGGGTGAGATTACCGTTGATAGCGCTGAGACGGCGTGCACTAATTCGCAGAGTAGTGGAGATATCTTCCAGGCTGCTCTGAAGTTTGCGAACAGCGGCGTTATCAATGGGTAGAGCATTGCGAAGAATCGCTTTACCGTCTGTAATGGCGTTACCAGCAGGAAGTCTGCTAATCAACACGTTCGCTGAAGCAGGGGCACTCCAAAGAACGGCAGTTGACCCCAGCACGAGAACAGCGATCGCTATCGACAGTCCTGCTTTGAGCCAGCGTTTGAGGGCGTCAATCATCGGGGGTTCGAAGAATTCAACAATTGAGTCTTGTTTCATAGCTGTCGCCATCTCATTGGAACGTCGAAAACCGAGGAGGTGCGGGGGCTACGCCCCCAGTCAGGGGTTCCCCTCTGCACCCCGTCCTAATCTCAATAGCTATAGCTATAAAAGACACCGCAACAGTTGCCGCAGCGGAATCTCATGTTTAATCTTGCCACAGGCAGGGGACGCGGATCATTTGGGTTTTGCAATACTCCAAGGCACCAACAAGGGGTAAAATGAATTGCCGTTGTTCTCCTCAGACAGCATATATTCATGATTTCCAGTAATGACTTTCGCCCAGGTGTCAGTATCGTTCTTGACGGATCGGTTTGGCGGGTTGTGGAATTTCTCCACGTCAAACCCGGTAAAGGATCTGCTTTTGTGCGCACCAAACTTAAAAACGTGCAAAGCGGCAACGTAGTTGAACGGACGTTTCGGGCGGGTGAAACTGTGCCCCAGGCCGTTCTAGAGAAAAGCGTGATGCAGCATACCTACAAAGAAGGCGATGAATTCGTCTTCATGGATATGGATAGCTATGAAGAAGGCCGCTTGAGTGCTACTCAGATTGGCGATCGCGTCAAATATCTCAAAGAAGGGATGGAAGTCAGCGTCGTTCGCTGGGGAGAGCAGGTGCTTGAAGTTGAACTGCCCAACTCGGTTGTGTTGGAAGTAACTCAGACTGATCCCGGTGTCAAGGGTGACACGGCTACTGGCGGTACAAAGCCTGCAATTGTGGAAACGGGTGCCCAGGTGATGGTGCCTCTGTTTATTTCAATTGGAGAAAGAATTAAGGTCGATACCCGTAACGATTCCTATCTTGGTAGAGAATAAGACATGGGGATCAGGGGACAAGACAGGATGCAGTCTGCTGGGTTTAACGTTCACCCATCGTTAATGGCTAGCTGCTAACTGTTACACGCTACTTGAGTCAGGTTATACAAAACTGTGGAACTGGATTTTAATGAACTCCGCGAGCTGCTGACACTGCTCAATCAGACAGATATCGCAGAACTGATTTTAAAGAGTAATGAGTTTGAGCTAACGCTGAGGAAAAAAGGAATGGGGGGGAGCGATCGCTCTCCTGTCCTGACGCCTCCCATCACGACTCCGATTACAGGTGTAGACGCCATTGCTACACCCACTCCTTTATCGTTGCCACCCACTCCGGTAGCGTCTGTCCCTACTCCCACCCCTGCTCCGGCCCCCGCGCCCGCTCCAGCATCTGCCCCAGCACCACGAGCGTCGGATAAGCTGGTCGATGTGATCTCGCCCATGGTCGGCACGTTCTATCGATCGCCTGCTCCCGATGAAGCTCCGTTTGTCAACGTGGGCGATCGCATCCGTACGGGGCAAACCGTTTGCATTATCGAAGCGATGAAGCTGATGAACGAGTTAGAGTCGGAAGTCTCTGGCGAAATCGTCGAAATTCTCGTGCAAAATGGCGATCCCGTTGAGTATGGGCAACCGCTGATGCGGGTTAATCCTAGCTAATTAGGCCACTAGCGCAAAAATACCCCACGCGTCGCGTGAGGTATTTTTGCGCTAGTTAGTTTAGCCGCGAATTTATAGAGCCTTAAGCGGGTACCTGAATGCGTTCGCTTCCCGATAGGCCAAACGCCTCATGAATCACTTGCAGTGCCTTCACGCCTGCGTCTTCAGCCACAACGCAGCTAATCTTGATCTCAGATGTAGCAATCATCTGAATGTTGATTTGCTGTTTTGCCAATGCCTCAAACACGCGAGAGGCCACACCGGGTCGTCCGATCATGCCCGTTCCCACAACGCTGACTTTGGCGATCGCCCGGTCTACCATAATTTCACCGCAGCCTAGTTCTGGCGTGGCTTCTTGCAGAACGGCCTGAGCCATATCGGCGTCGGCCTGAGCGACCGTAAAGGCAATGTCGCGTGTGGCGGTGCCATCAACTAGCCGACAGCGCTGAGACTGGATGATCATATCCACACTGATGTTGCGCTCAGACAGCAGTCGGAAAATTTTGGCGGCCATGCCGGGACGGTCAGGCACATGGCGAATCGCCAGCCGGGCTTGATTTAAGTCCAGAGCAGCTCCTCGCACGGGTGGCGTCTCAGCTGTATCCTGCACCTTATCCCGATGAACGGCAGAGCTAGTGACTTCAAATGCCTGACAAAGAGCAGCGATCGCGCGATCGCAATCAGCCGCATCAATGGCACAACTCACCTTCACTTCGGAGGTGGAAATCATCTGAATGTTGACTCCCGCTGCCGCCAGGGTGGAAAACATCGTTGCCGCGACTCCCGGACGGCCAATCATTCCGGCTCCGGCAATGCTTACTTTGGCGACTTGCCGTTCTACCATCACTTCTGCTTCTCCAAATGCAGGATCAGCATGGTTTCGCAGGGCAGGGGCGATCGCAGTGGCGACTGCTTCAGCCCGATTTAGCGAGTGCTGCGTCACGGTAAACGCAATATCGTTGCTGTTGCCTTCGTGGATGGATTGAATAATCAGATCCACATCCAGATCTTGCAGAGAAATTTCACCAAACAGTCGAGCGGCCACCCCGGGGCGATCGGGCACCCGCAATAAAGCCACTTTGGCCTGATCTGTATCAAACTCCACACCATCTACTGGATGCACAATTTCCAGCCCTTCCAGGGGACGGGGCTGAGGAACCGGAGAGATAACCCGTGTGCCGGGATCATCTGTCCAGCTTGAGCGAACGACCAGCGTCACACCATAGTTACGAGCGATTTCCACAGCGCGAGGGTGCAGCACTTTGGCACCCAGACTGGCCAGTTCTAACATTTCATCTGAGGTGATCTCGGCCATCAACTGCGCGTCGGGTACCAAACGGGGATCAGCCGTCAAAATACCGGGAACATCCGTGTAAATTTCGCAAATATCGGCTCGCAGGGCTGCTGCTAACGCGACCGCAGACGTGTCGGAACCGCCGCGTCCCAGCGTCGTAATCTCCAGGTCAGCCGTGCTGCTAATGCCCTGGAATCCTGCAACCACAACGACTTCGCCTTGCTGCAAATGTCGCTGCATTCGATCCGGTTCAATGTTTAAAATACGGGCACGCGTGTGATGAGCCTCCGTTACAATGCCGACCTGTGCCCCGGTCAGCGAAACCGCAGGCTGTCCCAACTCTTGTAGCGCCATGCTGAGTAGGGCGATAGAAACCTGCTCGCCTGTTGACAAGAGCATGTCCATTTCGCGTCGGCTGGGATTGGCTGAGATCTCATTCGCCAGCTTTACCAACCCATCGGTGGTTTTACCCATCGCCGAGACGACCACCACCAGAGAATGCCCTGCTTCAACCGTCTGTTTAACCCGTTGAGCGACTGCTTGAATCCGCTCTACAGAGCCGACGGAGGTTCCCCCATACTTCTGTACAATCAGTCCCATATTTAATCTGACCCACCCGCTCCCAAACTCCTGAATTGCTGAAGAGAATCACCTGCTCAGGCTACGGAAGAGCAAAAACTACCAACTTATTAAACTTAACAGACCGCGTGTGGAGTTAAGAACTTTCTTGGGAAGAAATTCGTGCCGCGTGTGGGGTGTTGGGTGCTGGGTGTGCGGCAGGACAAGGGAGACACGGGAGACAAGGAGGATGGGGGAGATGGGGAGGATGGGAGAGATAGGGAAGCAAAATACACCCTATACCCCAACACCCCATACCCAACACCTAACCCCTAACGCTGCAAGGGAAGCGAGAAGGGAAACGTAACCGTTGTATTGCGATCGTCTACTTGTCCGGTCAGCGTTTGAATGTTGCCCTGTACGAGTAACCGGACTTCAAAGGAAACTGGCGCAGAACCTCCAGCACAGCGTGAGAAGAGGTTGACACCGATCCTGTATTGGCCTTGAGGAGCCTGTGACGGAGGCCAGAAGATATTTTCGATGGGGCTTGAAGTGGTGCCGCTACAGCCTGCATTTGCGTCTACGTCTAGCTGTCCGCCAGATGCAACGCGAGTATTCATATAGCTGACAACCTGGCCTTCGGGGTCGGTGACATACAGGTCTAAATCATCACTGGTTGTCCAGCGGAGCGTTACTTGAATATCGCCTGTGCCAAGTTCGGGAGTATCTGCACTGGCGGTCGCAGAAGGACATATGTCAGAAAGATCAAACAGATGTCCGCCTCGGTCGATCAGAAAACATCCCTGATGTTCTTGTGCCAATACTGGATGTTGACTATCGATTGCGATAGAAGTGGCAATAACGGATGGAACTAAGACAGCTCCTAGCAGAAACGGCGATCGCAGGTGTCTGAACATGGCACAACATCATCCATAAAATTTAGTGTTAAGGGAAAAACCCATCTTTAAAGTGCCCGAATTTATTTGGCGCTTACCAAAAATCGGTTATTGTTGACACCTACTTCAGGGTGATTGACTTTCGTCACATCATTTCCTAATCATCAAATTCAGGTTGGAATTGCCGTACTCCGGATTAACAGTGCAATGATTAACTGTCAGGGTGCGATCGCCATAAGTAACAATAGGTAACAGTTTCGGCTATTCAAAATGATAATTTGCTTGAATGAGTCGAATGATTTTAATTAAAACCTCATCCATACATGTTGCTTTATTGAAACTTTTGATTAGGATTAACCTAGTACTTGCCCCATAAGTGTGAACATCGGTGTGAGGGAGAGCAACCGTGCAAAAAACGAAAAAACATTCATTCACGTCTGCCTGGATCGCGTTCAGTGGGGTTGCCGTTACGGCAGGGTTGTTAACCGTCAATCCATCGGCAGCATCTGCTCAAGCGGCTTACGGTAGCTATGTTGGTGTTGGCGGATCGGTCGGGTTAACGTCAGGCTCCAGTGATTTTGGGGAAGGCAGTAACTCAGGTGGGGTCATTGCTGTTCGCTATCGCATTCTGGAAGTGCCTATCTCGCTTCGGGCACAGGCGTTGATTAGTGAACGAACGGCGATCGTTCCAACCGTGTCTTACGACATTCCGCTCAATTGGCAAACGGATGCTTACATCGGCGCAGGGGCGGCCATCATGTTGAGTGGTGATACGGATCGCACTTCTCCGATTGGCAATCAAACCAGCTTCGTAATTCAACCCGGCATCGATTACAGCTTGCCAAACAGTCAGTTGGTTCTGTTTGGCAATGCCATTTTCGCCATCGACTCCTACAAAGAGGGAAATGGTACAGGGGTTTCGCTACAGGGTGGCGTCGGGCTTCGCTTCTAACGTTTATCGTTAAGTAGCTATCTTGTGAGCGGTGCATCCCTTTAGGATGCACCGCTCACAATTTGTTTTTATGCTCTGCGGTTCACTAGGGTGGGACTGGCCTGATCGGTAGGCATCACCAGGACTTCACTGATATTGACGTGGGCAGGTCGAGTCGCGCAAAAGAACACCACGTCGGCGATATCGTCCGCCGTTAACGGGGTTACTCCCTGATAGACTTTTTCAGCTCGTTCAGTATCACCATGAAACCGGACTTCACTGAACTCAGTCTCAACCATTCCTGGATCAACGGAGCTAACTCGCACAGGAGTCCCCAACAAATCTAGCTTCATCCCTTCAGAGAGGGCACGTACAGCGGCCTTGGTCGCACAGTAGACGTTGCCATTGGGGTAGGTTTGATGCCCGGCGACCGAGCCAATATTAATCACGTGCCCTCGCCCACGATCCACCATTCCCGGCAGTACCGCACGAGTAACGTAGAGTAACCCTTTGACGTTGGTATCAATCATTTCCTCCCAGTCTTGAATGCTGCCTTCGTGTAGCTTATCTAAGCCCCGGCTCAGTCCCGCATTGTTAACCAGAATGTCGATCGCAGCCCAATCCTCCGGCAGCGATTGAAGCGTGGATTCTACGTGAGGGCGATCGCTCACATCCAGTTGCAACAGATGAAATGAGCTGGCAAATTCACGTTCTAAATCTGCTGCCAGTTTCTCTAGCCGCTCTAGCCGACGGGCGGCCAGAAGCAATTTCGCGCCTGCTTGCGCAAATACTCTGGCGCAGGCTGCCCCAATGCCACTGCTCGCCCCCGTAATAAATACAACCTGGTCTTTAACGGAAATCATGATGTATAGAGTCTAGAGATATGAATTTTATTTAAACCTAAACGCGGGTTGCGGCAAGTGAAACGGATACAGCAGCAATTCTCAGTCTGTCAATCGGGGTAGTACAAGCTCACCTGCGGCGACCTTGTACTGCCCCGATTGCGGGTTTGGCACACCAAACCCGCAATCGGTTTCAAAAAATTACTGATGGCGACAGCTATAAGTTGCATAGTTTCCCTAAAAGTGGTGGAATAGACAGGAGTTGGATGAAATTTATCCATCTGACTACACTTTGACGCCATCTTGTAAGACAATCATTAATGACCTTATGGGGGCATGGCGGAATGGTAGACGCTGCGGACTTAAGTAATTGAGCCTTATTGGAGAAATCTGATAAGTGGCTGCTCTCAAACTCAGGGAAACCTAAGTCCTACAATTGCGATACGGCAATCCTGAGCCAAGCCGAGCTAAGTAACGTTAGCCGGAAGGTGCAGAGACTCGACGGGAGCTACCCTAACGTTTAGCCGAGGGTAAAGAGAGAGTCCAATTCTCAAAGCATTCAGGCAATAGCTGAATGGCAGCAGCGAAAGCTGTAGGAGAATGAAAATCCGTTGACTGATGAAGTCGTGAGGGTTCAAGTCCCTCTGCCCCCATTCTTGATACGCACTGCATACCCAAGCTGATTGTGCTTTGGGGACTAATGGCGAACTCACAAAAGCGTGTCCTTTGTAGGGCGCGCTTTTGTGCTATTTCAATCGCTCGTCAGGCGGTTGAAATGGCGCTATCGAATTCCTAAGAAAACGTGTTTTCTTTTCGTTTTCCCAAGGGGGGTAGTAGTGCAGCGCACTACTACCCCCCTTGGGAGACTCATGTGGACTTAGATTTCGGTTGCGAAGATCTGATCTACGGTTAGCTGTAGCTCTGGGAAATTTACCGGAGGCGATCGGCTCTGCCTTTATGGGAAGGGTTACCTCTTACTTGCCAAATACTCCGACTTCTCGATGGACTTCGCCATCTAGTGAAAGCTCTATGACTGTTCGAGCCTTTGCAGCGCTTCTGTGTTGGTCTACCTGAGCTTTAGCGGGTTCAGCTTAGAGAGAATTCGCTGTCCTCACCAGCACAGCAAGCACATAAATCTTGAGCTTCACTCGTATATGCATCACAGAGGGAAGACCCTATCCGTTGGAGTACCTGGAAAAGAAGCTTTTTGATTTGAAGAAGTTCCTAAAGCATTGGGGTCAGTTTAAGAGCACCTGGAGAAAACCTCATGAATCTTGATATTGCCAAGTTTTTCAAAGCCTGCAACCCTAGCCGAACCCTGATTGTTGGCAATCCAGAAGATCGTCAGTACTACATTGACTTTTCGTCCGTCCGAGGCAGCAATATTATTCGCGAACTGGGGCGGACTATTATCCTTTCAGGTGATGAACCAAACTGCCAGCTTTTCACCGGACATATTGGCTGCGGCAAGTCTACTGAACTGCTGCGGCTCAAAGCAGATCTGGAGCAGCAGGAGTTTCATGTGGTTTACTTTGAATCTGATAAAGATTTGGATATTGGTGATGTAGACGTCAGTGATATCTTGCTAGCGATTGCCCGTAAGGTGAGCGAGAGCCTGGAAGCCAATCAGATTCAACTTCAGCCGGGATACTTTACCAATCTTTTTACCGAGGTTGGCAATTTTTTGAAAACACCCATTGATCTTGGTTTTGAGGCAGAACTATCAGTTGGCATCGGTAAACTGACAGCTAAAACGAAAGACAGCCCTGAACTTCGCAACAGGCTAAGGCAATATCTGGAACCCCGGACTAACGGCATATTGGAGGCCATTAATCAGGAATTGCTAGAACCTGCCCGCCAAAAGTTGCAGCAGAAAGGCAAGCAAGGATTGGTTGTTATTGTCGATAATCTGGATCGGGTCGATAATTCTCCAAAAGCGTCTGGACGCAGCCAACCTGCCTATTTATTCGTGGATCGGGGCGAACAGTTAAAGAAATTAAAGTGCCACTTGGTCTATACCATTCCGTTGGCGTTGATTTTTTCAAGCGATTTAGGCCCTCTAACCAATCGATTTGGCGTAAAGCCCAAAGTGTTGCCTATGGTGCCTGTACGGTTAAAAGATGGGAGCGATTACCAGCCTGGTCTAGACTTATTGCGACAAATGGTTCTGGCACGGGCATTTCCAAGTATCCCCCCAGAAGAGCGACTGAAACGAGTGACGATGGTGTTCGATGATTTAAGTACGCTGGATTATCTGTGCCGGATTAGCGGAGGGCACGTCAGAAATCTGCTAGTGCTTCTCTATAGCTGCTTACAGCAAGAAGATCCTCCCATTTCCCGCGCCTGTCTTGACAGTGTCATTAAAGGCTACCGTGATGATTTGGTATTGGCTATTACAGACAGCCAGTGGCAATTACTGCGCCAGATTAATCAGCAAAAAATAGTGAGTGAAGAGCCAGAGTATCAAGCATTGCTTCGTAGTCTGTTTGTGTTTGAATATCGGGATAATCAGAAGCGATGGTTTGACGTTAATCCTGCCCTGGCAGAGATCAGTGAACTATAGTCATGAATGACTTCAGCCAGACCGATCCAATCACGGTTTCAAATAAGCGATCGCTCAACACCTTGACGCGGGCAATCCAGCTTTCACAAGGGGAATTTGCGCTGATTTTGGTTCGCTGCAACTATGTCAGCTTGGGAGACCGGGTGGTGCGACAGCTCCAGCAAGTCCGTGGGTTTGAAATTCGGGTATTGCAGCTTTCTCCCTCCGTTAAAACGCTCTATAGCGCCATTCAGGCAGAGTTGGCAGAGTCACAACCGCAGGCACTAATGGTGTTTGGCTTAGAGTCATCGACCGCATTGGAACAGGTGCTCACCTCGACTAATCAAATTCGAGAGGAGTTTCGCAAAAATTTTCGGTTTCCCCTTATCCTGTGGATTAACGATGAAATCCTGCAAACCTTAACGCGGTTAGCACCTGATTTCAAAAGCTGGGCAGCAACATCCATTAAATTTGACATTCCAACAATCCGGCTGATCTCTGACTTACAACAAACCATTGATGCGATATTCAAGGCGATTCTAGAGTTAGGCTCAGGCCGATTTTTAGACAATGCCTCTCTGGATCAGGTGCTGGGCAAACACCATCTAGTAGAAATGGAACTAGCTGCTAGAGAGTTGCAGAGCCGTGAACCCAATTTGGAACCTGCGTTTGCTGCGAGTTTGCAGTTTTTGCAAGGGCGATCGGCAGATGCTAAGGGTGAGAAAGACAAAGCCCTTCAGTACTATGAGCGCAGCCTTACAGTTTGGCAGCAAGCGCAGACAGTGCGGACTGTGAATTCTGCAATTTATATAGAACGGCAAGGCTGTCTGCTGTTTTATCTGGGGTTATGGTGGCGGCAGCACGCTGTTTTACATCGAGCCGAATATCGGGAGTCTTGTCTTAAGGCCAGAGACTATTATCGAGAGTGCGTTGAGGGCTTCCAGCAGAACCAGCGGCCTGATCTGGCAGCCAGATTTATCAATTCCTGGGGCGAAGTTTTAATTCGGCTAGAGCTGTTTGATGAACTGGAAGTGGTGGCTAGGACGGCGGTTCACCTGCATCAAACCTACACTACCCCCTTCTTTCTTGCCACTAGTTACGGATTATTAGCAGAGGTTGCGCTGCAAAAATCATCCTGGTCAGAGTCAGAGTATTATGCGGAGCAGGCACTACGCATCAATACTGAACCATTTGAGTCTTCCATTAACCGTGAATGGGATCGTAAGTATTACGAGAACTGGTATCTGCTGTTGCTGGCACAGGCAAAAATACCACTGGAGAAACCACTGGAGGCGATCGCTCATTTAGAAACGGCAAAAGCCAATGCTCAGCCTCAGCACGATCCGTTGCTGTATATTCGCATTCTGGAAACCCTGCGATCGCTTTACTTTCAACAGAGTAGATATCTTGCAGCCTTTCAGATCAAGCAAGCGCAGCGATCGATTGAACAACAGTATGGTTTACGAGCTTTCATTGGAGCAGGTCGGTTACAGCCAACTCAACATGTAATTCACCTGGGTTTGGCATCGATCAATCAGCAGCCGAGTGTTGCCGAAGAGATTACCGCCTCCGGTCGTCAGCGTGATATTGAACGACTGCTCGACCGGATCACCCGCCCAGATCACAAATTAATTGTCATTCATGGACAATCAGGGGTTGGAAAAAGCTCGATTGTGCAGGCAGGGTTAGTGCCATCTCTTAAGCAGATGATGATTGACACCCGTGACATCCAGCCTATACTGCTGCAAATCTACCCGGACTGGAGCGAAACCCTGTTCAGGCTTCTAAATATACCATCCGAGCCACCCACCGAAGTAGACCACCTAACCCCGTTAGATATAGTCACCGCCACAATAGAACGATTGCGACAAAATGAAACGCACAATCTCTTAACGGTTCTGATCTTTGACCAATTTGAAGAATTCTTCTTTGTTTATAAAGACAAAACAGAACGTCGCCTTTTCTACACATTTTTGAGTCAGTGCCTTAACATTCCGTTTGTCAAAGTCATCCTATCGCTACGAGAAGATTACCTGCATTACTTGCTAGACTTTTCCCGTTCTAGCTCCCTCGATATCATCAACAACAACATTCTTGATAAAGAGATTCTGTATTACCTGGGAAACTTTTCGCCTGAAGATGCCAGATCCGTAGTTCAAAGCCTGACAGAGCGATCGCGACTGAATCTGGAACCTGCCCTCATCAACGCATTGGTGCAAGATCTGGCTGAAGAGTTGGGTGAAGTACGTCCTATTGAGCTGCAAGTAGTGGGTGCTCAATTGCAGGCAGAAAACATTACAACGTTGATTCAATACAGGCAGCAGGGGCCTAAAGAAAAGCTGGTCGAACGATTTCTAGAGGATGTTATTCAAGACTGCGGTGCCGAAAACGAACGAACGGCTCGATTGGTGCTTTACCTACTCACCGACGAAAATGGTACTCGCCCTATTAAAACCAAGACCGAACTCCAGACTGAGTTACAAACTTTGGCACAAGTAGGTATCGAAACATTGGATGTCGTGTTAGAAATTTTTGTGAAGTCGGGGTTAGTATTTCTTCTCCCAGAATTTTCTGCTGAGCGCTATCAGCTTGTGCACGATTATTTGGTCTCTTTTATCCGCCAGCAGCAGGGAGCCGAACTAGTCAGAGAATTGCAGCAAGAGCGAGATTCAAGACAGCGCAGTGAGGCAGAGTTAAGCCGGGTTTTGAGAGGACGGTTCCGCGATGCCATTATTGTCCTGGTGTTTGGATGCTTATCGGTCTTTGCTGGGGTTTCCTGGTTGAGGGCAGAAGGGGGTAGAGACCAGGCAGAAGTGTCTGAAATTGCAGCCTTGAATTCCACCTCTGAAGCCCGTTGGCTGGCAAATGACCAAATTGAAGCTTTGATCATAGCGATAAGAGCAGGCAGGAAAGAGCAGGCAAGTAACGTTTCGTCGGATCTGACACAACAAACTATTGAAAGATTGGGGCAAACGATTAGCCACATGCAGGAACAAAACCGTTGGAAAGGACATAACGGTGTTGCCAGTGATGTAACTTTCAGCCCTGATGGACAAATCCTGGCATCTAGCGGTGACGATGGAACTATTCAGCTCTGGAATCAAAAGGGGAATTTGCCCATAACCATTAATGCTCATAACGAGCATGAAGGTGGAGTGTGGACGGTCAGCTTTAGCCCCGATGGGCAAACTTTAGCATCTGCAAATGCTGATGGAACGGTAAAACTTTGGACAAGAGACGGTAGAGCACTCCGCACCCTACAAGGCCAACATCAAGGTGACGTGACAAGTGTCAAGTTTAGCCCTGATGGACAAACCCTAGCATCGGCTAGTTTTGACGGCACCATCAAGTTGTGGCGAATGGATGATGGTACCTTACTAAAAACCTTCCAAACTAAGGAAGCACTTTACAGCGTGGCTTTTAGCCCCGACGGGCAAACCCTGGCATCCGCAGGTGTTGATGGAACGATAAAGCTCTGGAACGTCCAGGGACAATTACTCGAAAGGCTTCAGGGGCACCGTAATGTAGCGTCAAGCGTCAGTTTTAGCCCCGATGGACAAATGCTGGCATCGGCAAGTTGGGATAAAACAGTCATTCTGTGGGCACGCGACGGTAGACGGCTTGCGACGTTAGAAGGACATACCAATCGTGTGCAAAGTGTTAATTTCAGCAAGAATGGACAAGTCATCGCATCAGCTGACTTAGATGGAAATATTCTTATCTGGAGTCGCAACGGTCAACTGCTTACCACACTACAGGGGCGCGAAGGGATTCGAGGGGTTGATTTTAGCGTCGATGGCATGACCCTTGCTACCGCTGGGTTGAATGGGACTATTCGGCTTTGGAAGGATGACAACTTTCGGGTTCAAGTTTTACAGGGGCATGGCGATCGCGTAATTGGGGTTAGCGTTAGTCCTGATGGGAAAATCATCGCTTCTGCCAGTGCAGATAAGACCATTAAGCTCTGGAACTCAGACGGGAACTTACTAAACACTCTGTCCGGCCATACCGACCGAGTCACCAGCGTTCGCTTTAGCCCCGATGGGAAAATGCTTGCTTCCACTAGTGCGGATAAAACGATCAAGCTTTGGCGACAGGATGGCAGTTTGATTAAAACACTCACTGGGCACGAGGCTTCTGTGAATGGGGTGAGTTTCAGTCCCGATGGACAACGGTTTGCCAGTGTTAGTGTCGATGGTACGGTCAGACTGTGGCGGCAGGATGGCGTTTTAATCCGTATCTTTCC
>DATNPS010000342.1:0-6912 GCA_036703095.1 Crinalium sp. | reverse complement strand
CTCTGGAAACACTAGCTCAACCTGAAGGCGGGTTAAACCATCGGCGATCGCCGCTTGTGTAGCTTCTCGGGCTTGGATAATAGCCTCGTCTAGATTGCTGGGGAGTTGGGGCATGGGTATGGGGTGTTGGGTGTTGGGTGTTGGGAAGGGGGTATAGGGTGCGGGGTGCGGGGTGCGGGGTGTGGACAAGTAGACGAGCGTGAGGTGGAAGAGGTGGAGGAAGTGGGGAATTTTTTTTGCTTTCCCATCTCCCCTATCTCCCCTATCTCTCCTATCTCCCTTGTCCCTCTTGTCTCTCTTGTCTCTCTTATATACTGCGTGTCCTCAAGCCTTAGTGGGATCGATGAAGCCCTGGATGCTTTCGGGTTTGAGCTGTTTCAGAATGCGGCTAGCTTGGTTGGTCAGGTTGGGTGCGCCGCTGACGACAACTAGGTATTTCCCGGCTTTTAGCAGCTTGCGGTAGGGAAATCCGTTGTTGTTTCCCATCATGATGCTGCTGCCCCCACCGACAAAGAAACTGCCCATGGCTCCAGCGATCGCCCCAAACAGGCCGCCGAATAGGTGGTTACCTATTTCTCCAGCCCAGGGAAACAGGTCGAAGTTGGTGGATAGGTTGAAGGCAAACCCGGCGATGAAGCCGAAGGGAATTAACCAATACGACATCCATTGCGCTTGTTTGCGGGCCTGCCGAGTGGGATCGATCGCGCTCAGTTCATCAATGGTTTTATAGCCTTTGCCTAAAATGCTGACGGTATCCATCGGTAAGCCTTCTTTTTTCAGCGCAGAATAGGCAGTTTCTGCCTGGTCACGATCTGGCAAGGTGGCAATCACGTAATTCATAACTCGCAGAACGGGCAGGAATACAACGACAATCCTTTTCATTATGAAGGGGCGGGGGACAGGTGCGATAGTCCATTTCAGACTTGCGAAATAGGGGCGATCGCTCCAGTCCATACCTAATGAAAGAATTAGGCGCATGGGAAGCTGCGATACCGTTTGATTGGTTACGCCAATGTCGCCACTTTTGTTTAGGAGGAAAAAGATATGGATAACCAGTTAAATCAGGACGCAAACCGTGTGGAAATTGGCGATCCCAGGGAAGCGGAACCGGGACGGGGCGCACCTGGTGAGCAGTGGGGTGTACAAACGGCTCAGGCCACTGATGTGAATGCACCAGATGCCATAATTCCGACGGATGAAGACGTCGAGAAAAACATTGAACAGCTTGAGGACTATGCCAAGCAGGAAGAAGGCACTCTGCCGACAACGCATGGATATGTGATCGACGAAGCAGGCAAAATTGATAATTTTGCCATTGAGCCGCCAATGTACGTTGAAGAGAAGTAAGTATTACGGGATGCACCAACAGGGGGTAGTTGTGCACTGCCCCCCTTATTAGAAGCTTGCGTTTATCTAGGGAACGTAGAGAGCAAGTCGAGTGGCTGATTCTTCTAAGTCAGTTCGTTCTTTAGGATAAGCGAAAATCCGAGCGTTTTTAGATGCCCGATAGGCGGGAGCCTGGCTACCGATGATGCAGGACTCGTAGTTCAGCTCCGTTAGAAGCGCATTAACGCCTTTGGCTGTGTTGTGAAGTTCGATCAAAAGCATGGGACGGTGAGTTTTTAAGGTTTCAATTGCTCCTTGCAACACGTCCAGCTCTGCTCCTTCGACGTCGATCTTAATTAATCCCGGTGGAGGGAGTTGATCTGAGGCGATCGCCGTATCTAATCGGCGGATTGGGACAGAAATGGTTTCTCTGAGTTGAGCAGGGCTACCCAACTTGGCCAGTTTGCTCAAACTAAGCTGTCCAGCGACATTGAATTCGGTTTCTCCGTCTTCCTTCCCGATCGCTTCGGCTTTGATAATGAGATTCTTTAAGCGGTTTAACCTGGCGTTGTGCTGAATTCGCTTCACGTTCATGGCTAGTGGCTCAAAGCAAACCACGGTGCCTTCTGCCAACGCCGCTGCAATAATCGAAAAGAAGCCGACCCCCGCTCCAATGTCATAGAAGGTCATCTGTGGCCACAGAAGTTCTTGCATGGCCACCTGCATACCGGGTTCGCTGGTGCCCAAAATATATCCAGCGTTTGCATTACCTGCATTAAAGCGTAATCCTTCGCCGAGTCCTCGCTGGATGACCAGATTTTGATTGCGAAACTGATCGGTTATCCGATCGTACAAACGTTTGAATAGAGGATTTTGCCATTGCAACTTTGCAGTTGCTTTTAACCAAGGGCGAGGCAATGGTTTCAGCCAGTCTATCAATCTATTCATAGGAATCTGCAAGGCTTAGGTTAGGAAGAGTAACAGTAATAGCAGAGACACACCAACATACAAATCGAGAACTAGGAATCCGGGAATATTTATCTATAAAGCAGATTTGGCGACCTCACGGCCGAACGTTAGCGTGATTTGAGTTCAATCGCCATTCTAATCAATCGAGTGGGTTTCTGAGGATATATAGCAATCGAAATATCGGTGGCCTTGCAAATTCGACGCAGGCGAGCCTGCCTGCCGCCGATGGGTCAGGAAAATTTCGGATTTTCTTGAATTTGGATCTGCTAGATCACTGCTATTCAGGCCAAATCCTGCAAGAATTGCTTTAGGTAAATATTCTTTTCATTGATCTGACGGTTATGCAGACTTCAGAACCCACTCGTGGTCAACTTGAGCGTACTCTTTCCCAGCGTATTGAAGCTCTATATCGCAATCAGCTGGGTCATCGTCCTGCCAAAGTAACCTGTCGGATTTTCGACGAACAAATTGCCATTATTTTGGAAGAAGCCATTACCCCACCTGAACAATTGCTAGCTAACTCCGGGCAGGAAGAGTTGGCCGAGCAGGTGCGTCTGGATTTAGACAAAGCCCTTCAGCCCCAACTCGTTCAGCTGATTGAAGAAGTGGTTGGGGTGTCTGTCAAAGATGTATTGAGTGATGCCAAGGTTGATACAGGCCGAACGGGGGCGATCGCCATTTTGTCGGCACCACCCCAACTGCGGCAGCCCAGCACCGATCTTAAATCTAAGAAGCCGAAGGCATCCGAAGCTGGCTTAAATGGTGATGAACCATAGCCTCCAATTCAGACAAGTCGTAAGGCTTATCTAGATAATCGTCACAGCCCATTTGCAAAAGCCGCTCCCGGTCTTCTTGTTTAGCTAGAGCGGTCACCGCAATAATCGGAATCGAAGCGGTGGCAGGATCTTGCTTCAGTGCTGGAATAACTTCAAGTCCACTCAAGCCGGGAAGAACCACATCTAACAAAATCAGGTCGGGTTGATAGTCTCTCGCCAGATTGAAAACCGCTCGCCCTTCTTGCGTACTAATGCAGGAAAAGCCAAACAGATCAAGAACATGAAGAAGCAGCATTAAGTTGTCTTCGTTGTCTTCTACTACCAGAATTAGGGGGCGGTTAGCAGACGGTTGAAACCTGGGAGCAGAGGAAAGTTCCAAGTCCATCACTCGCTGGGGGAAACAATAATAACGTTGCCCTCAAGGATTATTGATGAGGCATGTTCACAGAGGCTTATAGCGTCTGTGATGGAATGGCTCTCGCGGTTAAAACGACTTTACTATTAGCACTGAAAAAAATATTGAAATTCAAGTTTAGGCAACACTTGAACACCTAAAATCTTACCTCAGGAAATCAAAATTGGTCTAAAAATCAGTGTGAATTCAGTAATTCTCATTTTGAAACCGAACGCGGGTTTTGTGTGCGGGTCACGCATACAAAACGGGCTATCGAATTCACGATTAAGGAAGTTGGGCGATCGAGTGCACTTAAATTAAATCGCGATTTTTAGTTTTGACCCGCTCATACAGGTCTTCCATCACGTCAATAAAGGAATGATCCTTGTGCCAAAACGCTGGATAGTCACCTTGCTTTTTCACTAAAATGCCGGATACACCGACCGGGTTAGCTACGTCAATGGTTTGCGGTAACCGCTTTTGACCTTGCCAATATTCTCTGAGTGTCATCTGGTCTGACACGGAAACCATTTGAGGCTGAGTATAGTAAGCGCCAGACGGAACGGGTTCCTGCTCCTGTGCTGTCATCTCGTCGGACAACGCCTGCCCTAGTGGAGATTTGGCCAGCTCAACTTTCAAATCGTCTCTAGATAATCCCCGTAGCTCAAATAGCAAAAAGGGGTCTTGATCAAGCTGAGAGGCTAGCAGGTAATACACTCCAGCGATATGTTTGCAGGGATTGCTCCAGTCGGGGCAGGAACAATCGGTCTTAAAGTCAGCCTGACGGTGCGGCAACAGATGTAATTTGAGCGGACGAAATGCCTCTTCAACGTTGTCGGGGATTTCGTTCATCAGCAGTTTGGCGACAAAGCTAGCCCGTGATGAAAGGGCAGCGATCGCCTTTGTCCAGTTAGCCGCACTAATGGGCTGCATTTCAATGGTGGTGGTGTAAAGGGGTTCTGTATAAACGCCAAAATAGGGATTCACAGAGCCGCGCACCTTGGCCGTCACCGCACCATTTTTAATTTCATAGCTTTTAATCTTGCCCCCGCTGGCATACGATCGCCCCCGACTGAGCCTGCCGGAGTCTGTGAAGCTCTCCAGGGCACTAATAAATCGCTTACCCCACCAGGTTCGGCTAAATTGAGCCATGTTGCCCTACCTTCTCCTAGCTCTTTGTGTGCAGTCGTTGTTCTAATCATCCGGGAATTGCCAGCAGGCAATATGTTCTACCTGAACACTGCCACAGCTACAGGTTTCTTGTGATGACGCGACCCACTCCCGATCGCAAATCCGGCAATGACACAGAATATTGTATCGATCTGCTTCTGCGACAATCTGCTGCCACTGGTGCAGTTCATCAGGTGTGAATTGGGGATTTGGTTCTGCCATGGACGACTGACTAGAGGAGGAATGAGTCATCTATATCGAGCTTACGTTAAAAGTAGTAACTCTAGGCGAATGACCCTGAAGCAGGCTGTAAGAATAGGGATCGCAAGTTCATCTAGCAGTCATTTTTCTTTTCTGAGCAAAAACATGCAGAATTCTGAACGGGTGCAGTGGTTGCAAGTAGAAACCCAGTTGAAGGTGCTTTCGGAGGAGGTGTTGGAGGCGATCGCCGCTCATCTCCAGACCGAAATCGTCCAGGAAAACCGTCGTCTGGGGTTAGAAGATACACCACCCTCTGCCCTGTATATTCTGCGATCGGGGCATTTAGAAAGCTATCACACTAGTCTGACTGGGCCAGCCAGAGCCGTGAGTTTGCTGCCCGGTTCGGTCTTGTATTTGAAAGAGTTGCTGCTTGACCAAGCGGCTGAACTCACCGTGATTACGCTAACGGACTGTGAGATCTGGAAAATTTCCAGAGAGGCGTTTATCAACCTGGTGCATCAGTATCCTGAGATTAGCCGCACGTTTTCCCGTCAGCTAGCGGCAGAGCTGGAGCAAGTCGCCTCTCAGTTGGCGTTTGAGCAAGAGCGGCAGACCGCACTGCGACCCTATCTGGTGCCCAAGGTGCGTCGGGGCATTATTGGTTCCAGTCGCTATGCAGTACGGCTGCGACAGGATATGAAAAAAGCGTCAGGCGATCGCCACCCCGTCTTTATCTTTGGTGAACCGGGGTTGGGCAAAGACAACGTCGCAGCATTGATCCATTTTGGGGGGCGCGATCGCAAAGAGCCGCTAATTAAACTCAATTGCGACGCGCTACAACCGTCCGGTGTTGAACTGTTTGGCCGTGCAGGCCGACCGGGCTTGCTGGAATGGTTGGGAACAGGCACGTTGATGTTAAACAACGTGCAGGATTTACCGAAAGAGCTTCAGCCCAGATTAATTCGTCTGTTAGATACGGGGGAATACATTCCGGTATTTCGAGACGGAGAAGCGGAGCCTGAGGCAAAGCGATCGCAAGCTCGAATCATCATGACGTCTGAACGCGTCTTGCCCGACCTGGACTGCAAAGCAGTAGGGCATTCCATCAAAGTGCCGCCCTTGCGGGTACGAAAGGCCGATATTGAGTCGCAGGTGAAGTATTACATCAACCTGTATTGTGGCAGTCGCGGGTTAAAGCGGCCTACGGTAGCTCCAGAAGCGATTCGACGGTTGCAGGGGTATGACTTTCCTGGCAACTTGTCGGAACTGGAAAGCCTGGTGGAACGGGCAATTATTCAGTCAAATCAGGCGGCAGTACTGACCGAGGAAGTGTTTTGGTCAGCCAGTCGTAAGGAAAGGCGTTTTCGCGTGAATTTGCTGAATGCCTATCCTGCCTTGCGTCAATTTTTACGAAGTCCCTGGTGGCCCGATCGGATTAACTATGGCGTGACGCTGGTGCTGTTTGCGGTGATTGTGGCGATCGCCTTTCTCGGCCCACAGTCGCGTGATCAGAACATTGCATTAAATCTGTTTTGGGCCTGGTGGTGGCCACTGGTGCTGATCGGATTCCCCTTTGTCGGGCGGGTCTGGTGTGCGGTCTGTCCCTTCATGATTTATGGAGAACTGGTGCAAACCATCTCGCTTAAACTGTTTCCCCGTAAGCTGCTGCCCTGGTCGCGCGTGCAGGCCGAGCAGTTTGGGGGATGGTTTGTGTTTGGTTTGTTTACTTTGATTCTGCTGTGGGAGGAACTGTGGAATCTGGAGAATGTCGCCTACCTGTCAGGCTGTTTGCTGCTCTTGATTACGGCTGGAGCGGTCATCTTTTCCCTGCTGTTTGAACGGCGGTTTTGGTGTCGTTATCTCTGTCCAATCGGCGGGATGAACGGCATGTTTGCCAAGCTGTCCATGATTGAGTTGCGGGCGCAGCAGGGAATTTGTTCGGCGACCTGCACGACGTATCAGTGCTATAAGGGTGGCCCCCAAAAGGGCGAAGGAATGGAAACGGGGGGATGTCCGGTCTATTCTCATCCGGCTCAGCTTCAGGACAATCGGGATTGCGTGCTGTGTATGACCTGC
>DATNPS010000340.1:0-19100 GCA_036703095.1 Crinalium sp. | reverse complement strand
GGGCATCCTGGCTTAAAGCTGCAAGTGACAGCCTTTTCACAGTTGCGGGACAGCGTTGGACTTGCACCAAACTTTCCCCTTTACCTCTAGTGGCTGATCCTCACTAGAACCGATTTGACCTGATAATCCTACCACCTTGTGCCGCCATCTGCTGGAGACATTATTAAACTTAACTGCCGTTTGGAAACGCTTCCTCTGGGAAGATGTTTGAAAAGTATCCTGCTTCTGTAAGGGTGCGGCATTTGGGCAGCAGTGCTCTATTATGACCGCGCTATCACTGCCAGATTCCCCGCTCCTCCAGCGATCGGGGAGTCCATTAGACTTTTCAGCCATCCTCTCACCTAAAAACAATTGCATCTTTGGCTATAGCGATCGCAACTGAAATCTGAACGGGGGAACCCCTAGCCAGGAGCGCAACCCCACACTCCCTTGTTCACTATCTATTTGGGAACGCTGTAGCATCACAAAATGGGGTGAAAGAACGTAAATTTTATAACCCAATTCCAGGAACGTCATGTCTGCAAAATTGCACGACCAAATTCACACTTTCTACCTATAGCAATCCCACATGGGTTGAGAGAACCGTACCCCTTTGGGGTGCGGTTCTCTCAACCCACCTATCTCACAACTGATTTGAATAATTCACTATTGCCCAACGTGTATTCTTCAAAATGACTTTGAATTTCAAAGAAATGTTTAGATACATCATCATAGTCAAGTAATACATTTTGCGAATATCGCCCCATCTGGTCGCCATTCATTTGCTAATCTCGAAGTACATTCACCTGCTGCTTAGATAGTGAAATAACTGTTTCGCGCACATTTTGAGCAGCCACCATGAATCTCGTAAAGTTAATTCATGAATAGATGTTTGAATGCCCAAATCGGTTATCAAACAAGCATTTTAGAAGGTGCACATTGGATATGCTGTCAATATAACCATCCAATTTTAGGTTACTAATTGAGGACGAAATATTACCTTCTGTTGCGCTCTTTATAGAAATAATTCAAATTTCAAAATCTGAGTCTTTTGTAATCGACTGCTCAAAGAAATTAATCTTCATAGAGGGTGATAGTAACAAAATAGAAGGCGATCGCCCCACATCATTTTCTTAATAAATTCTCTTGATTAATTCCTTTTTCCTAACTCAAATTAATCCCACTTTAGTCAAGCCTGAAACCATATTTAACAATGCTGGACTCATTAACAAACTTCAGGGAATTGAACCATGAACGACGAATTAGCGATGGGTAAACGGCCTCGAACGCGTATCGTAATTATGGGAGCTGCGGGGCGCGATTTTCATAACTTTAATATGGTCTATCGCCATAACTATCAGGTAGACGTCGTTGCCTTCACCGCCACGCAAATTACAGGCATTGCCGATCGCCGCTATCCTCCATCCCTGGCTGGCCCACTCTACCCGCAGGGCATCCCGATTATCGAAGAAGCCAAGTTGGAGGCGTTGTGTCGCCACGAAACAATTGATCAGGTGGTATTTGCTTATAGCGACGTTCCTCATGCGCATGTCATGCATATCGCATCGCGTGCGATGGCATCTGGAACAGACTTTGTGATGCTGGGGCCAAATCACACCATGATTCAGGCTAGAGTGCCCGTAATTGCGATTTCAGCCGTGCGTACAGGTTGTGGCAAATCGCAAACCACACGCTGGCTTTCAAAACTATTGCGGCAAAAGGGGTTGCGGGTCGGCGTGATCCGTCATCCCATGCCCTATGGCGATTTAGAACGTCAGAGCGTCCAGCGGTTTGCCACTAAAGCAGATTTAACTGCCGCTAGATGTACTGTTGAAGAGCGAGAAGAGTATGAACCCCATTTGGATGCTGGCAATATTGTCTACGCGGGGGTTGATTATGCTGACGTTGTCGCTTTAGCCGAAGAAGAATCTGACCTGATTCTTTGGGATGGCGGAAATAACGATTTTCCGTTTGTCCGTCCCAATCTTCACATTGTCCTGGTCGATCCGCTCCGTCCCGGTCACGAAACCACGCATCATCCCGGTGAGGTCGTGCTACGTATGGCCGATGTGGTGGTGGTCGCAAAAGTAGACTCGGCTGCAACGGCGGATGTGCAACGGGTGATTGAAACCGTGCGCACGGTGAACCCCAGAGCGACGATCATTCGGGCAGCTTCTCCCATTCGGTTAGACAATCCGGAAGCTGTTCGAGGCCATCGAGTGCTGGTGGTAGAAGATGGCCCGACGACAACGCACGGCGGTATGTCCTATGGAGCAGGTTACGTAGCGGCAACTCATGCCCATGCTGCCGAAATTGTTGATCCGCGATCGGCAGCGGTGCCAGAAATTGCTGCCGTTTATGCACAATATCCCCATCTTCGTTCTGTACTTCCGGCGATGGGATACTCATCCCAGCAGCTTGACGCCCTGCGAGAAACCATCAATGCGGCAAAAGCAGACGTTGTGGTTGCTGCGACACCAATTGATTTAGCCGCGCTAATTAAGGTGAACAAACCCATCGTGCGAGCACGCTATGAATTTGCCGAAGCCAGTGAACCCGGTTTAACCCATCAAATTGATGAATTTTTACTGCGCATCGGAATTGGCATTCGGGTTGCAAAGTAGCCTGGCGACTGACGTCACGGCTACCGAATACACTCATTGTTAATCTCCGGCTTGGCAATGCGATTTGGGAAGCTCCTGCTTTCCGTGGGCGATCGCAATGAGTTGGCGTGTAGACGTGCATCTAACAATTGGAGAACTGAACCTGGTGCCTGAAGTTGCGGCTATCCGAACGAAGTCCACCTTCGCGGACTGAGTAAGGACAGCAATTTTCGTTATGCAAATTGGTGAGAGTGAAAGCTTTCACTCTCACCATCTGCGGGTTGAGCGCGCCCGACGGGCGCAGATGGGTTTCAAAATGAGAATTGTTGCCATCAAGAACCATACGGTTGCTTAAATTTCCCTTTGCCACTTAAAATAGTTCTTATGTACTATACGGATTTAATAAAACGTGAATTCGACGAACGGTCTTTTGGGAGAGTGGCGCGTCGCGCCACTCTCCCAAAAGACCAATTTTGTGTGCGCGTCGCGCACGCAAAATTGGTCTAACAAACAAATACACGTTAATGAATAAACTTTGATGATTGTAAAAATACGGATGACATTAACTCATGAGTAAAGCTATCAAAGCCTCGGAAGCTATCCTGTATCCCCTCTGCCTGTAGCGCCTATGCCTGCCCAATGGACAACTGAGCAAGTATTAGCACTTGCGCCGGATGCTGCATCGGCCAAAAGTGGGCGAGGATTGGCTACTCCACGAAAATGGGTATCGTTAGGAATTCATCAATCGGCAGTTTGGGGCGAATGTCAGGGGAGCGGAAAAAATCCGTATCGCACTCAGATTGATATGGGCGAGCCTGCCTTCCGCTGTAGCTGTCCCAGCCGCAAGTTTCCCTGTAAGCATGGGTTGGGCCTGTTCCTCCTGCTGGCAGAACAGCCGGATGGATTCGACGAGCAAGAACCGCCCGACTGGGTAGCAGAATGGGTGCAAAGTCGATCGCAGCGAGCCGAAAAACAAGCGGAGAAACAGGCCAAACAGCAAGAGCAAGCGATTGATCCGATCGCCCAGGCCAAACGATCCGCCGCACGACAGCAGAAAGTCAGCGCTGGGATTCAAGAATTGCGATTGTGGTTAGAAGATCGAGTTCGGCAAGGGTTAGCCACCGGACAGCAAGATTCGTATCAAGTGTGGGATGCGATCGCTGCCCGGATGGTAGATGCTCAGGCTCCTGGACTGGCGCGTCAGCTTCGTGAACTGTCTGGCGTCGCGCACAGTGGAACCGGATGGAGCGATCGCCTCCTGGCACAATTGGGACGGCTGTACCTGATCACCGAAGGATTTGCCCAGATCGACAGCCTTGCTCCAGAGGTTCAAGCCGATCTGCGCACTCAGATTGGCTGGTCGATGAATCAGGACGAAGTCCTGGCAGGGCAGGCTCATGCTGATCTCTGGCTAGTGGTTGGACAGCGAACAGAAGCCGACGATCGCTTAAATATTCGGCGCACTTGGCTGCTTGGATTAAGCAATGCAACCTCTGCCCTGCTGCTAGAGTTTACTCACGGACGCCAGCCCTTTGAGCAAACCCTGGTACCGGGAACTTGTTTGGATGCCGAACTGGTGTTTTATCCCAGTGCCTACCCGCTGCGAGCCTTGATAAAAACACGACGGGAGGCTGCATTCTTATCCAAAATGCCACCGGGATATGCTGATATCACAGAGGCGATCGCCGCCTACAGCAAGGCGTTTGTGGCCTGTCCCTGGATCGAACAGTTTCCGCTGCTGCTACAGGCGGTGGTTCCTATTCGAGAGGGCGATCGCTACCGGGTTCGGGATACTCAAGGTGCAGTGTTACCTCTCGTTGCAAATTTAGACCCCAGGCAGGGATGGCAACTGCTGGCCCTGAGTGGAGGTCATCCCCTCGCGCTATTTGGTGAATGGGATGGCACAGAGTTACTGCCACTTAGCGTTTGGATGGAGGATTGCTTTTATGAGTTGGGATGAGCCCCCCTGGCAGACGGTTGCCTCAGCCGCGCTGATCGGAACCGAGCGACAGCCATTTACAGTGCCGACGACATCCGGCAAGTTGGGACAGTTGTTGTCCCAGTTGGGGCACCAGTCCCCTGAAGCGGCTTTATTAACCACGGCTGCGGCCCTATCGCTACATCAGCAGGCGGGCTGGGTGCCGGAGACATCCCCTGTTTCTGCTCAAGAGGCTTGCGATCGCCATGATTTGCCGTACTGTAGCCCTCGTGCCACTCGTCTGTTGCAGCAGATGATTCAGGGGCAATATTCTCAGCTTTTACCAGAATGGTTGTCCCTGGCAGCAAAGGCCGGACAGCGCGTACCGGAACTGTATTTGCCAGATTTACTCGATCTGGGATACAGACAGCGACGCCTGCGCCCAGCCATTCTATCCGTGTTGGGACAGCGAGGCCGATGGCTGGCTGCACAGAATTTGGACTGGAATTATGCTGTGTTCGTATCCAGCGAATCCGATTGGGAGACGGGCAACCAGACCGCCCGATTGCTGTCTCTGCAAGAATTGCGGTCGCACCATCCTGATCGCGCTAGAGAACTCGTGCAGGCAACCTGGACGCAGGAAGACGCCCGCGATCGCGCTAAATTCCTCGAAACCTTCCGAACTGGATTAAGTATGGCCGATGAGCCGTTTTTAGAAGAGGTGTTGGGCGATCGCAGTAAAGAAGTTCGTCGAACGGCTGCCGATCTGCTGGCCAGCCTACCCGACTCTCGATTATGTCAGCGAATGCTGAAGCGAGTTGAGTTGTTTGTCACGTTCAAAAAGTCTGCTGGTCAGGCATCTAGCTTTGAGGTTGTTTTGCCAGACGCTTGCGATGCAGACATGCAGCGAGATGGCATTGAGCTTAAACCTAAATCCAACGTGGGTGAACGGGCCTGGTGGTTGCAGCAAATGATCAGTGCGACTCCGTTAACGTTTTGGCAGCAGCCAGCGTCGATCAAAATTGCAGAGTTAATCAATGCAGCTCAGCGGTCTGAATGGAAAGATGTTTTTAAGGCAGGATGGCGATCGGCCATTCAACGACAGCGCGATCAAAACTGGGCACATGCATTTCTCACCTGCTTTCGAGATAAATCAAATGATGAACTTCAATCTCTGCTCAACATACTCACACCTGAGCAACGAGAAGACTTTGTGAGCCGTTGCATTCAAACACAAACGACCAATCTAAAAGATTCATATCTATGGGCCACATTGCTTGAAACAGCACAATTGCCAGATTCTTGGAGTTATGAATTTACAACTTCAGTTCTATCCCTGATCACGCAGTATTTACCCACCGTTAAAGCATCTCAGACTTTGAGAGGGAGTGAATTTCTCATTCATTCGTCTGTGAGAGATCTGTTGAGTTATTTTCCACTCCGTATGCCAGTGGATACAGTATTCGATGCGACGGCTCTGCGCTCAGCAGCAGAAGAGACGTACCTGACAGAAGCTATGCATCAATTTTTGGCTGCCCTTCAGTTTCGGCAAGATGTACAGCACACCTTTATGACTGACCATGCGATTGAGCAAACGCGATGAAGAAATGGGCATTGCCCGTCCGATACGACCTTAAATTTTGGATTGAACAACCCACATGGCAACCTCAAAAAGCAACGCAAAAAAATCATCTAACGCTCAGTCCTCCGTTCCCAGCCCTCCATCTTCTCTACTGCGCGAACATGCCGAACAGCAGTTCGCCCACGAACTCGATGAATTAGCCAAAGTCGATACTCGTCAGCGTCCGCCTAACTGGGCGCTTTCGCCCTGGGCGGTGTCCCTGTACTTGTTAGGCGGCACGCTGGAAAACGGATTTGAAATTTCTCCTAAATACATTGGCAATCAACGGTTAATGGAAATCGCGATCGCCACTCTAGCCACCGATCGTGCTTTGTTGCTGTATGGAGTTCCTGGCACCGCCAAATCCTGGGTGTCTGAACATTTAGCAGCGGCGATCGCTGGAGATTCAACGCTCCTGATTCAAGGTACAGCAGGCACCAGCGAAGAAGCGATTCGCTATGGCTGGAACTACGCGCGTCTGCTAGCGGATGGGCCATCGATGGATGCGCTGGTGGCTAGCCCTATGATGCGAGCGATGGGCGATGGCAAGATTGCTCGTGTAGAAGAACTGACGCGCATTCCCTCGGATGTGCAGGATACGCTGATCACGGTTCTATCTGAGAAAACATTACCGATTCCCGAACTGAATACGGAAGTGCAGGCCACTAAGGGATTTAACGTGATTGCAACGGCAAATAATCGCGATCGCGGCGTCAACGAACTCTCCAGCGCACTAAAACGGCGATTCAATACCGTCATTCTGCCAGTACCAGACAGTATCGAATCAGAAGTGGCGATCGTGCATCGACGGGTAGAAAGTTTGGGTCGCGCTTTGGAACTGCCTGCGGAGGTTCCGGCGTTAGAAGAAATTCAGCGCGTCGTCACCATCTTCCGAGAATTGCGGGATGGTGTAACGATAGATGGCAAAACGAAACTGAAGTCTCCCACAGGTACGCTCAGCACCGCCGAAGCGATTTCAGTGGTCAACAGCGGCATGGCTCTCTCGGCTCATTTTGGTGACGGTTCGCTAAAAGCCAGCGACTTAATTTCAGGATTAGTGGGTGCCGTGATTAAAGATCCCGTTCAGGATCAGGTGGTTTGGAAGGAGTATTTGGAAACCGTCATTAAAGAGCGAGATGGCTGGAAAGACTTGTATCGCGCCAGTCGCGACATCCTGTAATCGGGGTGTACCGAAATGAAGACCCATATTTTCGGCATTCGCCATCATGGCCCCGGCTCGGCCCGTAGCCTCTGTCAGGCATTGGAAACCCTCCAGCCTGACCTTGTGTTAGTTGAAGGCCCACCCGATGCAGAATCCGCCTTACCGCTGCTGATCCATCCCCAGATGCAGCCCCCCGTTGCTCTGTTGATTTACGCTCCCGACCAGCCACAACAAGCGGTCTACTATCCCTTCGCCGTTTTCTCGCCGGAATGGCAGGCTATCCGCTACGGGCTGCAACACCAAATCCCCGTCCGCTTCATGGATCTCCCCCAATCCCATCGCTTTGCCCTGTCTGCTGCCAACTCAGACCTGACAGTCAAAGACACCCCCGAAACTTCTGAAGATCCACCCCCTGAATCCCCCACAGATCCAACACCCAACACCCAACACCCCATCCCCGATCCCCTTACCCTCCTCGCCCAAGCCGCTGGCTACAACGATGGCGAACGCTGGTGGGAACAGTTGGTCGAACAGCGGCAAGACAGCAACGAACTGTTCGCTGCCATTCTTGAAGCCATGACCGTTTTGCGCACCGAATTAGAGCAGCCCCCATGGGTAGACCCACTCGAAGCCTATCGAGAAGCTTACATGCGAAAAACGATCCGCGAGGCCGAAAAGCAGGGATTCCAAAAGATCGCCGTTGTCTGTGGTGCCTGGCATTCTCCTGCATTGACAAACATGCCTCCCGCCAAAGACGATACTGCCCTCCTAAAAGGCTTACCCAAACTCAAAGTAGAAGCCACCTGGGTACCCTGGACGTATGGCCGTCTCTCCATGAGCAGCGGCTACGGAGCCGGGATTGAGTCACCGGGGTGGTATCAGCATCTTTGGGAAGGGAGTAGGGAGATAGGGGAGATAGGGGAGATAGGGGAGATAGGGGAGAAAATACCTTCCCCATCCTCCCCACCTTCTCCATCCTCCACATCTTCCCTATCACCTTCTACACTGCCCACCCATCTCACTATTCACTGGATGGCTAAAGTCGCGCGCCTCTTGCGTCAGCAAGACTTGGATGCGTCTTCAGCGAGTGTGATTGAAGCGGTGCGGTTAGCGGAAACTCTGGCCGCATTGCGCGATCGCCCCCTTCCCGGTTTACCAGAATTGAATGAGGCCACACAGACGGTGCTGTGCTTTGGTGATCCGCTGCCGATGCAGTTGATTCACGAGCAGCTCATCGTGGGTGAGCGGTTGGGCCAGGTGCCCGACGAAACGCCCATGATCCCGCTTCAGCAAGATTTGCAGCGACAGCAAAAGCGGCTGCGGCTGAAGCCGGAGGCAACGCAAACCGTTCTTGAACTGGATTTACGCAAGCCGCTTGATCTGGAGCGATCGCATCTCTTACATCGACTCATCCTTCTGAATATCGAGTGGGGAACGTCGCACTACAAAGGAAACACAAAAGGCACTTTCCGCGAAACCTGGCGATTGCAGTGGCAACCGGAATTTGCGATTCGCTTAATTGAGGTGGGTATATGGGGCAATACGCTTGAGGAAGCAGCAACGGCCTGGACATGCGATCGCGCTAATCATGCCAATCTACCCGATTTAACCAAGCTGATTGATCAAACATTGCTGGCTAACTTGGCTGGGGCGATCGCGCATTTGATGACGCGTCTACAGTCTGAAGCGGCCCTCGCCAGCGATATCACTCACTTAATGGCAGCTCTGCCGCCATTGGTGAATGTCATGCGCTACGGCACGGTGCGCCAGTTTGAAACAGATGTAATTGGTCATGTCGTAGATGGGCTGATTGCCCGAATTTGTATTGGCCTTCCGGTTTCTGCTGCGTCGCTGGATGACGATGCCGCTGCGAATTTGTATAACCTGCTGATTGCGGTACATGGAGCGATCGCCTTACTGCAAAAGCCTGACGCGCTGGAGATGTGGTATCGCGTTCTCACCCAGATGGCTGACCAGCAGGGATTGCATGGCTTACTAGCGGGTCGCTGTTGCCGTCTGCTGTTTGAGGCAGGTATGTTTCAAGCAGAAGATACAGCACGTCGCCTGAGTCTGGCCCTCTCTACTGCCACCGAACCCGCTCAAGCTGCCGCCTGGATTCAAGGATTCCTGTCGGGTAGCGGCCTGTTGCTGCTGCATAATCCGGCGCTCTGGCAGGTGCTAGATCAATGGGTGATACAGCTTTCCGCCGACACGTTTACCAACGTCCTCCCACTGTTACGCCGCACCTTCTCAACGTTTCCGGCTGGGGAACGTCGGCAAATGGGTGAGCGCGTGAGAACTGGGGATCAGGGGGTGGCTCTTGCAGGGATGGGGAACAGTGGCGGGATGGATGGCGATCGCGCAGATGCCATTCTTCCTCTAATCGCTCAATTGCTTGGAGTTTCGCTCTAATTCGAAAATGGATAACTCAATGACTTCCCCCACACCCCACACCCCACACCCCTCATCCAGCGAGCGATCGCGACGCTGGCGGCTCATCCTCGGCGGTGGTGCCGCAGATGGTATTTGTACAGGCGGCGGCGGTGGTAGTGGCGACGGCAGTGGCGGCGACGGATTCAGCCTGAGTGCGGCAGATCAGGCGATTGATCAGGCGTTGAGTGCTTTGTATGATAGCGATCGCTCGGCAGGGTTGGGGGCATCCTCCCCCAAAGTGGCGCGCTGGTTAGGCGATATTCGCACCTATTTCCCGACATCGGTAGTGAAAGTGATGCAGCAGGACGCGCTGGAGCAACTGAACCTGCGACAAATGCTGTTAGAACCAGAACTGTTAGAAGCGGTCGAACCGGATGTGCATCTGGTATCCAATCTGCTCTCTCTCAGTCATGTGATGCCTGGTAAAACCAAAGAAACCGCCCGAATCGTGGTGCGGCGAGTAGTAGACGAGTTGATTCGCAAACTGGAAAATCCAACGCGACAGGCGGTTTTGGGTAGCCTGAATCGAGCCATACGCAACCGTCGTCCCCGGCATCACGAAATAGACTGGCCGCGCACCATCCGCGCCAACTTAAAACACTATCAGCCCGCCTATCGCACGATTATTCCGGAAACGCGCATTGGCTACGGGCGCAAACGATCTGCCCTACGTGACATCGTGCTTTGCGTCGATCAGAGTGGATCAATGGCGACTTCAGTTGTGTATGCCGGAATTTTTAGTGCGGTTCTCGCATCGTTACCTGCCGTGCGCACCCAACTCGTGGTGTTTGATACCGCTGTAGTCGATCTGAGCGAAATGCTGCAAGATCCGGTTGAGGTGCTGTTTGGTACGCAACTGGGCGGTGGAACAGATATTAATCAGGCATTAGCGTACTGTCAGGGGTTGATCCGCCAGCCGCAAGACACCATTCTGGTGCTTATTAGCGACCTGTATGAAGGCGGCAACCAGACCGAGATGCGAAAGCGCATGGCTTCTTTGGTTTCATCTGGCGTACAGATGATCACGCTCCTGGCGTTGAATGATGATGGTGCACCTTATTATGACCACGAAAATTCGCATTTCCTGGCCTCTCTGGGTGTTCCTGCCTTTGCCTGTACGCCAGATCTCTTTCCTGATCTAATGGCCGCTGCGATTAACCATCAGGATTTGAATCAATGGGCGGCAACTCAGGAAATTGCGATCGCCCGATAATGCCTTCAATCAGCAGCAATAATTTTCAATTTTGAAGAGACGAACACAGATTGTGTCTCTTTCCCAAAAAATTGTGGAAAACTTAATCGCTTCAGCTTCTTCGGAGTTAATACGTAGAGAGCGACCCATTTTAGGAAATTTATGTATAATCCACAACACCCATTTCTACGAGCGATTCCTGCAAAATACTGAGTTTTTGAAGAGCAGGTTAAATCTGAAGTAGATTTTCATACAGACAGAAATTAACGGGAACCTTAGTTATGTCTTTGTCTTGAAAAGGTGTAGCTATGGTTACTGATCGCGCTGGCAATACTCGAAATCGTGCAAGAAATATTAACTTATCGGGTAGCGCGATTTTTAAGGATCAGATTGGAGGGCGCGATCGCAATGATTTTTTACGCTTCACACTAGACAGTCGTAGCAGTACGAATTTCGCACTTGCTCAATTAAAGTCAGACGTTAACCTACAACTGCTGAATAGCAGTGGACAAGCTCTTGTAACATCTGCACAAAAAGGTAGGCGCAGTGAGTCAATCAAAACAACCTTAGAAACAGGCACATATTATCTACGCATCTATCCAGGCAGCAATAATAAATCGATTACTAACTATAGGCTGTCTGCTTTTGCTACCCCACTTCCTGTTTCTACTCCTACTCCTACTCTTACTCCTATTCCGACTCCTACTCCTTCAATCCCAACGGATTATGCAGGGAATGCACTGAGCACAGCACATGCGATTTCAGTCAATTCAGCTATCAATTCGTATAGTGACTGGATTGGTGATGCAGACACCAGTGATTTTTACCAATTTACTACGGATGAAGGGGGTGCTTTATCGCTGACTCTATCTGGGTTAACCGCAGATGCTAATGTTCGCTTAATTCAAGATGTTAATAACAATGGCACTGTTGAAGAATCTGAAATTTTGGCAAGCAGTTTTAATACAGGTACTACATCGAAATCTTTAACTCATAGCATTACGGCGGATACATATTTTCTGCAAGTCCTACATGGTAGTGGTGATACCAATTACACTCTTACCTTAAGCCTCATACTTCCGATTGCGCCCAATGAACCTTCACAAAATACTTTACCTACAGGGGCAAATGCCATACCCATCAATAACTTATCGGGTGATTCCCAGATTGATGGACTTCTTTCTAAATCAAAGTGGGGATTTAGCTGGGGCAACCAGGTTCTCACGTATAGTTTCTACGAGGACTCTGTTTTTGGAGGTGCTTACTATGGAATAGAAAGTGGAGTACGAGAGGTTAGTGAGAATGTTAAGAATAGAGTTCGTTCTATCTTCAGTGATCTCTCGAACCTCATCAATATTGACTTTCAGGAAGTGACAGAAACCAGCACGAACTATGGACGTTTGCGGTTCATGCTGTCAAATATGTCAAATAGCCCAGATGACTATGCGTATGCATATTCGCCCTTTACAGACACCCTAGCAAGTTATGCAGGAGATATTCACTTAAATCCGAAGTATGACGTTGCAGGAGATACTTGGAATGGTTTTCAAAACCCTCCTGGCACGCATGGGTATATGTCTCTTATTCATGAGATTGGACATGCTCTGGGGCTAAAACATCCATATGATAAAACCCCCAATTTGCCAATATCAGAATCTAACACCACAAACACAGTAATGACTTACAACTTTACTGGTAGTCCTGCTGGAACCTTTATGCCTTTTGATATTAAGGCTTTACAGTATTTGTATGGAGAAAGAAGTTATTCTACTACAAATACTGTTTATCAATTCACAGATAGGATTGATCAGTTTGTAAGGGATGGACAGACAGTTCTCAACACACCTAATTCTATCAAGCAAACCATTTGGGATAGTAGCGGAATTGATACTTTGGATTTTAGCAAGCTGCCAACAATTTCGACTGGATACCGTTTTGATATGAATCCAGGTGGAATGCTGACAACTCAGGCTGCTTTTAATGCAACACGCTATAAAGATTATTTCGACAAGCTCAGCACTGATAAACCGTATTCAACAACAACTTATGGAACGGCGATCGCCTATAACGTCTCTATCGAAAATTTAATCAATTCTGGCAGCAATGACACAATCTTTGCAAACAATACTGACAACACGTTCGGAGGATATAACCCTCAACGCTATACAGGGAACGATATCATCTGGAACGCTAGTAGTCAGGATACTTTAGATTTATCTCTTTATAGTCCATCAGCCATTAGCCAAAATCGTAGCAACAATGATCTGATTATAGGTTTGGGAGGCAATGGTTCAATTACGGTTAAAAACTATTATGCAGGTAGTTCGTTAAAGATTCTGTTGGCCAGTCCCCCCGCTCTTCCCACAATTACGATCGCTACGACTGACGCCAATGCCGCAGAAACTACGAGCGGCCAGACCACAAATCTTGGACAGTTTACCTTGAATCGTACAGGCAGTTTGACATCTACCTTAACCGTTAATTATATCCTTTCAGGTATAGCGATTAATGGAACAGATTATAGCAATCTAGCTGGAACTGCGACCTTCGCTATAGGTGCTGCTACCACAACAATTGCTATCAATCCTATTGATGACAACGTGTCTGAAGGAGATGAACTTGTTTCGATCACACTGGCTCCGGCAGCAAGTTATACGATTGGTAGCCAAAAATCAGCAATGATTACCATTGTTGATAATGATTCAGTAGCGGCATTTTCAGATTCAGGTGTTGCTTTACCTGGAGCCTCTGGAAAGTCTGTGAGATGGGGGGATTATGACCGAGATGGTGATTTAGATATTCTACTCACTGGTCGCACAGGGGGGCTATCTTCAACAGGAGTTGCAAAAGTATTACGTAATGACGCTGGCACTTTTACTGACATTAATGCTGGATTGCCAACTGGGTCAACCACCTGGGGAGATTCAGCCTGGGGGGATTATGACAATGATGGTGATCTTGATATTCTCTTAATCGGTACTTATGCTTCCTTCATATACCGCAATGACAATGGTAATTTTGCCAATACACAAGTATCTTTGTTAGGGAGTTGGGGAGGCACTGGTGAGTGGGGAGACTATGACAATGATGGTGATCTTGATGTTTTACTAACAGGTGATAGTACGGGTAGTGGTAGCCAATTTACTAAAATCTACCGCAATGACGCTGGTAATTTCGTAGATATTAATGCGTCTCTAATAGGTGTCTCGTTTGGTTCTGCTAAATGGGGAGATTTTGACAGCGATCGCGATTTAGACATTTTGATCACAGGTTACACGTCATCCAACACCTACATCTCCAGAGTCTATCGAAATGATGGTGGGCTATTTACGAACATCAACGCAAATCTAACTCCAATTTATGGAGAGGCTGCCTGGGGTGATTTTGATAATGATGGCGATCTAGATATTTTACTTTCTGGCAGGACTAGCACTTCGGTTCCCTATAACGCTCAGACATTCGTGTATCGCAACACGAGTGGGACGTTTGCTGCTGTAGGCACTCCTATGCTCAGTAATGACGGAACGGGGGGATGGGGAGACTATGACAATGACGGTGATCTGGACGCTTTATTGACTTCTGGGTTGAGCAGTGGCGGTTATGCTTATATCTGGCGTAGTAGCACTTCCGGACTAGAGAGTTATGGCGGAACCTCATTGGCTGACCTTAGTTCCACTCAATCCGCAGATTGGGGTGACTATGATAATGATGGTGATTTGGATATAGTGGCGATCGGTTCAATCACAGGCTCAGATGTTGGGACTTCCAGGCTTTTCAAAAATAACAGCACCATCCTCAATACTGCTCCGACTGTTCCAGTTGGGTCAGGGAGTTTCGTGAATGGCAGTACAGTAACATTGTCTTGGCTTAAGGCAACAGATGCTCAAACGCCACAGAATGGTCTAACTTACAATTTGAGAATTGGTACTACTCCTGGAGGCTCTAACATTCTTTCTCCTATGTCCACCAGTTCAGGTCAACGGCAGGTTGTCGAAGATGGAAATGCTGGACATAATACGAGTTGGATTGTTAAAAATTTGGCTCCTGGAACTTATTACTGGAGCGTACAGGCGATCGACACTAGCTTTAAGGGATCAGCTTTTTCTACTGAATCAGTCTTTACGATTGCCTAAATTCCATAACTTAATGTGAGCCTCTAACAAGGAGCAGTAGTGTGATGCACTATTGCTCCTTGCTTCTTAGTTAATATAGCAACCGTTGAGATGGTTGGGACAGGGGGTATGGGGGCTGCGCCCCCAGCCAGGGGTTCCACCCCTGCACCCCATCCTAACTAACCCCTCGATTGCTATACCGTTTCTATTTAAAGCTGCACCGAATTGAAAGGGGGAAAAGGGAGCGTTGCCCCCTTCGTAGGGCTACCGTGTACACACAAGTGGAGACTGAACTAATTTCCATCCGAGGAAGATCGACTCAAATTGCCGTAACCCATGCACAACAGTCGGAACTCCAGGAGGATGTTGAGAACAGTATCCTGACCATCCCCCCAAGCGGGCAACTAACCAGGTTGCCCATGGTAAAGACATGGGAGGATAAGGATTCTGCTGTTTGGCAGTGCGTCCTTGCAAGGACGTTTCCAACTGCGTTAAGCATTGCTGTTGCTCATCGGTGAACGCCACCGAAGCAGGGTAGGCTCGATTATCTCGCCCTTCCACCAGTTGTAGGGTGCGCACGGCGACCGACAGTGCCAACACGCTCAGGCGTTGAATGGCCTCTACCGATTCGAGTTGAGTGGCTTCGAGATTGAGTCCAACTCGCTTGAGGATGACAAACAACTGTTCAATCCGCCAACGCCAACAATACCAACGAATCACCTGAAGTGCCTGTTCCAGGCAGACAACTTCATGCGTGGTGAGCAATCGCCAATCCATTGGCGATTGCCCAAGCGGTGGATTCACTTCCTTGGCTTCAATGGCATACACACAAACACCCGCAGGATACTCTTGAGCACTAACGTTGTCGGGGCGTTGCAAATGCACTTTGGCACTACGAACAGCCAACAAGGCTTCTCGTGCCGTGCATCCTCGTCGAGGATCATCGACTACCTGTACGGTGTAGGTGCCTTCACAGGGTTGAGCACTTAAGGTGGCATAGAGTGATGCGACTTGACCCACGAGACGACGGTCTTGACGGGAGCGCACTATAGATGCGTGTGTGCCGAAGGAACTCTCACCCATTCCTCATACATGCCCGCAAGCAGCGATTGCTCCGCTCGGCTGAGAGTATCCATTTGTACGATTCCTTCTCCTCAATCGGCAAACTCCCATAGTCCCGTTGATGCTTATCGGCATGACCCCAGGCCCGACTCCACACCTGAATCGAACTTGACCCTAATGGAAACCCATCGGCAGCATGGACGACTAGCGTCGGATGAATGAAAAACCCTACATCTCGGTTGTTGCCCACCACCCCAAGCCCTTGCAGCTTTAATCGTCCCACATGCGCCTGCAAGTTAATCTCACTGCTATCGCTGATGGCTAACACATGCAACCCCTCCACTTGCTCTTGGCAATTGACCCTAAATCGAGTTCCATTGCCTCAATACTTTGATTAGCGGTTTCGATAACAAGTGCCTCGACTGCTTGTTGTGCTTTTTCCAGATTACGACAGGCAAGAATCACCTGCCAATCTAGGTCTGCGGCGATGGTTCGCACACAGTGATACCCTATCCCTGAATTACCACCTGTAATCACTACTGTTTGCTTAGGCATGATGTCTTTGTTAATTCCGCTAAAAACAACGTGAAGCCGTTCTGCAAAATCATTCGTAAGCAATTTTTCGTGGTTCTGAATGTCAAAGTCCCCGACGCATAATCTGCTCTGCAACAGATGGCATAAAACGCTGAAGCATAAAGAGCAGCTTTGTTTTACCAATTCGCATCTCATGGCGATCGCGCTTAAAATCACGCCAAAATTCTTCGACTAATGCTTCTGGGATAATTTTTCCGCGCCCACGTCCTTGTGTCATGGCGGTGTCTACCAATGGCGGAATGATTTCAAACACTCGCACATACGTTCCTTCGAGTTGCCAGCGCAACGTTTTGGTAAAACTGTGTAAAGCCGCTTTGCTGGCGCAATAGACGGGAGCACTTTGCTTAGAGACGATGCCTAATCCCGATGTCACATTGATAATGGCAGCAGTAGGATGCCTCAAAAAATGAGGCAGCAAAAGCTTTGTCAGATACAAGGGAGCAAACAAGTTGATGTCGAGTTCATTGGTAATGTGATCTGGGGCGATCGCAGGATCAGCAAATTCATAGTTGTACTGAATGCCTGCATTGTTGACGAGAATATTGATATCAGGATAGCGATAGACCAACTTTTCTAAAGCTTGGCGATCGCGCATATCTGCAAGTTCAACGGTCAGCGTTGGCAGTTCGCGTTTTACAGCTTCCGCTTTTTGGGTATTGGTTCCGGTGACAATTACAGCATTTCCCTGCTTGAGAAATTGTTTTGCCAACGCCAATCCAATCCCCGATGTTCCGCCCGTAATCAGAACCGTATGATGAGTAGTTCGCACGCCGACTCCTGGTTAGTGAAACTTAAATCCAGTGTAGGCAGGAGTGTTTGATAGGGCATTAACCTATGTTAATGCGATTTGAGTTGGGCACGAACCCGGCTTAAGCTGACGGGCGTTATCCCAAGATAGGAGGCAATATGATACTGCTTCAGCCTTGTTTCTAGCCCAGGATACTCCTCTAGAAAATTCAAATAACGAGTTTTCGCATCATCTAATAATAAAGTCGCTTCTCGTCGTTCTTTTTTGATGAATAAATTCTCTGCGATTCGGCAATTGAACTGCTGTAAACTTAAACGTGATTCTGACAACGATCGGTAAGTTGAGTAATCTGCAGCGTGGTATCCTCTAGAGCTTGAATGAACAGGTGAGAAGTCTCTTTCAGCAGCAATGCACTATACGCTGCGATAAAACTATTTTCAGCACAGAATGATTTCGTAAACTCATTGCCATTAGCATCTGCACAATATAAGCGGAGAATACCAGAAGTGACAAACCCAATGGTTTGAGGAATCTCACCTGCACGAATCCAAAAATCATTTTGGTTTAAGGTCAGATTTTGAAATAGATGCACAACTTCAATCGCCTCACACTCTGTTAAAGTGATAAGCGATTGCAGGATTCTCATCAACTGAGTTTGCTCTTGGGTCAACATCTCTGCGCTGCTATCTAAAAGGTTGAACCTGTAGTGTATCTCGTTCACAGCTAACCGCATAAGGATATTCCCAAGTGGCATGATAATGTTACTCACTGACATTTGCTAAGTTATGAATTGCATCACAGCATTCATTAATCCGACCAAGACCATTCCATAGGTGGGTGAAACGCTGATGACGAAGTAGCCAACGGCCATCGATAGAAATGCGATCGCGTAAATGCCCATAAATGACAATCGCGCCTTAATTTGTTTGTAAACAATGGCGCTGACAGCACTGAATAATGTTGCGAGGGCGATTGTCGCACCTGCCATGACCGTGAGGCTACTGCTCAGCAGCGTTGCTTTGACCAGAAGGGAATTTGTTTTGAACGGCATACGTGAAAGAGAAACGTGCTACTTCAGGTGTTCCAGTAAGCGATCGCCCACTCGCAAAGCATTGGCAATAATGGTCAGAGTGGGATTTACGGCAGAACTAGATGGGAAAAGCTACCATCCACAACGTAGAGGTTCTCCACGTCATGGGTGCGACAGTCCAAATTCAGGACTGTCGTGGTGGGATCTTCGCCAAACCGACAGGTTCCACATTGATGCCCTACGGTTTGAATGGTTGCGGTGTTGCGCGGGTAAATGCTAAAGGGAATGCAGTGTTCCGCGCGATCAACCTGTTTGAGAATGCCCACCCACCGTTTAATCAAGCGATCGCTGGCTTCTAGATTATTCGGTTTGTAATCCAGGTAGAGGCGATCGCCCGAACCCGCACTCGATTTGCGGCGTCGGGCAGGTCTTCGGTTTGTAACCACCAACCTACCGTGCGATCGGCGATCGTTTTTAGTTCGGCTCCCGGTCGTAATTTTAATAAGGGTGCTCCCCCCCTTTGCCCCCGCACTGTGCTGGTGGGCACGCACAATGGTGGAGTCAATCATGGCGTATTCGTTATCTGCATCCTCGGCTAAGTGCGCAAACACTCTTTGCCACACCCCCCTCTTGGCCCAGCGACTAA
>DATNPS010000333.1:0-8593 GCA_036703095.1 Crinalium sp. | reverse complement strand
CGCCTCCTATCAGACTGTAGACAATGGTTAAGCGCTCATCCGGTTTGGGGACAGTTGCCAACCGACGCGCTACAGGCGATCGCCCCTTGGTAAATCACTAATCCGCTATCGAAATGCTGGAGATTTATTTGGCTATACGCTGGTTGCCAATGCCGCAGAAGGGGTATATCAAACCAGTGCGATCGCACTTACGGCTTGCAAAATTGGGTTTCTTCCACAGGCGGCATTTCAAACTTTGATTGCGGAATATCCTGCCATTCAGCAGGTGATTCATTCCCTCATTTCGCAAGATTTGCACGAGTACGCCGCTCGAATTGCCTGGGAGCAGGTGCGTATCCAGGGTTTGCGGTCGTATATTCACTCTGTTCCCGGTGAGACCAGTCTTTTGGGCAGCAGTAAAGCCGCAAAAAAGTTGGCTGAACACCTGGAGCACGCATCTGCCACGCTTAACCCGGTCATCTTTCAGGCTCAGGCGGGTACGGGTAAAACATTTTTGGCTGGTTTAATCCATGCGCGGTCTGAACTCGCCGCTCAGCCGTTTGCCGAACTGGACTGTGCTGACCTGCCGCGCACTGAGGATGGTCGGCTGAATACAGATGTTTTGTTTGGCAGGATTGATCAGCAACCGGGCATTCTCGAACTGCTGGAGCGGGGAACGCTGCTGCTGGATAATGTACAGGTGTTGAGTGAGGGCGATCGCGCTCGTCTCATTCATTACCTCAAAACCGGATTAGTGTTACCCAATCACGGTGTTGTCGGGATGGATCTGGCCACTGATCCACCTCAGCCGATTCAAGCCTGGGTGCGGTTAATCCTGGCCTCTCCCTACAAAATCGATTGGCCTGATATTAATGCCATTGCGATCAAACTCTTTACCTTGCCTCAGCGCAAAGGCGACATTCCAGACTTCGCCCGTTACTTTCTAACCCAGTTTTGCCATGAGCAAAATCGGCCTCTGTTGCAACTAGATCAATCCAACTTACGGCGATTACTCAGCTACGACTATCCCGGCAACCTGGCTGAACTGGCCGAAATTCTGCATCGAGCGGTGATTATGACACCAGCAGGGCATTCGGTTATTCCAGAGCAAGCCCTGTGGTCGGTGCAATCGACCAAGAATGCGTTTCGGCTGGATCTCTTAACGCATGTTCCCTGGTTGCGACGAGTGTTGCTGAGCCACTGGTATCCAGAAGGACTCTGGGCCGTGATGATGCTTATCTTTGTCCCGATTACCCTGTTGGGATTTGTTAGCCCCCAAAGCCGCGATAGTAGCGTCACGCTGAATCTGTTTTGGGCCTGGTGGTGGCCGGGGTATTTATTTCTGTTTGCGTTTGTCGGGCGGTTTTGGTGTGCGGTCTGCCCGTTTATGATCACAGGCGAGTGGATGCGCCGCCTATCGCTCTGGCTCTTTCCGCGTCAGCAGCTCACCTGGAATACCCAGTGGCTAAACCGTTGGGGCGCGTGGATCTTGTTTGGTGGATTTGTTGCGATTTATCTGTGGGAGAAGCTTTGGGACTTGCCGCACCATGCTTATCTGTCTGCCTGGTTGCTGTTGGCGATCGCAGCTGGAGCAGTCATCTTTAGCCTGATCTACGAACGGCGATTGTGGTGCCGCTATTTGTGTCCGATCGGTGGCATGAATGGCATGTTTGCCAAACTGTCGATGATTGAATTGCGATCGACTCAACAGGTGTGCGGTAGTCAATGCAGTACGTTTGGTTGTTACAAAGGCAGCGGCGCAACCGTTCTTACCTTTGCCGATCCGCTGCCCAACGAAGGTCAAGCGACGGGAGGATGCCCGCTCTACTCGCATCCAGCGCAATTGCAGGACAACCGGGACTGTATGCTGTGCATGACCTGCCTGAAAACCTGTCCAAATCGCTCGGCTCAGTTAAATTTGCGGTTTCCTGCCTCTGACTTGCTGGACAATCATCAGGGATTTTGGGCCGAAGTAGCGCTGCTGCTGCTGCTGTTTGGTGGTGTATTTATGCACCATGCTCACACGATTTTGGGATGGTTAGGGCTAGGTTCGCTTCCGGTGGATGCCGATCATTTACTCATCAGTATTCCGATCGCTCTTGCCCTGCTCAGCATTCCGGCTGTGTTGACGTATATAACTCATGCGATCGCCCGGTTCCTTGATCCGCAGCAGCCCGATTATCTCACGGTTGTTTATGCCTATCTGCCCTTCACGCTGGCGGCAAATCTGGTGCATTACATCCCGGCTGCTATTACGGAAGCTGGTCAGATTCTATCAGTAGCGGCACGAACGCTAGGCGTTAGCGGGGTTGATTTACCAACATTGACGTGGAGTTTAGATGTAGCTCAATTTCTCCAGGGGATTACGCTGCTGTCTGCTCTCGTCTTTAGTCCTTACCCACTCTTGCGAATTACTCAACGCTCCTGGATTAGCAATCTTCCCCATTTGCTGTTACTGGTTGGATTTACCGTAGTTGGATTCTGTCTAATGGTTTATTAACGTAAGTCTCCAACAAGGGGGGGAGTAGTGCAGCGCACTACTACCTCCCCTTGGGAAAACGCAAAGAAAACACGTTTTCTTAGGAATTCGATGAACGCGCCAAAATGTGCCTCGCGCGTCGCGCGAGGCACATTTTGGCGTTACTCAATCCGTTCAATCAGCGGATTATTGAGAACACAAGGAGAAATTGCTGTCACGCCCGGTGATGATGGAAAGACAACCTTACCCGAAACCCGCACTCGATCGGTATACGTAATCTGCTGTCCATCGCTGGTGGTGACTTTTAAATCTGCGTGGGTATAGGTTCCCTGAACGGAAGATTGATTTGGAGAGGGAGGATTCTGGCTATTATTCTTAAGTTCGTCTAATGTGGGAGCGGTGTAAACGCCTTTCACGCTAGCAACCTGATTGGCGTCACTGCCATATGTAGTCCATACTCCAACTCGCTCACCCCGTGGCTCTACGTTTTCTGAAGGTCGAATTTCAAGCAGCACAGAGACAGTATCGTTTGTAGGAATCTCTTCCGGCAACGTTAAAAATCCTTCAACCGAAACTCGTTGGCCATCGTTGCTCTGATCACAGACTTGCTCAAAGGCTATCGCTTTCCCAACGGTAGGGGGTTCACTTGCGCAACCCGTTACCAGAGTGAGTAGGAACACAAACGATATCAGACGTGCGTTTGCAAGCATAAGTATGTAGTTCCTCAGTCCATTCCGTGAATATATCAAATACCTTCTCAATCAGCTCAAAACATTCCTGAAAGACAGCATCAGAAAGTTCGATTTCAGTTAAAATTGCTTCAGAATCTTGATGGCTAACGGCATGTCCAGTTTCCAGTTTGAAATGGAATTCACCAAAATATTGATATTCCTGGTGCGTTTTTGACTGGATTTCTAGAGCAATTTGATGGGTTAAACCAAACAAAACATTTCCTGTTGCTTCGATCGCCTCAATAATCGCAATCTTTTGAATCGGCTCAGCTTCCAGTGTGTAAGCAGAGAGCTGATAGGAAAGCTGACGTGTCACCTTCGTTTCTTCGCTCCACAAGAATCGGAGAACTTCAGTAAAATCTTGAGGTTGGCAAAAGCCCAGCTTTTTTAGATCCGTCAAGAACCAGGGCCAGTGATGATCGTCTTCATACGTGTGTTCGTTAATCAACTGATGGAGCGGATGCGTGGTTTCCCTTTCTCGAAATACATACTTATTTAAATCTCCAAAGCTCATGATGAAATGGGCCATGCAAGGTGCAAATCCTAGTCGGTGTAGAGGCGGAATGGTTCGATCTTGCATAAAGATAAACAGTGGCAATTGAGCATAAACTTGTTTCTTCTGCTCAACAAATTCAAGTACTTGTTGCATTGGTTTAGATTCCTTGAGAGGGTAAGTTTTAGGATTCTTTGCTAAGTCGCAGTGTCAGATACCGATGGAGTTTACATAAATGTCCTGGTTTGTCATGGCTAAATTTGTGGATAGCTTGGCAAACTGAACCTGAGCCATTCCTCCAATCCCATCACTATCGAAGAATAATGCTCCGGTGGAACGGTTGTAGATGAAGCGATCGCTACTATCTTGAGCACTCGTGCCGATGTGAAATTGATCTGCGCTGAGGAATCCTTTTGTTAATCCACCCACAAATCCGACCTTCTCGACGTAGATCACATCATCTGCAACTACAAAATCAGTGATGGTATCGATCCCATCTGATGAATTGGTGAAGAAGAAAATATCTTGTCCTGCGCCACCCGTCAATGTATCTTGTCCGACACCACCGTAGAGTTCATCCTGACCTGTCCCGCCGATCAGGGTATCGTTGCCTATTCCCCCATTCAGCACGTCGTTACCTGTCCCTCCGTTCAGCGTGTCATTCCCTCCTGCCGAATCGCTGATCGCGTCATTGCCATCTAACCCAGACAAAACGTTGTTGAGGGCATTACCCTGAATGTGGTTGTCAAGGCTGTTGCCTGTACCGTTAAACGCACTAATGAACTGTATCCCGCCTAGCGTTAAGTTTTCGATATTCGCGGTCAGAGTATAGTCCGGAAGCACAGAAATCACCGTATCAATGTCACTCGATAACAGTTCAATCACCGTATCTCCAAGGCTATCCACTACGTAGGTGTCGTTGCCGCTGCCGCCATCCATTGCGTCGTTGCCCGTGCCACCGTTTAAGACATCCATTCCTGCACCGCCCAGGAGGGTATCGTTCCCCTCGTTGCCTTGCAGCGCATCGTCGCCTTCGTTGCCGTTCAGGACATTATTTACCGCAGAACCAATGATGGTGTCAGAACTTTGCGTTCCAGATGCATTCTCGAAGTTGTTAATCGTTTCGAACGAGGTGCCGACCGTAAATTTATTTGTCGTCAGGTCAATCACGGATGGAGTCACACCAAAGTTATAGTTTGAGTAATCAATCCAATCCACGCCTTGTCCGCCATCGTGAAAGTCACTGTCGATCGAGTCCATATCGAGAATGGTGTCGTTGCCACTGTCTCCCAGCGTGATGTCGTGGCTACGGATGGCTGAATTACTCGTGGTGTTATAAATTCTGTCATTGCCACCCCGACCGTTCAAAATATTGCCGACGCTGTTGCCGTAAATCAGGTCGTTGCCAGAACCACCAACCGCATTTTCGATTAGCGATCGCAAATCATTGTTGTATTGCAGCGCATTAAACACATGACCACGAGCATAGCGATCGTCGCCAAGTCTTGCCCTGTGCAAGTTACTACCCAAATTCAAGTCAGACCAACCACCGGGTGTCAAGTCGATCAATTGATTCGTGAAGAAATTTGAGAAATCATAGGTATCATTGCCGCCACCATCCCAGATAGTGCGAAAAATGCGACCGTCAATTGGTTTACCTTGACCGATGCCATTGATCTGCATCTCTCCGGCAGAATCGGTGAACGAGTAAGTTGTATCACCTGCGTTGTAACTAAAGTTAGCGCCATACATTTGCTGGATCGCCCGGATGTCATACATCATCAGCGATTGAGCGTATCCGCCTCTCTCGTTCAAGTAGGTGGTTGGCCCGCCAACGTAGGAGCGATAGGTCATGATCGAAAACTCCATCGAGTCGCGATCGGTGTTGATAATCACATCTCGCAATTGCTCAGCCGGATCGAGTTCATGACCGTGCTTCAGGCCAAACGCGTGACCAATCTCATGACCAATCCCTTGATAGGCATAGTTGCCCATTTCAGGGAAGTTTGATCCGTCGGGCGTATTGAATCTAGTTGGGTTAAACCAAATATCGCCGCCACTGCTGACACTTCTAGGCGTAAACGTATCGGCTGTAACGGGTTTGTTGGACATGGCGATCCGAATGGTGGCATTGCGATCGCCGGAACCCGTAACCTCGACAGGCTTGAGCAATGAGACGCTGGCATATTGATTCAACCATGCCCGCACCACAGCCCGTTGATCCGTGTTTAAGGATTGGTGGCTCAGCGGATAATCTTTGGCATTGGAGATTTTGCGGTAGTCGTCATAATCAGCGGCGTCGCTGGTAAAACTAAAGGTGACGGTGTTAGACGACCACTTATATTTCTTCAAAAGTGCATCAATGTTATTGTCTCCTGTGGCTGTAGGAGTTGCTGTGCTTGCCATAGGTGAAAGAATCCTGTCGTTGGATATGAATAGTTGTTGGACATCGCGAGGGGTGTGGGGGCTGTGCGCCCCCAGCCAGGGATTCTACCCCTGCACCCCGTTTTGATCCTGAGCTGCGATCGCAAAACAGTTACAAAACAATGTCTCTGCAAACCGTATGCAATTCAGTCAAAGACGTTTATCTGAACTAAATAAACACCGCATCTCGGCTGAGTTTGACGTCGGTAGAATCTTCGATAATGCCAATTCGTTCCCACTTGCTACCCAGTTTGGTGAGAATTTCAGTATCTTTAGCGCTGTTGCCAATGCCACTCATCCTGGAGAATTTCAGTTTGTATTGACTGCGATCGCCTGCGAGTTGAAGCCGATCGAATGTAACGTCAAACTCAGGCCCTTTAGGGTCCCATGTTTTGATCAGGGCGTAATCATTCTTACCCGCTTTGGTGTAGAAGGCGTAACTCAGATTGTTTTGCTCAACGATCTTTTCAGCTAACACAAACGTATCTGACCCTGCTCCACCCGTGAGCGAATCTTTTTCTACGTCGCTGAAACCATACCCGTTGAGATAGTCGTTTCCATCGTCACCGAATAGCGTGTCATTGCCCTGTCTACCGTACAGGTAATCATTGCCTGCTTGACCCGAGAGGGTATTGTTAGCGGTGTTACCCGTAATATAGTTGTCCAAGCCGTTACCTGTACCGTTAATGGGGACAGCCGCATTCGCTAAAACCAGGTTTTCAACGTTTGCACCCAACGTGTAGCTGATGGTGGAGATAACGGTATCAGTTCCGTCTAAAGCTAACTCTGTCACAACATCAGCGATATTATCGACAGAGTATCTGTCATTGCCGGAGCCGCCCTGCATTTGGTCAGTACCCAGCCCACCGTCCAGGGTATCGTTACCCGTCAAACCCATCAGAATGTCATTGCCGTCACCCCCTTCCAGATAATCATGGCCTGTTCCGCCATTGAGAGTGTCGTCGCCGAGCTGTCCGTACAGGAGATCATCACCCGTTAAGCCAAGTAGGGTGTCATTGCCGTCCCCTCCTCTAAGGGAATCGTTTTTCCCGCTGGTGCTGCGTGAGACATAGACTCCATTTTGACCAAATCCGACGATATCGGCTTGGCCATCCCCGTTGATATCTGCAAGTTGACGCGGATATCGATTTTGACTTGACCACCCGCCATCGTCTGGCGTGAAGCCATTTAGCAAACCTGGCGTAGCATTGGCAAAGGTGCCATCCCCTTTAGACAGGGCAACATAGACGCCGTCTTGTGCAAATCCAATCAGGTCAGCCCGACCGTCACTATTCACATCGGCAACCTGGCGCGGATATCGATCTTGGCTGACCCAGGTGGTGTCAGTGGTAAACTCAGTGGTTAGACCTGCGATCGCATTCGCAAAGGTGCCATCACCATTTGATAAGGACACATACACGGCATTTTGACCAAATCCGACGATATCGGCTCGACCATCTCCATTCACATCTGCAAGCTGACGTGGATATTGGTTCTGGCTTGACCAACCGCCATCTTCCGGCGTGAAGCCATTCGACAGGCCGACGGTGGCATTGGTAAAGGTGCCATCTCCTCTGGACAAAGAAACATAGACGCCGTCTTGCGCAAATCCGACCAGGTCGGCCCGACCATCCCCATTCACATCAGCGACCTGACGTGGATATCGGTCTTGGCTTCCCCAGGTAGTGTCAACGGTAAACTCAGTGGTCAGGCCTGCGATCGCATTGGCAAACGTACCATTGCCATTCGATAAGGAAACATAGACGGCGTTTTGACCAAATCCGATGATGTCGGCTCGACCATCTCCATTTACATCGGCAAGCTGACGCGGATATCGATTTTGGCTCGACCATCCCCCATCTTCTGGCGTGAAGTTATTCGATAGCCCTGCCACGGGATTTGTAAAAGTGCCATCACTATTCGATAGGGAAACATAAACGGCATCTTGAGCAAATCCGACGAAGTCAGCCCGACCGTCTCCGTTAATATCTGCGGCCTGACGTGGATATCGATCTTGGCTCACCCAAGTCGCATCAACTGTAAACTCGGTTGACACGGATGTGGCATCTGTAAATGAGGGTTGATCGCCTAAGATATACAAATTCTCTGCCATGATGTTCTCTCTGGTTGTGCTGAAATAATTTGGGTTGTGAATTAAAGTTGCGATCGCTCGTAGAACGCTTAAATAAGAGCGAGATCATCGCCATAGAAAAGGGCGAGTCCTGCACTGACATTTCATTGATTCAATTCACGTTCAACATATCGTTTAACATCGGGGTATATAGCGGTGTTTACCACGGTTGTGAGAATGCCAAATGCCATACCACCGACAAACGCGGTACCCATTGTTCCTGCATATCTGCCAGCAACCACGATACCCACCCCTAATAAGAAAGAACAAATCCAGGTTTGCCATCGTCTGAAGGCATATTTGCGAGTGCAAGCCTGCAAAATTTTTTGACGCTGTTTAGGAGGGAAATTGGCTAA
>DATNPS010000331.1:0-10626 GCA_036703095.1 Crinalium sp. | reverse complement strand
CGACCCACAGCGGGTAATCTGGTTGGGTGCGAAAGTCTCTGATTTGTTGGAGATGCTCAATCAGGCTCATAGGGGTTAGAGGCAGTAGAACGGTACTTGTCTATCTTGCTTTTTCTACAGCCAATAGATCAGCCCTGCCCTACACCCCGTCCTCACTAACCCTTCGATTGCTATATTTTATTTTCTACCTTAAGACAGAAGTTTAGAAGAACAATCAAGGCTGTACTGATTGAGATGCCATGTTACATCGACTGAAGGAACGAAGTTTCAACAGTTCACTCAGTTAAGTATAGAACTGGGAATTGATATGGTTCTTCAACGTCAGCCGTCAACCGATGTTTCTTCTCGACGCAGCTATTCATATCCGTGGATTGCATTAATTGGCATCTTATTGCTTGCTGGTGTGCTGAATCTATACAAGCTAGGTGATGAAAGCTTGTGGATTGATGAACTTTATAGCGTTTACGATGCTCAAGGTCTACCCGCTACACTGAGTCTTGAGCGTCCATTGTATTACATCCTGCTACGAGGTTGGATGCTGCTTAGCACAGGCGACACATGGCTACGCGCTTTGTCTGTTTTGTTTAATATCAGCAGTGTTTTTTTAATCTATCAATTGGGTCGCCGCATCGCTGGAAAATCTATTGGTCTAATCTCTGCATTGTTATTTGCGCTGTCGCCGCTGGTGATTAATTTTGCGCAGATGATCCGGATGTATGCCATGGCAACGTGTCTTGGATTAGGCGGATCGCTTGCGTTAACCCATGCTCTTGAACAGCCAACTCTCGTCTCAATGGGATGGTGGACGGCGGCCCGTATTCTCATGATTGGGACAACACCATTAACAGCAACGTTGCTTTTAGCAGATGTTGTATTAATTGGATGGCGGTTTCGTCAGCAGCGTCGTATCTTACGGACGTTCGCGCTATTTCTGTTAGTGAGTGCTATTTCATTTATCCCGATCGCATGGACAACGATCGCCCAACGAACTGATCTTTTAAGTAGCGAATCTGAAGTATCGCTTCAATCAGATACATCATCTATTAATCTCGTCTCTGATCTCAAACTGATATTCGGTAAGTTAAGAAAATTCACTGCATTTCCGTTTCCAATGCCGTCAAAACTCATTGGATTGTTCTATCAAATTTATACCGTTGCACTCTGGTGTCTTTTAGGGATTGCTTTAGTGCACTGGAAACAGTTTTCTAAAATACGTTGGGTTCTGCTATGGGCTGTTATACCCTCGATTTGCAATTTGGTGGCAGATGAAGGGCTATTCGCCACCGATCGCTACATTTTGTTTGTGTTACCGTATTTCCTGATCTTAGTGTCCGCAGGATTTGTGACGGTATGGCGTTGGCGTCGAACAGTGGCGATCGCACTTGCATTAATTTATATTCCAGCCGTTTGCGGTGGTTTATTTCGATATTACACGGTGCAAGATCGGCAAGACTGGCGAGGTATGATGCATGCTATCAGTGCTGGTGAACGAGCGGGCGATCGCATTATCCTGGCTACTCATAACCCACGCAAAGCACCATTGGCTCTACTGCATTACTATCATGGGAACAATTCTATTTCTGGTTTGACATCCAATACTTGTCGCGATGCTAGTTCACTTTCGAATGTTCAATCAACGTCATCGCGGATCTGGTTAATTTGTGGCAGCGATATTAATGCATCACGTTTGAAGCAGCAGTTGCAGTCTCAATTTCAAATTGCATCTCATCAGCAATTTACGAATTGGGGATTCGATCGACAGAATGACTATTTACATTTATTTCTTCTGGTTAGACGGTCAAATTTATATTGATTTGAATCATTGGTGTGGTGTATGGCCGTTTGAAGAGACGTTCCATTGGCACGTCTCTACGGGATGTCTGTGGGATGTCTGTGGGGTTATCCGTGGTGGCCGAAATGGTCAAATGGGGATATTTTATTCACGCAGCGATCGCCTTGCTACACCACTAACCCAATCTACGCAGAAGGTCAAAACGATAAAACAACTCAGCGAAACGACAACGCCGCGATAGTTAAAACTGCTGAGCTGTTCTGTCAACAATCGTCCTAACCCACCTGCTCCAACGAGTCCAACAATCACCGTTTCGCGCATACAGACTTCCCAGCGATACAAAATATAAGCCAGGAAACGGGTGAATGTTGGTGGCAGAATGCCATACAGGAAGACGAGGGGAGCGGGTGCTCCCTGTGCTTTCAAAGCTAGAAGAGGCCGTCTATCTAGATTTTCGGTTACTTCTGCCATGAGACGACCAAGAATGCCGAGATTGTGTAATCCTAATGCGATCGCCCCCGGCAAAATTCCCGGAAACAACACAAACAGAGCCACTAATGCCCAAATTGGAGCCGGAATCGCACGACAGAACAGCAGCAGCAGTCGCGTTGCTAATAGTCCGATCCAGACCAGTACTCGGTTCACGGCATTCTCATGGGTACCACTCAGCAACCCACCCGGTAGGAACATGTTGTGGGCCGCCGGAAAGGACAGCAGAATACCGCCCAGACCTGCAAACGCGATCGCCAGAATAGACATCGCCAGCGTTTGCAGCGATAGCCCAACCAGTTGACTCAAGTCAGATACCGTAACTTGCACTGGGAAAGATGCTTGCACAATGTCATGCAGCAATGTAGCTGTGCGAGGTGACCAGAGCTTACTGAAGTCTGCCCCGACGTAGAAAAAGCTGAAGGGGATGAGGAGAAGAAGGATGAGGAGGGTGTTGGGTGTTGGGTGGTAGGTGGTAGGTGTTGGATGTTGGGTGGTAGGTGTTGGATGTTGGGTAGGGGGGCTAGGGTGTGAGGTGTCGGGTGGTAGGGTGTGGGGTGTTTTTGCTTCCTCATCTCCCCCCTCTTCCTCTTGTCTCCACCTCCTGACTCCTGACTCCTGACTCCTGACTCCTGACTCCTGACTCCTGACCTTCAGGTTCAAATCCAACCGAGTAGGAGAGCCAAGATAATGGCGAAGGAGGGCACTGTTGAGGTCTACGGAGCCGTTGAGGATGAGGAGGGCATAGAACAAAGTCCAGAGCTGTTCATATCGGAGGGATTGCAGGCTCAGGAGAATTTCGTAGCCCAGGCCGCCTGCGCCAATGATGCCCAATACGGCAGCGGAACGAATGGAGCACTCAAAGCGGTAAAAACTGTAGGAGAGCAGGTCGAGGAATGCTTGCGGAAATAGGGTGTAAAGGATGGCTTTGAGGGGCGAGACGCCGCTATTGAGGAGTGCGGTAAGCGGTTGGCGTGGCGTTTCATCGAGCAGTTCAGAGAACACTTTAGCGACGATCGCCCCATACGGGATAGCAATTCCCAGGATGGCGACCAGGGGATCGAGACCGAAAATATTGACGAAGAAAAGTCCCCAGATCAGTTCGTGAATCGCACGGGGAACCGCCAGAATGCTGCGCAGGGCGATCCAGATGGGGCGTTTGCGACGAGGGAAGACCGCTTGCCACCAAACTTCAGAGGTCAGAACTCCACCGATCAAACCAAACAACACGCTGAGCGTTGTGCCGCAAACGGCATACGCTAATGTCACTAGCGTTGCGCGTGCAGCAATCTGCAAAAAGTCCACGCTAAGGTCAGGCTGAATGCTGGCTCTGAAGAAACTCCAGAGTTGCGGGAGTCCACCCGGATTAAAGATGTCGCTGCGAAACAGTCCGGTTGGGTAAAGGGAAAGAGCGATCGCCCCCAATGCCACCACTGTCCAAACTGTTTTGGCTGTCCAGAAGGGGGCAGATGGAATCGTGGAAGATAATTGACGAACCATTGCCTACTCCCGCAACCGATAGAGGTCATTCAGCATCGCGTCTGTGATAGTGGACGACGGTGCATCAAATACGATGCGTCCGGCTCGCAAACCAATAATGCGATCGCAATGGCTCCGCGCCAGATCAACTGAATGGAGACTTACCACCAGCGTTTTGTGTTCTTCCTGAACCAGGTCACGCAATAGATCCATGACTTCACGGCTAAGTTCTGGATCGAGGCTGGAAACGGGTTCGTCCGCTAGAATTGCCATTGGATTTTGGACGAGAACACGGGCGATCGCGACTCGCTGCTGTTGCCCACCGGAAAGGCGATCGGTTCGGTCATACAGCTTTTCTGGAATGCCAACTCGATGCAGTGCTTTAGCGGCTGTTGCGACATCCAGGGGATGAATCAGCGATAGCGCGGCCTTCCAAAGAGGCCACCGCCCTAACTGCCCGGCATTAACGTTATGCACCACCTTCAGGCTATCCACCAGATGAAACTGCTGATAAATGGTGCCAATTTGCCGCTGGATTCGTCGCAGTCGTGCGCCTGAAAGACGTCCTAAATTGTGCCCTAACGCCCAGACGGCTCCATGCGTGGGGGACAGCGTTCCATTCAGCAGTGCCAGGAGCGTACTTTTCCCGGCACCGCTCGATCCAACTAGCGCAACCCGTTCTCCCGGATAGATTTGCAGCGTTAGCTGATCTAACGCCACAAACGATCCAAAGTGCTGCGATACCTGACGCAGTTCAAATAAAGGAGTTGCTGAGGTCATGATTAAGTGATTTTAAAACCCTAAAGGGTATGTGTCGTGCCCCTGAGGGGCGCGGCACACACCCTTTAGGGTTTTGTATTTAATTGTGTCTATGTCTCACTGAATTTTGCCGATCGCACGACCGACTTCTTCAATCTGAGAGTAATTGGAGTTCTGTGTTTGAATAAATTTACTGGCTCCAAACAAATCCAAAATTTCTTTTTGTTCGGGTACGTTAGGGTCAAGCCTTAACAAGGCAGCTTGCACTTTCTGCACAAAATCATCACCATATCGCTCTTTCACCTGAGGATTGATCACCCAGTGATAATCAAAATAAGCTGGAGTTGTCCAGATCACCTGCACTTTATTTAAATCGACTTCTCCTGCTTCGGTGCGCTTTTTCCAAACCTGTTCGTTTAGCACACCCACGTCATAGGTACCTGCTTCGACGAGTTTAATGGTGGCATCGTGATTTTGTGAAAAGCCAGCCTGTCCTTTGAAATCTTCTAATTTAACCCCGGCCTGTCCCAAAAAGTATTGCGGCATCAGGCGACCAGAGGTAGAGGACTCACTGCCAAAGGTGAAGGTGTGGCCCTTGAGTTCCTGTAAGCCGTTGATATCCGAAACGGGTTGCAAACCAGATGCTTTGTTGGCAATAAAGACGCTGTGAAAATTGGCATCAATGTCTCGCTGGGCGATCGCCTCTGCCCCCGGCACTTGCAGCCGAGCCTGAACTCCCGTCAATCCACCAAACCAAACCATATCCAGATCGCCTACTTTAAAGGCCGTGACGGCAGCCGTGTAATCTGTAACGGGCTTATATTCCACCGGAACGCCCAACTCTTGACTCAGGTAGGTGGCCAATTTTCCGTAGAGTCGCTGAAGTTTCTCTGGATCTTGGTCGGGAATCGCACTCGTTACAAATGGTTTTGTAGATGCTTGCTGATTTGGAGAGGCACCCGGAGAAGAGGCTGTATTAGAACCGGAAGCGCAGGAAACCAACGGCAACAGTGCTGACAGCAGAATGGGGACTAAAAACCGTTTCATAAGACTGGGTTAGTAAATGCAGATAGACCGACAGCGTATTTTATCGCACTGCTGTAGCGAGTGACGGAAGAATTACAGCGGTTTTCAATCGCTTAAAACCCAGTTGTTTTTTGGAGCGCGGCTCTCCAAAAAACAACCGTGGTTTACTCAAGAGAGAATCGCTGTAAGGGATCTGCCAGAAAGATAAAAAGCTCGATTTTGCATGTGCAAAATCGAGCTTGTAACACTGCCGTCTCGGCGGTTGAGCTATCGCTGTTGCCATGTCCGTTAGGACATTGAAAACCAAAGGAATGTGGGGGCGAAGCCCCCAGCCAGGGGTTCCACCCCAGCACCCCGTCTAATACCAGTGAACATTGAAAATCCAGGGGATGTGGGGGCGAAGCCCCCAACCAGGGTTTTACCCCTGCACCCCATCCTACGTGCCAACGTTAGAAGAATGCGGGCTGATGGCGGATCAGGCTGAGGAATTCTTCGCGGGTCTTGTTATCAGATTGGAAGACGCCTAGCATTGCGCTCGTTACGGTCCAGGAGCCGGGCTTTTGCACACCGCGCATGACCATACACATGTGAGAGGCTTCCATAACAACGGCTACCCCTTGAGGTTCCAGAATAGTCTGCACCGCTTCGGCAATTTGACGGGTTAAACGCTCTTGCACCTGCAAGCGACGGGAATACATTTCCACAATGCGGGCCAGTTTGCTCAGGCCAACCACCTTTTGATTTGGGATGTAGGCAACATGCACTCTACCCATAAATGGCAGCATGTGGTGTTCGCACAAACTAAACGCATTGATGTCTCGCACCAATACCATCTCGTTATGGCCTTCGTCAAAAATAGCGCCGTTGACTAATTCCTCCAGCGATTGGTTGTAGCCGCTGGTGAGAAACTGCATCGCTTCGGCAACTCGCTTTGGCGTTTTTAACAGCCCTTCTCGCTCAGGATCTTCGCCTACGCCCAGCAACATCGTGCGAACGGCATCCATCATCTCTTCGGTAGACACTTCTACCTTCTGTGGTTCATGACCGTGAGATGTGCTGCGATCGGGCCGTACTGGCACCGCTAAGCCTTCCTTCGATTCAGAAGAGAGAGACGGTTTGATAGATGTAGAATTGGTGCCGTTAAAGCCATTTGAAGCAATAGTCATAATCTGAGTAAACTCTCTAGGGGTAGGTCAAACGAATGCAAACGAGATTGAACCGTTAAAATGCACCTGCACTGGGCATTACGGTCATTTCTTCCACTACTGCCTCAGCAGGCAGCAGAGCCGTATGCAGAATAGACTGGGCGATCACATCCGGTGTGAGCATTCGAGAGCGATCGAAATCAGCCTGAACGGTTTCGGTATCCCAAATGGGGGTATTTACCGAACCGGGTGAGATGATCGTGACTCGAATTCCGTTAGAACGCTCTTCGGCGGCCAGGGTTTTGGAAAGGGCAATTAGCCCTGCCTTGCTGACATTGTAGGCACCCCAGCCGGGAAACGCCTGATAGCCTGCGATCGAGGCAATGTTGATGATGGTACCCTGATGCCTTTCGCGCATTCCAGGCAAAATACCCTGAATGCATTGGAAAACACTGGTCAGATTCAGGTTCATCACCTGTTGCCAATCAGCCAGTGGGGTTGTCAGCAAGTCTCCGGTATAGCCTATTCCGGCATTGTTGACCAGAATGTCAGCGCCACCAAAATCAGCCGCGATCGCGCTAATCTGGTCTTTCACCTGGTCAACTTGCGCCAAATCAAGCGGATAAACGCCTACATCTACACCAAGCGGTTTGAGTTCTGCGGCAACGGCGTCTAACCTTTCCTGAGAGCGACTCACCAGGGCCAGATGAATTCCAGCTTTGGCAAACCGTAGAGCAGTCGCTCTACCAATTCCACTGCTTGCCCCTGTAATCAGGGCGCGGTGATTTGTGAGAGAAGTCATAGAATATGTCGAATCCAAGCCAAGGTCTGGGGATAAGTCGGAGCAGAAAATCGGTTAGGGGCTAGTCAACCGGATTGCTAAGGCGATGTAAAACGCCTGTATGTAGCTGACTGCGATTAAAGGTGAGATCTGCTGAGAAGGAGCAGATTAATTCAAAAAATTGTTTAAGTTCGTCCTGATTTTGAAGCGCTTACCTAAATTATCGCGTGATTTGAGCAATTATCGCTTGATTTTGGATCATTCCATTGGTGTTGCAACGCGCTTATCCAGTTCCGATCGCATGTTATGGAACGTTTTTAAATCCATGTCTTTAAAATCCATGAAGCTCACCTCAACAGCCCTAGCAAAGCGGAAAGAAATAGGGTAGAGAGAAATGGGTGCAATAGATCATGCGATATGGGAGGGGTAGAGGTGTGAAGGATAACGCAACCGTCAAGAAGAATGTAAAGAAATGTTACTTAAATGATTATAACACTGGCGATCGCGCATCTCATGTTATCCATTCAACAAAGACCATATGCAATTTTTCTTCTATCTATCGATATATAGCAATGTTGAATAGAGCGGGGGATGAGCGGGAGATTAATATTCGTTGAATAGAGTGCTTAGGAGATTTCTGAGAAAGGTTTTACCCCTGTAGGGGCAAACGGACGTTCGCCCTTACTGGAACTCCTGAAACCCTTAAAAAATCGTAGGTTTGGGGTGAGGAACGAAACCCAACGCTGAATCCTTATCCATGACATTTTGCTAATGTTGGGTTTCGCGAGGCTCAACCCAACCTACATAAGCGTGTCTCATGGACAGGGTCTAATTAAGCTGGAACTTCGGTAAACACGCCGATCGAGCGGAACTTTTGATAGCGCAGTTCGCGCCGCTGCGAGTGCGTCATTTGGGTTAACTCATTCAGGTTTTGGATCAGTGCAGCTTTCAGGGTTTCGGCGGCTTTGATCGGGTCAGAGTGCGCTCCACCAATCGGTTCCGGCAACAAATAATCTAAAATTCCGAGATTCTTCAAGTCCTGCGCGGTAATTTTGAGCGCTTCCGCCGCTTGCGGAGACTTACCCGCATCTTTCCAGAGGATAGCGGCGCAGGCTTCCGGACTGGCGACCGTGTAGACCGAATGCTCAAACATCATCAGGCGATCGCCAACACCAATGCCCAGCGCACCACCCGAACCGCCCTCCCCAATCACCGTGCAGATGATGGGCACCTCTAGCCGAAACATTTCGCGCAGGTTATAGGCGATCGCTTCTCCCTGCCCCAGTCGCTCGGCCTCCAGGCCGGGAAACGCACCGGGCGTGTCGATAAACGTGAGGATGGGCATCTGAAACCGATTGGCGTGATCCATCAGGCGCATGGCTTTGCGATAGCCACCGGGAGACGCCATGCCAAAATTACGAGTCACGTTGTCTTTGGTATCGCGGCCTTTTTGGTGCCCCAGCATGACCACCGGACGGCCATCCAGACGGGCCACTCCACCCACTAAGGCGGGATCATCTGAACCTGTGGCGCGATCGCCATGCAGTTCCAGCCACTCGTCCGTAATGGATTGAATGTAATCCAGCGTACTGGGACGACGGGGATGGCGGGCTACCTGAAGCCGTTGGGAGGGAGATAGGCTGCTAAAAATCTCGTGCCGAAGCTGCACAGCCCGTGCCTCTAGCTGACGAATCTGATCAGACACATCGACATCATTTTCTTCGGCGAGTTCCCGAATTTGGTTGATGCGCGACTCTAGCTCTACGAGGGGCTTTTCGAAGTCAAGAAGAATGGGACGTTTGTCAGAATTGCTCATGCTGAGGTGAAGGGCGGGCGTCAGGCCGTAGGGCGATAAAACATTACCTTAAGGATTTTAACAATCTGTAGGAACTTTATTACAGCAGCAATTCGCATTATGCAAATCGACGGGTGTGCAAGATTGCCTGTGGCAATCTTGCACACCCGCCAGATGCAGGTTTAGAGCACCCGTCGGGCGCTAAACCTGCATCTGGTATTTTTACGGCTGATTGCTCTCGATCACTTCCCGCACCCGATAAATTGGGCGATTTTGCGATTCGTGGTATGTCCGCATCGACAGTTCGGCCAGCAGGCCAAAGCTAAAAAGCTGGATTCCAGCCAAAAAGAGGGAAACGGAGAGGATGAGCAGGGGGCGATCGCCAATACTCATACCCAATCCTAATTTCAGGAAACAGAGGTATAGACCCAACGCCGTACCCAGCACGATCAGCAGCAATCCCAACAGGCCAAAGCCGTGCATAGGACGGGTCAAAAACTTTTTCATAAAGAAGATGGTGAACAGATCCATCACGACGCGAAAGGTGCGCCCTAACCCATACTTGCTTTTGCCAAAGCGACGGGCATGGTGGCGGACGGGCATTTCGGTAATTCTGGCTCCTTCGATAAACGCCAGAGCAGGCAGAAAGCGGTGCAGTTCTCCATACAAATTCAGGTCGGCCACCAGTTCAGCTCGATAGGCTTTGAGTGAGCAGCCGTAATCATGCAGCTTGACACCCGTGACCTCGCCAATCAGCCAGTTGGCAATTTTAGACGGCAATAGTCGAGTCAGAGCCGCATCCTGTCGCTGCTTGCGCCAGCCGCTCACCAGGTCGTACCCTTCGTTTAGCTTGGCCACCAGTGCCGGAATATCTGCCGGGTCGTTTTGCAAATCTCCATCCAGCGTCACCAGCACCTTGCCATTGGCGTGTCTGAATCCAGCAGCCATTGCGGCTGTCTGACCATAGTTGCGGCGCAGCAACACGGCTCGTAAGTTTTGACGGGCGATCGCCTCCTGTTTCAGCCATTCCCCAGACCCATCGGTAGACCCATCATCCACACAAACGATTTCATACGACAACTGAGCCGGGTCTAATGCCGTAGCGATCGCCTCCAACAGTCGGGGCAGGCTCTCCACCTCGTTGTAAACAGGCACGATCACCGACAGATCGGGCTGAAGCGCAGATGATGTTGAAGATTTAGACGCCTGGGTCAGAGAAGATGCGTTCATGGTGGGTGTACTACCGGAGGGAAGGAACGGTGAGAAGAGAGGAGTCAGGAGTTAGAAGGGGAAGATAGGAGTCAGGAGTCAGGAGTCAGGAGTCAGGAGTCAGAAGGGAAGGCAGTTGGTAATTAACGGT
>DATNPS010000320.1:0-3786 GCA_036703095.1 Crinalium sp. | reverse complement strand
TAATACAGGCGTTTGCAATCCCAATCGCTTCTCTAAGACGTAAGACGCCGATCCCCGCGTTGCGCCACTAAAAAAGCCCCAGGGTATTCCTGCTTTCGTTAGCTGGTCGAGGTAGGCCGCTTCCATTAACAAGGGTTCATGGCAAATGTAGCCTGTCCAATGATGAGGATCAGGCCCCCGATAGCGACTTTGGAAAAAGGCAACGAGTTCTTGATAGTCGAGATTTAGGTCATCGCGCGATCGCCCCATTCCTTCATAGTGGCGATAAACCATCTCTCGTGAGGCTTCCCAATCGTTATTCCACAGCCCTTCACCTTTGAGGCGATCGACATCTTCGACAGACGGGCGATAGGCCCCCTCTGTAAACTTTTCGACAGTGTCAGCGAGGGCACGACGGTAAGACCCGCCTACATCTCGCACCACGCCATCGATGTCAAAAATGACCATGGCTGAATTGATAATCTGACTGGGTTGCGGCATGTCAATTTTTTCTTTGGTCGAACTGAGGTTAATATAGAAGATTGTAGAGTTATCAGAAACAGCCAGAGGCTGTCCTGGAGGTCGGATTGGCGAAGTTTATTTTGAAAGTCCTTTGGTTGGAGAAGGACGTTGCACTTGCAGTCGATCAGGTCGTAGGTAAGGGTACAAGCCCTCTTACGTCCTACTTCTTCTGGCCCCGGAATGATGCCTGGGAACAGTTGAAAACGGAACTGGAAGCCAAACATTGGATTGCAGAAACAGATCGGGTCGAGTTGCTCAACAAAGCAACGGAAGTGATTAACTACTGGCAGGAAGAAGGCAAGCGCCGCACGATGGCAGAAGCCCAATCTAAATTCCCTGAAGTCACCTTCACGGGTAGCGCCTGATTTGAGTCGCTGCCAAAAATGATTCAGACTGACGCCTTGCCCTTGGTGAGACGTTATATGTTGAATAACGATAAAACCCAGATAAGGTTTGTGCGCAGCGTTTTGCACTGCGCACAAACCTTATCTGGGTTCTTTAACAAGACGTGGAATTTCGATATAGCTGTATTCATTCGGGTTAGGACGGGGTGCAGGGGTGGAACCCTTGGCTGGGGGCAAAGCTCCCCACCCCTCTTGGTTTTCGATGTCCGTCGGGCAGGACACACTTTTTCGCGTTCGTCGAATTCACATTACATTATCGGGAAACCTTTTCTCTCACAATTCGGATGCTTTCCCAGGCTGGCAATTTTCCGGTCTGGCGTTCGTCCATGAGCGCCAGGAATAGATGCAGTTTGATTACCTGGTCGCGCTTAGTTAAACACATTCGGTTGAGATCCTCACAGGATTTGCGGGTTTGCTCAATGGTTTGCTGAGTGCGGCGATTCTTGGCTGCCTTCTCGTATTCCTCCGCTAAGATCGTCCACATGATGAAGAACAGCAGCAGATTGGCTCGTAATGAGCTGAGGCTAGCTTTCTGAACGGTTGGGGAATTTGGGTGGGTGAGATCGCGAGATACGTCACGAGCCAATCGCTGCACGACATCACCGAGGGGCGATCGCATCAGTTTCGAGGTTTGCGCCATGTCACAGGTGAGCGCTAGATCCAGGGCAATATTCCGCATAGCTGTGTAAGCCAGTTCGACGGTGAGCTGAGAGGCGATCGCCAAATCGCTATCTAGCACCTGATTTCGAATGAGCGATTGAGCCGATTTAAATTCAGGACTGGTAGCGATCGCGTCTGCCAAATCCGTATCGCGATCGCGCAGCAGATCTAGGACTCGATTAAAGTCAGCGGCGATTAAATCCGCCAATGTTTGCTGCCAGATTTTGAATTGGCTTGAGTCAATGCCAGAGAGGGCGATCGCATCAGCCCCAAGGCACCAGCAGCCCAACGGCGGTTCCTGGATGGGATAGTCAGTCGCTTCAGCGAGGGTGGGCAGACGAAAGCGCGAATCTCCCACAAAGACCAGATCCTCACCCTCCAAAAACATATCGCCCAGCGGACTGGTGCGTTGGGTTAGCCAGCCGCAAAACGCTTCAGCCTCGGTTGCAGAGACGCCAACCAGAGGCTTTTGAGCCATATCGCCATTAAACAATTCAGGAATGGCCCAATAGTTGGGAGACGCCATCTCATCGGGACGGGCTTCTTCGAGAAACAGGCGAAACTCGGCATAACTGATGTAGTGAGTATCGATTTCCAACCGTTCATCAATTCGCAGCAGCTGTCTCAGCCGTCGAGATAGTTTGACATCGGCAGCCAGCCTGAAGATTTCCGGCTCGGTAGAATGCAACCCCTTTTCCAGCGATGCCTCCAGGAATTGCCGCACATCTGGCTGAACGCTCAGGCTCTCCTCCAGACACTCATAGGCCAGCGTCAGCGTGACCACATTAATTTTCTGCAAGGCCGCCCAAATGATATTGCTGGCATCCCCCTGAGCAGCATACAGGCGAATGGTTTCGTCCCACCAGGGATCGTCAATGTGCCGCGCCAGCACCAATTCCTGCTTCAGTTCCTTGATTTGAACGGCTGCTAAATATTCTTGAAAGCTGCGGTGGGCAAACTCGTAAAGCCCTTGTTCCCGTTGAGTTAAAAGGCCGCTCACATCTTCGATTTGTTGCAGAAAGGTTTCTGGGTCGGCTTCTTGGCTTGCGATCGCCGCCAAGGGTTCACGAATCAGCAAACAGGCCGTAACCGTTTTGAACTCACGCGTTTTGCGCTGCATGGCTTTGAGGGCCAGCACTTGTAGCACTGACTTTTTTTGAGTTGCTGTTAGCATGTCGGCAATGCCCTTCGCGTCTTGGCGTGGCCCCAGCAACACATCGCAAATTTCGGCATACAGTTCAACCCGGCGCCCCGGCAGTGTACCGCGATAGCGATGCACTGTGGCAATCATGGTGAGCAGCAGGGGATTGACCGCCATCGCGGCCAGGGATGGAACATACTCAATTCGGCTAATCAAATCATTGGCCTGCTGCCGTGCAGCGGATCGTGCCGTCGCGTCTTCCTTGCCCAATCGGCTCATTACCTCGGTTTGCAGATACCAGTTCTGGATAAACTGTTCCATCTGCTTCAGGGTAAAGGGCTGCACTTCCAAAATGATGCCCGCTTCCGCCAGAGGGGCACTGCGGTAGCCAAAGGGCCGTGAGGTGAGAATGAAGGTATTGCCGGGATAATCTTTGATCTGCTGATCAACCCACTGGCTGACTTTTTGACGCTGCGTTGCATCCGCCACCTCATCCAGACCATCCAGCATGACCAGGCATTTTCCCTGCTTTAGTTTGGTGAGAAACCAGTTGGGAGGCGGATTTAGCTTATACACCAGGTCTTGCCGCTGAATCAGGTCGGGCAGTTCGGGTGGCTGATCACTGGCGATCGCCTCTCTCACTTCCCGCAAATAAATCAGCACCGGAATCAGGGTGGGCGCTTTGCGCTGGTAGCGACGCTGATCGTTTTTGGCATAGGTGAGGGTCAAATGTTCGAGCAGGGTGGTTTTGCCCAATCCGGGCGGCGCAATCACGACCATCCGCCGAAAAGTTGGCTGAGTCGCGATCGCACTCAAAAAATCCCAAATTTGACGGCTCTCCCCCAGATCACGCGGCGGCACCAGCGCTGAAGGAATGTGATCCACGCTCTCCGGCGCAACCCGCAGCGGCACAAATACTTTTTCCAGATCCAGCGTGAATGGGCCTCTGGTCTTTAATCCTTGCGTTTCATAATCTCGGTAGGCGTAGATCAGGTTTTGGTAGTAGCTCCGGTGAAACCGTGAGGTTAGCTCCCACCACAGGATCTCCAGGTTGCTGATAATCCAATCGGCAATTCGTTT
>DATNPS010000305.1:0-26072 GCA_036703095.1 Crinalium sp. | reverse complement strand
CAATAGTTCTCTCAGCACCTTCTTGAAGATTTCCATGCAAACTCGCGATCGCCAGTCTTCTCCTATTCTGGAACTTCCTGCCCGCACCGCATCGGTTAGCCGCACGACGAAAGAAACGGATGTGCAGGTCAGCCTTAATTTAGACGGTCAGGGTCAGTGTGTTGCGGCAACAGGCGTGCCGTTTCTCGACCACATGCTTGACCAGATTGCTTCTCATGGGCTGATTGACCTGGAAGTACGGGCGACGGGCGATGTTCACATTGACGATCACCACACCAATGAAGATGTGGGTATTACCTTAGGACAGGCATTGGCAAAAGCGTTGGGCGATCGCAAGGGAATCACCCGCTTCGGTCATTTTGTGGCTCCGCTGGATGAAGCGTTAGTGCAGGTATCGCTGGACTTTTCGGGACGACCCCACCTCAGCTATGGGCTGCAAATTCCGACGCAGCGAGTGGGCACGTATGATACGCAGCTTGTGCGCGAATTTTTTGTGGCGATCGTAAACCATGCCCAAATGACGCTACACATTCGGCAACTGGACGGTATTAACTCACACCATATTATTGAAGCGACCTTCAAAGCGTTTGCGCGATCGCTTCGAATGGCGTTGGAGATTGATCCGCGTCGGGCGAATGCGATTCCTAGCTCCAAAGGGGTTTTATAGGGACTGAGGTGCGATCCGTAGAAACCAATGGCAGGTTTGGTGCGCCCGACGGGTGCGCCAAACCGACGCGCAACATCCTGTGAAGTTTTGCGTGATTTTACGTTGTGCAAAAAATTATTTAGCAGATTAAGTATTATTCCAAATACTTATAATTTTGTAGCTTCGTATGGCAATCTTTTACAAGTTAGAACCCTGTTGTGCCTCACAACAGTAAGGATAATGATGAGGGTGCGATTGTGAAGGTGCATTGCAGTCTCCGTGAATAGCCTGCTGGCTAAGCGACAGAAAGACCTGCTCACTACTTTGCATATCAAAACTGAACCTGTGTAGAAATGACGTCTGATAGTTCAGGAGCGGGATCGAATGTGGAGGAACCATTTGACCGAGTGGCTTCCCATAGGCCCGTTCAACAGCACATTCATGAATTAAGCCATGCTGTCAGTTCAGGCGATCGCCCGCTTGAATCGAGTTCTGCATCATTCCCTGAAAGCTCGTCTCATGGATCTGACTCATACACGGCATCTCCTTTGCTGGAGAGTGAGCATGTTTTACGCAGCATTTACGAAGGGGTAGAGCACGCCATCTTTGTGGTGGATGTATTAGAGAATGGCGATTTTCGCTATGTTGCTCATAATCCAGCTCATGAACGTTTAACCGGAATTCCCAACCAAAATTTTGCAGGCAAAACGCCAGAGCAGGTGTTGTCATCGTCCGCCGCATCCGCTGCTCGACGACGCTATACGGATTGCGTTCGTGCGGCCACGTCGATCTCGTATGAAGAGTGTCTATCGTTTCAGGGCGAACAAACCTGGTGGATCACGCGATTAACGCCACTGCGGGATGATCAGTCTCGCATTTATCGCTTGATTGGCACCAGCACCAATATTTCTGAACGCAAGCAAGTTGAAGAAGCGCTGCGACAGCGGGTTGAACGCGAACGACTGGTAGGGGCGATCGCTCAACGGATTCGCCGTTCGCTGGATCTTAACGAAATCCTCAACACCACTGTGGTTGAAATGCAGCAATTGTTGCAGGCCGATCGCGTTTTAATCTATCGGTTAGAGCCAGACTTAACGGGTACTGTGGTAGTCGAATCCGTCGCTTCGGGCTGGATGTCGCTACTGCATCAGCGGCTGACAGACGCTTGCTTTACCAAAGAGCACTTGCAACCCTATCGGCAGGGACTCGCTCATGCTAAGTCGGATATCTATGCTGCTGAAGTGGATTCCTGCTATAGCCGATTGTTGGCGACGTATCAGGTACGGGCCGTTTTGGTGGTTCCTGTGTTGCAGGGAGACACGCTGTGGGGATTGTTAATTGCCCACCAGTGCGACGGGCCGCGTCAGTGGCAGGTGTGGGAAATTACCCTGTTGAAGCAACTGGCGACTCAATTGGGCATTGCAATCCAACAAAGTCAGCTTTATCAAACAGTGCAGCAGCTTAATACGCATCTGGAAAAGCTGGTGAATGTGCGCACGACCAAGCTGCAAGAGTCACTGAATTTTGAAGCGCTGCTGAAGCGCATTACAGACAAAGTTCGCGATACGTTAGACGAAGATCAGATCTTGCAAACGGCAGTCGAAGAACTGACGCTGCTATCGGTGGTGGATTGCTGCACGGCGTCCATGTATGACCTGCATCTGGGGCTGTCGGTGATTGATTACGAAAGTAGTCTGATTGCCTGTTCATTCCGGGAACGGAATATCTACATGGCCGATTTTTGGGACATTTATAGCCAACTGCTGCAAGGTCAGTATTTTCAGTTTTGTTTGCTCACGGATGGGCTAACGCAGGGCCATATGTCGGTTCTGGTTTGTCCGATCGCTGACGATGAGCGCGTTCTGGGTGATTTATGGTTAATGAAACCCAAGGAATATGGATTTGACGATCTGGAGATTCGTCTGGTGCGGCAGGTGGCAAACCAGTGCGCGATCGCCCTCCGCCAGTCTCGTCTGTATCAACTGGTGCACAACCAGGTGACGGAACTGGAACGACTTAATCAGCTTAAAAACGAGTTTTTTGATTACGTGTCGCAGGAGTTGCGATCGCCGATGGCCAGCATTTACATGGCCACTCAAATGATCGAAATTCAGCTTCAGCAGTTGAATCTGTTGAGCGATGGATCGTCAGCCATTAGCCGCTACTTCCAGATTCTCAAACAAGAATGTCAGCGGGAAACTCACCGAATTAACCATCTGCTAGATCTGGAGTGGTTTGAAACTGAAATGACCAATGGAAGTAGTTCAGAAGATTGTGACGGTGATGGAATTTAATCAGCCACTCTCATATTGAAGCTAATTGTGGGTTTGGCGTACCCGACGGGTGCGCTAAACCACAATTGGTGGTCGTGCATTAACGTGAGTCTCCAATAAGGGGGGTAGTAGTGCGCTGCACTACTACCCCCTTTGGGAAAACGAAAAGAAAACACGTTTTCTTAGGAATTCGATGGACGGGCAAATTCCTGTCCCGTACAGTGGGCAAGACAGGAATTCGCGCTATTCATGCACGAGATTATTCTGTCGTGAAATTACCCGATCAGCCTGGTTGAACTGCGGCAGGGGGCATTTAAGGGATGTAAAGATGCTAAAAACGAAATTCCGTATTTTTGGGCGATCGCCGCTTTGATTTTGTTGAGCTTTTCACCTTCAAGGGCTTTGCACAATGCTGCTGATTGGACTCTCCACTGAATCTCTATCAACGTCAACGAACTTTCGTCTGTCAAGGCGGCCTCACACTCAGCCCAATTGAAGCAGTACAGTGCAGGTAGAGATTTGCAATGGGGATGCTGCTGTTTCCAGAGTTCGATAGCTTGATTTAAGCTGTTTCTAGCGTCGCTCAATTCAGAAATTTTGGGAGCGTCGTCGTCTTCAAGCGCGTGATCTTTGAGGGCATAGCCAAGTTGGGCATGATATCGATGAAATTCTTGCCCATACTTTGATTCGGTTAAGGCTTGAAAGAGTGGAATCATTCGTTCCAACATCCCTTTAATCGTGGGCTGACCTTGAGCCTTACGGTGTCTATTTTCCCTGGCCAGATCGTGTCGCACATCTTTTGCTCTTTGGTAGATGTATTCAACCGCAATCGGAGAGGCTTGTAAAATCTTTTCTCGTAAATCATTGGAATCGCTAAGAGGGGTCGCATCACTCAGTTGCAGATCCATATACCGCATGGCTTCAAAATCGATTTGATTTTGATCGAAGATATTCGCAACGTTTTTAGAAACTTCTTCAACCTTTTCGATGGTGGCCTCAAAGCCATCTTTGCCCAGTTTTATTTCTTTGATCCGTTCAATGATGTCTGTGTTGGCGATGAATAGAACCATAAGAACGCCCACATCTACCGGATCAAATCGAGATTCCTTTTTGACCGGGCCAAAGGGAATGCAAATCAGATAAATCAAACCAAGAATTGAGACCGACCGACTGAGGAATTTTGAAAAATCTTTTGAGTGGTTAGTTGGCCTGACGGTGTTCTGACTATTCATAATGGGTTTGGGATTGGGGGCTAAAGCCTATCCAAACATTCCGCTGGGAATAAATAGATGCTGAATGCACTTCTCAAGACTCTGGGTTCAGATAGGTTGTAAGACAAGGACACAAGGGCGACACGACAGATTCCGGATATAAAAAAGTGAGAATTTTATGCATAATTTTTGTGGCTTCGAAAGTCCTGTTTTATGTTCGTGATGCACAAAAAAAATTGGACGTTGAGGAGTATCTCGTAACACGAGAATTTCTCAACGTCCATTTGTTAAACGCCTTATAACCGAGATTTCCGCTTCGCTACAAACAGAAATGCGATCGCCACGACTCCTAATCCGAACACATCGCCCGGTTCAGGAACGGAAACGTTGAGCGGATTACCAGGTTGAGTCAGCGTATCCTGTCCGTTTTCGACTTCGCGGTTAAAGCGATCGCGATTGGCTTCAGCCAGCCGCAACAGTTCTCGCTGCTGATCGTTGACCAGCACCAGCATGGAAGAATAGGGCGTGACGATCGCCGTTTGTTTGGCGATCGCGTGTACCTCATCCAGTGAAGCCAGTTGGGTCATGTCGCGATCGCGGCTGAGCTTCAGGAGCAGCTGTCGGGCCGCGAGGGGAGCCATGTTCGATTCTGAATTGGCGGGTGTTCCGGTGGATTGAGCGTCTGCTGGCTCGACTAACCAGGCATAACCATCCACGACGCTAGCGGCAGAGTTTCCCAGACTGGCTTCAGTGGCCATCCGTCGCATCACTTCGGGTAGGTCAGCCGATACGCCACCTCTGCTGCGCTGAATCACCTCTAACGTAGCGTCATCATAAGCCGGAGGCAGTTTGCCGCCCAAGTGGATGGCCCAGAGGGGAGAGGCGATCGCCGGACGTTCGGTCTCATCTTTGGATAGCTCATAGCTGCCTTCGTCGGTGAGTAGCAGAACGGCGTCATAACTTGTGTCGCCGCGCAGTTGAGCAAACTGCCACAGCAGTTGAGAGATTTGGAGGCTGCCATAGAAAGTGATTTTGTCTGGCTTCAGTTGACGCAAATCATCAATGCGTCGGGGTTTGCCGCCTTCTGATGCGGTGAGGTAGATATCGACATCGGTTTGATTCGCTTGTTTCGTTAGCCAGCGAACGGTATCGTTCAATTCACGGGCATGAGCCGACATACTGCGAGAGCTATCGATCACAACTGCGAATCGTTTGGCTTGTGGTAGGCGATAGTCCTTATCCGTTAACGGTCTGGCAATAATGCGATCGCCACTCGGCAAATCAATCTGGTGCAGACTCGGCTTCTGCCGATGTCTGGGGAGAACGGGTTCCAGCCACTCTTCTTCGCTTAAGTGAATGGTCTTTTCGCCACGCTGCCGAATCGTGTTATTTGTCCAGAAAATATTGCGTTTTTCTGTGAGCTGGGGCAAAGGCCAACCCGATTCCTGCTGCATGGTTTTGTAAGTGAGCCACAGGTGTAGCGTCCCCGGATGCTGCGGATCGAGCTGAGCCGGAATGGGGAAAACCCGCAGCCGATATTGGCGAGGCCCGACTTGCTCTAGCAGTGCGGGATCTGCGGCGGGTTGGACATTGCTGCGCTCGACTTCTTCCTTGTACACCTGCTGAGCGGCACCGCGCGGCGATACCACGAAGGGAAAGCGCCGATTCAGTTGTGCGGTATCGCCCAGCCATAATCCCGTAATCGTCGCGCTTTCCGGTAGCGAGAAGGAGTAAAAGATTTCCTGATCGTTTGATGTTGCGTTTTCGTACTGTTCGTATAGCTCAATCTCGGCCCAATCGCCGTGTTCCTGCACCGTAACTCGCTGTTGCGCCAGTCGCACAATCCGCTGGTTGATATTGATCAAACCTGCTTGCGTTTCATCCCGGTTCAAGGTGGATTGCAGGGCGTGTTGAATGGCTGGTCGTTCCGCTTTTTGGATGGGCGCGTCAAAGAATTGAGCGTATAGCTCCGCCGCCTTCTCGGCATCGTGATGAGAACCGTTGTACAGGAACGGAGACAGCCAGTGATTGTGCCAATCCTGCCAAAACTGAGCCTGCGGTTGCGTCAGGTTAAACACCTCTTGATACATCTGCCGCAGTTGATTGCTTTCATTCCACGGGCTGATATAGCGGTAAGCCGCGAGATACGCATTCACCAACCCGGCTCGAATCGTGTCGGAGTGCGCCAAAATTTCCTGGCGATCGCGATCCGTCTGTGCAGGTCGATTCAGCAGCTCAAACGCCTGCGTCTGGGGCTGTTGTTGCAGCACGGAGAATAGGAGGAACCAGGCGATCGCCACTCCCACTGTCGTTGCTCCTGCCTTCAGCGACCCATACCGATTGCCAAACGTAGAAAAGGCTCGCCACCAGGATTGCAGAAATAGATTCACCATGACAAACGGCATGGCAAAGAACAGAATGCAGGTCAGACCAAACAGAAACATCATCATGGTGCCCCAGAGGACGACGCTCAGCCTGTCAGAAAGGAACAGATCGCCCAGCGATTGCAACCATCCAAACTGAAAGAACCCGTAGATAAATACGCAAAGGGCCGGAACCGTGTAGAACGCTAGCAGCACACCCACATACACCCCAATGATCAGCATCAGGCTATGGCTGGCCATTTGCAGCCAAGCCAATCGGCGGCGGCGGACGGCAAATCCGAGTAAAAGTTCGATCGCCAATGCCCCAATGCAAAGTGCCAGTGAGCCTAGAATCTGGATGCTGGCTGGTGTCATTTCCCGAATCACAAACAGCCGCAGCAGACACAGGGCAAAAATGGGAGCTTCCACTCCGTAAAACAGGCGCAGCAGCAGAATGGGCTGAGTTCGCAGGCGATATCCCAGGATGGTGCAGATCACGGGTGTGATGGTCAACCCGGCAAAGCTCACGATAAACGTGAAGGGAATTTCACCAGCCAGAGCATCGTGAATCAGGTAGGGAGCACCATTGGGCAGGACGCCACCATAGACCAGCAGGAGAAATGTCAAATTCCAAACCCAAAAGATAGCGCTACAGAGGAAATCGATCAGTTTTTTCATGGCTTAGCGGTGGAAGGTTGGTGCTGCTCTAGAGGAGCTACAGTTCCTCTGCTCAAAATTGGTATTTTTTGAGAGGGAATTACCGTTCTTTAACGAATATTGATGTTATGACAACTGTCGAGGTCTTTAGGACAAGGGGTGTGGGGGCTGCGCCCCAGCCAGGGGTTCCACCCCTGCACCCCGTTCAGCCTATGGCAATCGTCGAGGTCGTTAGGACAAGGAATTTGTGGGTTTGCGCCCTCAGTCAGGGATTCCACCCCTGCACCCCGTTCAGCCTATGGCAACCGTCGAGGTCGTTAGGACAAGGAATTTGTGGGTTACGCTCCGGTCAGGGGTTTCACCCCTGTACCCCGTCCAATCCGTCAGAGTTTGGATATCTCTCGGTGAACGCTCATGCTGATGTGCAGAGCTTGATTGAGGAGACGGCCATATTCGCTGGTCTGGCTATTTGTGCCAAAGGCCATCAGTGCAGTTAAGTTTGTCTCCAAATTCGTGAGAATGTCGTGATAACTGACGCGTCCTCGCTTTAATCGGATTAGCTTTTCAGCTTGCAGCGAACTCACTAAACTGTCTCGCGTCAGATGTAGAGCGGCGATCGCCTCCTCCCGCTCTCCTCCCGCCTGCAATTGACGAGTTGAATGGTTCTCCAGTTGATCAATCCAGTCAATCGTGTGAATCACATCATTAAATCGCTCAATTTCGCGCATGAGATATGCAAGCGATCGCATCTGTTGAGCCTGACGATAGAGATAAATGTTCCAAATAAAAACAGCGATGATAGCGAGGATAACAATTCCAATGAGCAATTGGGTGACAACAGATGAATCCTCTACAAATGAGTTTGAATGACGCAATACAATCAAACTGCTGGACAACATGAAGATTAACGCAAATATCAGAATGAAAAGTTCCGTGACTATTAGCGATGCAACTTGTTTGGGATGCCTGAAGGCAAGCGCTTGATAGGTGGCGATCGCTAAACTGTCGCTATAATCAAGCCCTGCCAGTGCTTCAATTTCATCGGCTGTGATGGTTAAATTTGTTAAGTCCGTTCGCATGAATTCACCTCGCTACGATCTCGGTTATCGGACTGAACGTTAATGCAATCCCAGTGCATCTCCAATCATCCTCAACACCTGTAGATAAAAATTACTTTCGAGTGAACGGAAGATGGAAAACGATTCTCCAGGTGCACCAAAGAAGGGGCGAAGTGTCCAGCCCAACTGGCTGCCCACAAATCCGTAGAGCACTAACCAGGCTTTCATGATCGTTAAGCGGCGGGGATGATCATCACTATCCTGTTGTGCAATAAACAACATGCCTTTGTAAAAGAACTGAATGCCGATGAATCCAGTAAACGCAAAGATCACAACATTGAGCAGTGTAAAGAAATTATAATCGTTGATTGAAACGCGAAAGAAGAGTGTGATAGGTGCAAAAGCAAACAGCATGACGCTAATGGCTGCCGTGGCTCCCAGCAATAAGGTTAGATATTGGCGAAACGTGCGGGTAGAACCAGAGATGACATCAAAGAAGTACAGCGTGGGCAAACAAATCATTAGCGTGATTAGATAAAGCGCTGGAAGTTTAATCGCTGACGCTAAAACCTGCTGCCAACCGCTAGACGATCCAATAATGCCGCCATACAGGGCTAAGAATGTGGTGCTACACACCAGCAGTGAAACGATCTTGTGCTCTAGCTTGACGCCTTTATACACCTGTTCTAAAAAGGTTTGGCGATCGCGCAAAAAGTGCATCAACAGTTCAAAATGATTCATTGCAATGTCCCTCACATTTGAATTGCAGGTGGTCTACACTTCTATCGGGCACTAAAATTTTTTTTGGGAATAATTCGGTGATATTTAAACCTGAATTTTGGGAGAGAGGTACAGCAACGCTGCATCCTCTCCCAAAATTCGGGTTTTCAGTCCTCTAAGAAAGAGTCACGCATCAGTTAAGATTGGGGCGACGAATCGGCTACTGCCGTGTGACGACTATGGGCGATCGCGATGAAGAATTACGCATCCTAATTGAAACCGTTCAGCAAAATTCACCGAAAACGCTGACCTGGCGCAAAGCCATGAATCGCTTGCTGGCCGAAGTTCAGCGGCTGCCGGGGTTAACTCGTTCCAGTCATCCCGATTATGCGGAAGTGCTGGATGATGTGCTGATGCGACTGGGTGAAGAGATTAAAACCTTTCAGCCGCAATCGCCTTCACTCGAAAAAAGCCTGACCAACTGGATTAATCTGAAACTGCGGCTCACCTACGAAGTGCGGGAGCTACACGCACCACCGCGATCGCGCGCCCAAGGCCCACCCAAAAGCGCCAAGGCCGACTTTTTGCGGCAGGCTCAAAAACCGCCCCTCTCGCTGGATGCCCCTGTTGGAATTGAGGGTAGTCCCAGCTTCGGGGATTATCTACCTGCCGATGGCCCCTGTACGCTATCAGACCTGGAGGACGCGATTCGTCGGGAGCAGGAACAGCAAACCGCACAGCGAATTGGCCTCCAAATTCAGCGCTACATCGAAACCGACCCAGACGAAAAATTGAGGCAGTGCCACCCCCAAGCCTATCCAGACTGCCATTGCCAGATGCTCAGTTTGCGGCTCTTACTCAAACAGCCCCCCGATCGCATGGTGGCGATCGCCCGCGAATTTAACATCAACTACCACACCCTCAACTGGCACTGGAAAAACCGGGGCTTACCCTTGCTAAGGGCGATCGCTCAAAATTTTGGCTATGAGGGGGATGAAGAATAGGAGTCAGGAGTCAGGAGTCAGGAGTCAGGAGAAGGCAGAGGGCAGAAGTTTTTATGAACAGCATTACGTATCCATCCATTAACGTGCCGCTGAGCCGAGCCGCTCATGAGTTGGCTGGTCAGTTTGCGGCGGAGCAGGCGTCTCCTCAGAAAGGGAAGCAGGTGTATTTGAATACGCTGGCGGTATGGGCCGTGCATCGTTATTTAACCTGGCTGCAAATCGAGACAGATTTGCAGCATAGCCAGAGCTGGGATGCTAAATGGCGATCGCTGTTTAACGTCGCGGATTTAGTCTTGCCGGGGTTGGGGCACTTAGAATGCTGTCCGGTGTTGCCGGGAGAACAGGACATTCATGTATCGGCAGAGGGCAAGGGCGATCGCCTGGGCTACATCGCCGTTCAGTTTGACGAATCGCTTCAGTCGGTTGATCTATTGGGATTTGTGGCAGTGGGGGCGATCGCAGATGAGACTGAAACAGTTGCTCTGGCTGACGTTCAGCCGTTGGAGACATTGCTCGAACGGTTAGCGGCACTGGAGGGAGTTGCAGAGTCGCCTGACTCAATCCTGGTGAATTTAGGAAATTGGTTACATCAGGTATTCGAAATGGGTTGGCAAGCTGTTGAAGCACTAGTTGGAGATGCGACCCCATCCTTCGCGTTTCGGCGGGCACCTGTCCGGCGAGCTAAGCGGATTGAGGTCGAACAGGAGGGATACCCATCCTCTTCTGTCATGCTAATCCTTAGCCTGATGCCTGAAACATCCGAACAAATCGGCATTCATGTTCAGATTTGCCCAGTTGGGGAATCAGCCTATTTACCGTCTCAGCTACGACTCAGGGTGCTCACCGAGGGTGGAGACGTCTTTCGCGAAATTATGGCCGGAGAAGCAGATACCTTCGTGCAGTATGAATTTACGGCACAGGTTGGCGAACGCTTCAGCCTGGAGGCGGTGTCTGGGAACACGCAAATCACCGAAACCTTTGTGGTTTAGGACAGCGGGGGATGGGGTGTTGTGAGGTATGTGGTGACTTCTGATTCCTGGCTCCTGACTCCTGACTCCTATATTTGGGTGTAGGCTTCGCGACCAGAGCAGTACTCCTGATTGGTTTGGTTCTAAGCAATGGAGTTGGGCGTAATCGAATGGGAACGCTAGTCATCCTGGATTTTGATGGCGACTTGTATCAGGGAGTTGCTGTAACGCTGGAGATTCGGGCAGATGGCGATCGCACCCCCAACCATTCCCCTGCCGTAATTCAAACTCGCGCCAAGGGCAAGCTGCCTCCCAGCCCTGAATTGATTAATCAGTACGAGCAGTGGCGATCGCTCTATCGCAGTTTGAGCCTGTTATTTCGTCTGGGCGATCGCCCCAATCTCGTTACGCGTGGTTCTAAGACCGAAGTTGTGGGAGCGTGTCACCAAGCCGCCATATCCCTGGCAGATGGCTTCAATCGCTGGCTACAGGCAGATGCGTTTCGCACAATTCGAGAACGGTTGCTGGAAAAGCTGACCCCCGACGAGTCAATTCGACTGATTCTTCAGGCAGAGGATGATTTGCTGCGGCGATTGCCCTGGCACGGGTGGGATCTGTTGCATCGCTTCCCCAAGGCAGAAGTCGCCTTAAGTGCTCCTGCCTACGAACGGATTGATCGATCGCCCCCCGTGCGAGAACAGGTGAGAATTTTGGCCGTGTTGGGCGATCGCACGGGCATTGACATCGAACGCGATCGCCAGCTTTTAACCCATCTCCCTGGTACCGTTGAAACGGTTTTTCTGGTGGAACCCGATCGCCAGCAGTTGCAGCAACAGCTCTGGGAAGCCACAGGTTGGGATATCCTCTTCTTCGCCGGACACAGCACCAGCCACCCTGAAGGTGAAACGGGTTATCTCGATATCAATCCTCATGATCGCCTGTCGCTGGAAGAGTTGACCTATGGTTTGAAAAAGGCGATCGCCCGTGGTCTCCAGTTGGCTATTTTCAACTCCTGTGACGGGTTGGGCCTGGCACGACAGCTAGAGCGTCTTCAGATCCCGCAGATGATTGTCATGCGCGAACCCGTCCCCGATCGGGTTGCCCAGTCCTTTCTGAATTATTTTCTCGCCAGTTTTTCGGCTCATCAGCCCTTCTACGAAGCCGTGCGCGACGCTCGCGAACAGCTTCAATCCCTGGAAGACCAATACCCCTGCGCGACCTGGCTTCCGATTATTTGTCAAAATCCTACTGTTCCCCCGTTGAGCTGGTTCAGAGGGGAGGCAGAGGGCAGAGGGCAGAGGGCAGGTGGGGGAGATAGGGGAGATAGGGAAGATGGGGGAGGTAAGGAAGATGGGGAAGCGTCCCCACACCCCACACCCCACACCCCACACCCTACACCACACCCCACACCCCATCCCCAACCTCCAACCCCCTACCTCGGCCTTTCCGCCTTCCAGGAATCCGATGCGCCCTTCTTCTTTGGTCGAGAAGCCCTGACGGAAAAGCTGACTGGGGTTCTACAGCATCAGCCGTTTGTCGCGATCATTGGGCCGTCGGGGAGTGGCAAATCGTCGCTGGTATTTGCCGGATTGGTGCCCCGGCTGCGATCGCAACACCACTGGCAAGTCATCACCATTCGCCCCGGCAATCGTCCCTTCTTTCGACTGGCGGAACAGCTGATTGCTCAACTGGAGCCAGCCCTGAGCGAAACGGATCAGTTGGTTGAAATTAATAAACTGGCGATCGCCCTGCGAAACAATCAACTCACGCTCACCGATGTTGCTGAGCGAATTTTGCAGAAATCTCCGGCTGCTAAACGATTGCTGCTTGTGGCCGACCAGTTTGAGGAACTGTATACCCTCTGTCAGGATGGGGAGGAACGACAGCAGTTCCTCACGACTTTGCTATCGCCGTTGGAGACTCTACCTACGTTGTCTCTGGTGCTGACGTTACGGGCTGACTTTTGCGAATATGCCCTGGCATACCGTCCCCTGGCCGATGCGCTGCAACGGTTTCCGCCAGAGCTGTTGGGACCGATGACTCATGCGGAACTGCGGGCGGCGATCGAACAGCCAGCCGCCCAACTGGGCGTCACCTATGCAGACGGATTAATTGAACGCATGTTGGATGCGGTCGAAGCGGCCCCCGGTCATTTGCCGCTGCTGGAATTTGCCCTGACGCTGCTGTGGGACAAGCAATCGGGCCGTTGCCTGACTCATGCCGCCTATGATGCGATCGGTGGGGTTGAGCAAGCGCTCGCCAGTTACGCTGAGCAGATTTATAGCGGGCTGGATGCCGCTGCTCAGCAACAGGCACAGCAAATCTTTACCCAACTGGTGCGACCGGGAGAGGGGACTGCCGATACGCGCCGTTTGGCCAGCCGTGACGACATTGGAGAAGCGAATTGGCCGCTGGTAACACGGTTGGCCGATGCTCGTCTGGTGGTGAGCCGTCAGGACGAAGCCACAGGTGGCGAGATGGCTGAAATTGCGCATGAAGCCCTGATTCAGGAATGGCAGCGGTTGCGCCAATGGCTGGAGGACGATCGCCGCTTTCGCACCTGGCAGGAACGGTTGCGCAGCACCCTGCGCCAGTGGGAGACGAGCCAGCGCGATGAGGGAGCCTTACTGCGGGGGGCACCGCTGCTAGAAGCTCAACACTGGCTGCAAACTCGCGCCGCTAGCCTGAGTGAGACCGAGCGGCAGTTCATCAAAACCAGCCTGACGCTGAAGAAACAGGAACAGAGCCAGCGCGATCGCCAGCGTCGCTTTCGGGTGATGGGGCTTTCGAGCGGTCTAACGGCAGCGTTGCTGTTAACCGGGGTAGCCGTCTGGCAATGGCATCGGGCTGAAATCGTGCAGGCCAACGCTCAACTGGACTCGCTCAGCACCTCTGCCGATGAGCTATTTGCCTCTGGTAAGGAGCTAGAAGCCCTGATTGAAGGGTTACGGGCTGCCCAGCAGCTCAGCCAGTTGCAAAATCCGAATCCAGATACGCGCACTCATGTGGTCACCTCTCTATTGCAGGTGGTGTATGGCGTTCGGGAATTCAACCGCTTCAATGGGCACACTCGCACGGTGATTAGCGCCACCTTTAGCCCCGATGGTCAAATCATTGCCTCGGCCAGTGATGACCATACGGTCCGATTATGGCGACAGGATGGCACCCCGATCGCCACTTTGGTCGGGCATCGCGATCGCGTCCGCAGTGTTGCCTTTAGTCCCGATGGCCAGATCATCGCCTCCGCCAGCTATGACAAAACGATTCGGCTGTGGCGGCGGGATGGGAAGGCGATCGCTGTCCTCATAGGCCATACGGCTGAAGTGAACAGCGTCAGCTTTAGCCCCGATGGTCAACTCCTGGCCTCGGCTAGCGCAGACGGTACTATTAAGCTCTGGCAGCGCACCAGTAGTGGGTTTGCGGCTCGTCCTGCTCTCACGATTCAGGCCCATCGCGGTTGGGTTTCAACCGTCAGCTTCAGCCCTGACGGTCAATGGCTGATTTCTACTGGAACCGATGATACTATTCGGCTGTGGCAACGCAATGGCATTCGTATCGCGTCCCTGACTGGATTTCAGTCGCCCGTGAATAGCTTGAGCCTGAGTCCCGATGGGCAACTCCTGGCCGCAGGATTGAAGAATGGTACCGTTTTGCTATGGCAACGACGAGGGGCTAGCTTTACCGCCATCCGACAGTTGCAGGCCCATGGCGATCGCGTGTGGGGCGTTAGCTTCAGTCCGGACGGCCAGACGATTGCCACCGCCAGTGCTGACAATACGATTAAGCTCTGGCAACGCGATGGAATGCTGATCACGACGCTGGAAGGTCACAACTCGTCCGTCTACAGCGTTAGCTTTAGCCCCGATGGCACGATTCTGGCCTCGACTAGTGCCGATAGCACCATTCGCCTCTGGCGTCCCCACAATCCTCAGCTAGCGGTATGGAAAGGGCATCCGAACGGCATCACCGATATCCGCTTTAGTCCCGATGGCCAGCAGGTGGCTACGGCTAGCGGCACGGAAATTAAACTCTGGTCAACGAATCTGCTTTTGCAATCTGATGCTCAACCGTTTCCGCTGGCTACTCTGAGCGGTCATGCAGAGACGGTGAACCGCTTGAACTTTAGCCCCGATGGGCAGCTTCTCGCCTCTGCCAGCAATGACACGACCATCAAACTTTGGCAACGGGATGGAACTCTGCTGCAAACGCTGCAAGACGATTCAGTGAATGTTTCTGACGTCAGTTTTAGCCCGGATGGGCATCTCCTTGCCGCTGCGGACGAAGCGAACCTGATTCGCCTCTGGCAACGTCCTGAATCAGGCCAGTTTGATCCTCGATCCTTGCAATCGCTGGCGGGGCACGCAGACCGCATTACGGCTATCACCTTTAGCCCGGATGGGCAAACGTTGGCATCTGGTAGCGCAGACAACACGGTGAAACTCTGGCACTGGCAGCAGGGGCGATTCGCGACGCAACCGTTTAGAACGCTGACCCACAGCAGTAGCGTCACGGCGGTCAGCTTTAGCCCCGATGGTCAGCTGATTGCCTCGGCTACGGCGGACGGCAACGGCATGATCTGGCGTTGGGACGGCAAACTGTTGGCGAACCTGAAAGGCCACCGCGATCGCATCACTCGCATTTTGTTTAGCCCCGATGGTCAAACGATCGCCACGGCCAGCGCGGATGGCACGATCAAGCTGTGGAATGTGAGAGGCGCACTGTTGCGAACGCTGAAAGGCCATTCCAGTCGGCTGCAAGCCATGAGCTTTAGCCCCAGTGGGCAAACGCTGGCGGCGGCTGATTCAGATGGCAATCTGATCCTGTGGGATTTCAGTCTCAGCCATTTGCTGGAGCAGGGCTGCGGCTGGATTGATGACTATCTGCGAACCAATGCTGACGTGTCGGAAGGCGATCGCCATCTGTGCGACGTGAACTCCCGATACAGTGATGTTCTGCTCCGCTGAATCCTTGGTTAGAGCGAAGCCCCAAACCCCCATTGATTTTTGATGTCCTATGGATGAGGACGGAGTGCAGGAGTAAAACCCTGGCTGGGGGCGAAGCCCCCAAAGACTTTTGGTTTGTATAACCGCCGCAGGTAGTAGGGCAAGGTGCAGGGGTGAACCCCCTGGCTGACGTGAATTCGATAGCGCCATTTCACCCGCCCGACGGGCGGGTGAAATGGCGCAAAAAGGTGTCCCGCACGTCGTGCGGGACACCTTTTTGCGCATTCGTCGAATTCACGTCTGGCTGGGGGCGAAGCCCCCAAAAACCTTTGGTTTTCGATGTCTTAACGGGCCTCGCAACAGCTATAACATCAAACCAGGAATGTAAACGATTACTGCGATGTGTGAACTATTAATGCGATGTCTAGCAATGGGACATGATTTTCAGGTAACAATTCACCTGAGATTTTAATTACACACAGTTTAATCAAGGAGACCTCAATTGCTGACCTCAACTGTACTTGCCGCTGTTCCCAACACCCTTGAATGGAGTCCTACGGTTGCGATCATCATGATTCTTGCTAATATTGCGGCGATCGCATTTGGCAAGCTCACCATTCAGCGCCCCAGCGACGGCCCTGCTGCACCATCCCCCGAAATGTTTGGTGGATTTGGGCTAGGTGCCATTTTGGGAACCACCAGCTTCGGCCACATTCTAGGAGCTGGAATCATTTTGGGACTCTCAAACCTGGGCGTTCTGTAGTCCGATCGCCTTTCATTATTCCTTTGCATGACTCGCCTAGCCAGAGAGATTCCTCTCTGGCTTTTTTTAACACCGACGTTTCGGCGGCATGACGTTAGCGGTAGAGGGGCAAGAGAACGGTGAACGTAGACCCTTCATTGGGCTTGCTTCTCACCGAAATCGACCCACCGCATCGCAGGAGTAACTGCTGCACAATCGACAACCCCAGCCCTGTACCGCTCGTCTCGTCGCCGATGCTGGAACGCACCCGGTAAAAGCGATCGAAAATTTTGGGAATATCGCTGGGAGCAATCCCAACCCCAGTATCTTGAAACTCCAGTTGCACATAGTCTCCCTGCTGTTTGGCGCGTACCCAAACGCGGCCACCCTTCGGGGTGAATTTAATGCCATTGTGCAGCAAATTAATTACAACTTGGCGCAGCCAGTTGCTCAGACACGACACGGCAGGCAGATCTTCCGGGATGGTATAGGCCAGCATGACCCCCTTTTCCTGCGCTAGAGGCTGATAGGTGCTGACGACTCCCGGCACCACATCGGTTAAGCGGAGCGGCTGCACGGGGTTTTGTTCAACTGCTGTTTCGAGCTGCACCAGATCTAAGACGCTGGTAATTAACGCACTTTGGCGATCGCACTCCTGACTCAGCATTTCCATATAGCGCTGCCGCTGAGGCGCTTTGAGGGTTGGGGAATTGAGCAGCGTCAGAGCGGTTTTCATGGTGGCCAATGGCGTTCTCAACTCTTGTCCGACATTCTTCAAAAACTCATCCTTCAGCCGAATCGAGTTGATCAGTTCCTCATTTTCCATTTGCAGCGTGGCCGCTGTTTCCGCCTGCTTACGGTAAACCGCGCTACCGTGCCAGATATCCTCCTGCCGTTGCACCTGACGAGTAAATAAGTGCCCTAACAGGGTTGTATTCAAAGCGCCCTCCGTCGCAGGCTGCGTCAGCGACTCCCAGTTTTCGAGCAGGTTTGCGACTTCATTATTGGTCTCAATTTGAGTTTGTCCCGCACAAATGGCCTGATTAATGCCGCCGAGAATCCGTTGAATCGTGTGCGATTCAAACGAAAACAGCCCTAAAAGCGGATGTTTGCGCTCAAATTCATCGTCGTTATTGTTTGGTCTCGACATTAGAGCTGACAGATCTTGTGTATCGGGTAGCTCAAATTTAGATTGTTTGATAGAGCGAGGGCGGTGTGCCAGAACCAAACCACAGAACTCAGACGACAACACCAGAATGAAATATTCTCGTCGCAACTGGCTATCGGGAGACAGAGGGAGCGTCAGACTATACGAATAATCGGTGCTCGACGTTGGGATAACACCTTGATCATCGATCAGATCAGACTCATCTATGCGCTCAAACTCCACAGGATCTGGAGAGGCTGCACCTGTTTTTGGGTTAAGAAGATTATTTGTACCTGTTTTGTCCGCTTCGTCCTCGCGCTGAGTCTTTAGAACGTAAATGGAATGAGAGGCTGTGGACAACTTTCGATAGCGATCGATTTCAGCTTGCCAAACACTACCACGCGGAAATTTTAACCACAGGGTGGCGGGGAGCTTTTGATCAATGAGCAGATCGAGCACCGTCCCAATCGCAGATTTGAACGTAGTTGGACTGATCTGCAACGGGTGGGGAGGCTGTTCAGCGCTCAAGGCCAACTCGTAAAGAGAGATATCTTGGGGGACAGAAGAGTTCATAAATGCTGCTCAAGACAAAGCGCAGATTAGCGATATTAAACAACCTCAGCAGATTTTTACAGCAACTCTCAGTATGACTATCAGGCGATCGCTCACCTCATTTGAGCTTGACGGTGCAATCCTAACGGAGGTGCAACGTTCAAAATCGAGTTCATGATGAGAATTGCTGGTTTTTTTCAGAGACGTTGGTAGAGACTCATGAAAAGAGCACCAGCTTTACGTTGCTCTCAAAATGTATCTAAAACTTTCCTAAGTATCCAGACTTACACAGATTTCCTCAAAGTTTGTAACAAAATTTGCCATCGCTGAAGACGTATGCCGTATGGTTTTACTCACTAACTCGTGATGGTTGAGGAGTTTGCGATGTCAGAGCCATTTATTGGCCAGGTGATGATGATTGGCTTCACCTTTGCGCCTAGAGGTTGGGCCTTATGTGATGGGCAGATTCTTCCGATTGCACAAAATACGGCCCTCTTTTCCCTACTCGGCACAACGTATGGAGGCAACGGAACCACAACATTTGCCTTACCAGACTTGCGGGGGCGTGTTCCCATTCATGCAGGACAGGGACCAGGTCTCAGTCCCTATACTCTTGGGCAAGTTGGTGGAGCGGAGCAGGTCACACTGCTGGCAAACCAGATGCCAGCCCATAATCATTCTTTAGCTGCCACCAATGCAGAAGCCAGCCAGACGCTACCGGGAGGACAACTGCTAGCCCAGTCGAGAGAAGTGACGTATGGTTCAGGTGCGCCGGTTGCAATGAATCCGCAATCGATTGGTGCGGCGGGAGGCAGCCAGCCTCACGAAAACCGACAGCCCTATCTAACCATCAACTTCATCATTGCGCTAGAAGGTATTTACCCATCCCGTCCTTAAATGTTCTTCAGGGTTGGGCCAAAGGTCTAGCATGGCGATCGCTCCTCCCTTCACGCTGCGTCCCGTCACGTCAGCAGATGAGTCCTTTTTGTTTTCACTGTATGCCAGCACTCGCGCAGAGGAACTGGCCGTTTTAGGCTGGGATGCTGCCATGCAGGACAATTTCTTGAGAATGCAGTTTCGAGCGCAGCAGATGGGATACCGCGCTCAATTTCCAAACAGCGATCGCTACATCGTTGTAGCCAACCCCGATCCGGTTGGCAGCGCTTGGGTCGATCGCAGACCCGATGAGATTCGCTTGGTCGATCTGGCGCTGTTGCCTGATGTTCGCAATCAAGGGATTGGCACGCAAATCTTGCAAGACTTAATCGCGGAAGCGGCGATCGCCCATCTGCCGTTTCGACTTCAGGTGGTTAAGGGTAATCGGGCCATTCACCTGTACAACCGTCTGGGCGGCAAACAGATCGGAGAAACCGACACGCATATTCACATGGAATGGCTCTAAGGGTAGTCTATGGCAACATTTAATCCGACTGTATTGACCGACAGTGGTGCTGGGTCGCTGCGAGATGCCATTTCTCAAGCGAATGCCGCCGCCGGAAATGACGTTATTAACCTCCAGGCAGGCACCTACACGCTCAGTGTGGCGGGAACGGGGGAAGATGCAAACACGGCGGGTGATCTGGATATCGCCAGTAACGGCACGCTGACGATTCAAGGAGCCGGAGTTGGCGTCACCGTTATCGATGCCAGCACGATCGATCGGGTGCTGGATGTTTTGACGGGGGCAACCTTAATTCTGCAAGACCTGACCGTGACAGGAGGCCGCAACCCAGGTGGTACGGCGACGAGTGGGGGCGGCGGCATTCGCGTCAATGGCGGAACGCTACAGGTGATTCGTAGCACTGTATCTGGCAACGCTACGACGCTCGAGAATGGTGGCGGTATCGCGGCCTTTAACGGCAGCACCGTTACCATTGCCGACAGCACGATCGCCAATAACCAGACGGCCAGAAATGGCGGCGGCATCTACGCCAACGGCGGTTCAATCACCATTACGGGCAGCACTCTATCTGGTAATCAGGTGACTGGTACGTCCCGCGATTCTGGTGGAATTGAACTGGATAACAATATCGTTGCCAGCATCACCAACAGCACGATTTCGGGCAACAGCGCCACGCGAAATGGTGGAGGATTATCGGCGATCGCCACCGCAACTGTAAACCTGCGAAACGTCACGATCGCCAACAACACGGCTGACTCTGACACAGCGACTAGTCCTGGCGGCAGTGGCGGCGGAATTTATCGGTTTGGCACCAGTGCCATCAATCTGACTAATACGCTGGTTGCTAATAATCAAGCGTTGAGTGGAACTGGGCCTGATATCTCTGGAACTGTCAATTCGCAAGACTTTAACCTGATTCAAAATACGGCTGGTGCTACCATTACAGGCACCACGACCAACAACATTACGGGGGTTGATCCGGGTCTGGGCGTCTTGCAAAACAATGGTGGCCTGACGGCAACTCAGGCGATTACCAGCAGCAGTGCCGCCTTTAATAAAGGAACCAACAGCGGTGCGCCGACTACCGACCAGCGAGGCGCGTTATTTAACCGAATTGTGGGCAGTACCAGCGATATCGGAGCCTTTGAAGTCTCTCTACCCGTGATTGATGTCTTAGATCCGGGCCTGACCGTCATTCCTGACAACAGCGGCAATTTTCCCTTTGGCTCAACTACTGTCGGTACGAATGTAACCCGCACCTTTACCATCCGCAATACCGGGTCGGATAACTTAAACGTGGGCAGTTTAACGCTACCAACGGGCTTTAGCTTGGTGGGTGGCTTTCCCTCCAGCCCGATCGCACCCGGTGCAAGCACGACGTTTCAAGTACAGCTCAATGCCGCGACCCCCGGCACGTTTAGCGGCACGCTGTCCTTTAATAACAACAGCGTCACACCGAGCGATCGCGACCCCTATGACTTCACCATTAGCGGTACTGTTGATGCGCCTGTAGTTACGCTGGCGGTTGTTCCAGCGTCTGTCGCTGAAAATAGCGGTACTGCGCTGAGCTATACGTTTACCCGCACTGGTGCACCGACCAATCCGCTGACGGTGAATTTTACAGTCGGCGGCACGGCAACCTTTGGCGGCGGAGCGGCTGACTATACTCAGATCGGCGCATCCAGCTTTACCAGCACAACGGGCAGCATTACCTTCGCTGCTGGGTCGAGCACGGCTACCCTGACGCTGACTCCCGCTGGCGACAGCGTTGTCGAACCGGATGAAACGATCGCGCTCACCCTGGCTGCCGGAGCGGGATATACGGTTGGCAGCGCGACTGCTGTGAGCAGCACCATTACCAACGACGATACGGCAGGTATTACCGTCACCCAATCTGGCGGCAGTACGGATGTCGCGGAAGGTGGCGCGACAGATAGCTATACCGTGGTCTTGACTTCGGTTCCCACCAGTCCGGTGACGGTGACGGTGACGCCCGACGCTCAGTTAAATTTGGGGTCTGGAGCGGGCACACCCATTACGCTTACCTTTGCCGCCGATGGAACGGCACTCACGCCGCAAACGGTTACGGTTACAGCCGTGGATGATACGACACCGCAGGGCGATCGCACGGGCACCATCACTCAAACGGTCAGCAGTGCGGATACCAACTACAGCGGAGTGACGCTGGCTCCCATTACCGCCAACATTGCAGACAACGATATCAGCTATGCGATCGCCCCCGATGCCGCCTCCATTACCGAAGGGAACAGCGGCACCGCACCGATTACCTTTACCGTCACGCGAACCGGAGCGACCGCCCTCGCCAGCTCAGTAGGAATCGCGCTGGGCGGCACCACGACCCGCAACAGCGACTATACCGTAGTTGGAGCCACTGGTAAGGGCGTAACGTTTGCCGCTGATGTGATCAGTTTTGGCATTGGTGCCACGACGGCAACATTGATGCTGGATGTAACGGGCGATCGCACCGCTGAACCCGATGAAACCGTTGCCGTTCAGTTGGTCAACCCGACGGCCCCCGGAACTGCTAGTGGAGCAGGTTCCACTGCAACTACCACGATTCTCAACGAGGATGTGGCGGGTGTGACCGTAACTCAGAGTGGCGGCAATACGGTGATCGCAGAGGGTGGCGCAACGGATACCTACCAACTGGCACTCACCAGCGTTCCGACTGGGGCTGTACAAATCACGCTGACGGCAGACGCCCAGAGCCAATTGAGTTTGGATGGCGTGAATTTTGCCAGCACGCAAATTACAACGTTTAATGACACCACCCCTCGCACCATTACCGTCCGAGCCGTCGATGATGCGGTGGTAGAAGGAACGCATACCAGCACAATCACCCAGGCGATTACCGGAACGATTACCGATCCAAACTATCCGACTACACTGGCGATCGCTCCCATCGTAACCACCATCGCTGACAACGATACAACCCCAACTCCGACTCCTACCCCAACTCCTACCCCGACTCCGACTCCTACCCCAACTCCCTCACCCACCCCATCTCCCCTACCTTCTCCCTGCTCACCCGGCATCGTTCTCCGGGGCAACCGCAACGCCAATCGCTTAAGCGGTACAAAAGACAGTGACTTAATGTGGGGTCGCAATGGAAACGACGTGATTTCAGGGCTGGGTTGTGACGACAAAATCTTTGGCGTAGGCGGCAACGACAGCCTCAATGGTGGCAGCGGGGATGACATTCTGGATGGCGGCAGCGGCAACGATCGCCTTACAGGGGGTACTGGTTCCGATCGATTTGTTTACAGCACGACGACAAAATTTGAATCATCGAAAGTGGGAATTGATTCGATTCGAGATTTTGTTTCGGGAACAGACAAAATTGTGTTAGACAAAACAACGTTTAGAGCAATCAAAAGCAAGACAGGCAATGGATTCAGCGTTCGAAGCGAATTTGCGATCGTCAAAAATGATGCCGCTGCTGCCACATCAAAAGCGCTGTTGGTTTACAACTCCAGTAACGGCAAGTTGTTTTACAACGAAAACAAAACGGCATCCGGCTTTGGCCAGGGCGCGCTGTTTAGCGTCCTGCGAACTGCACCTGCGATCGCGGTTTCGGATTTTGTGATTCAAGCGTGAAGGGTGTGGGGTATGGGGTATGGGGGGTGTGGTAATTTCTGACTCCTGGCTCCTGACTCCTGACTCCTGATTCCTGTGTTTGGGTGTAGCGATCGCCTTCTTGCTCTAACACCTAATATCGTTTTGATATATTGCCTCGATGTATGGTGTTTTGAGACGCGCCATTGGCACGTCTCTACGGGGTTATCTGTTGGGGCTGAAATTTCAATTCATATAACACCCGACACCCAACACCTAAAACCCCTGCTGTGCGAGTCGATCCGGTAGATGCACTATGAACGTTGTCCAACCGGACTCACTCGCCACCTGAATGTCGCCCTGAAGCTGTTTGACAAGTTCTTTGACTAGCGCTAACCCCAGGCCTGTTCCGCTAACATCCCAGGAACCTGCCTTTTGGGCACGATAGAATTTCTCGAAAATATGAGGCAGTTCTGCGGCGGGTATTTCAGCCTGATTCTGAACCGTGAATGTAATATAGGATGTCCTTGGATCATGACGTACCGTCAGGCTGATTTCACCGCCTTCGGGGGTGTGCTTGTGGGCATTTTGGATCAGCTCTAACAGTAAACGCCTCAGGGTGGCGCGATCGCTCACAATCAGGGGTAGCTGGTCGGGCAAATCAAGGGTTAACACCTGCCGCTGTTTTTCCATGCGCGGGTGCCACGGCGCAATGATGATAGACAGTAGCTCCTGGAGGTTGATGGATTCGGATAGAAATGTGGGATAGTTATCGGCCTCTAACTGCTGGAGGTCTAGCAAATCGTTCACCAGATTGGTTTCGCGGGTGCATTCGGCTTCTAGAATGCTGAGACAGCGATCGCGCTGTTCGTCTGTTTTAGCGACCTTCAGCAGGTGTAGCGCCATTTTGATATTGGTCAATGGCGTTCGCAACTCATGGGATAGGGTGCTGATAAAGTCATTTTTCAGCCGATTCAGTTGATCGAGCTGCGCAATATGGGCCTGTGCTTTAGCGTGGAGGCGAGCCTGACGAAGGGCGATCGCACATTGGTTGGCTACTTGCTGCACCAGATCGACCTGATAAAGTTCTAAAGCGCGATCGGGCGGGCTAAAGCACCAGATATCGCCCAGCACGTCCTCATGGTCGGCAATCGGACAGGCCAGGATAGAAACTTGACCACGGGGGGAGTTTGGAGTCGCTTCGCAAAACTGAAAACTTTGACCCTGTAACAGTTGAGCATAGCCCTCCTGAAAATCGGACATGGCGACTGTGCCCGGTTTTGACAGGGAGGCAAACCCATCGGTGGTGTGGGAGTATTGAATGGTGGATGTTTTCGTTTGCAGGTTGTATAGTCCGACATCGCAGCCCAGCAGATCGAGCGCGATCGCGAGTTCTTGTAGTGCCGTCTGAAAAATTTGATGTTCGTCCAGGCTGGCCCGCACATTTTCGGTGATCAGTCGGGATGTGCGTTCCATCAGCGTCCGCTGCACCAGACCCGCATTCAGCAGGTGAATCTGCATCTCGGCCCGTTTGCGCTCTGTGATGTCTCGAATCGACCAGCGCAATGCGATCGCGTTGTCTTCCGGGTCACGCACCACGCGAGTCGTGAGGGCCGCATCAAATGCAGGGCGATCGCGCGGTTGCAATTGGATCTCCCAGGATTGCGTATCGGTGGTTTGAAGTGCGCGGGTTAATGTAGTGCGGAACGCAGAACGTTGGTCGAATGCCACGAATACGCTCAGCGGTTTGCCAATTAAAAACGGTTGAGGCACCCCAAACTGTTGGGCGGCGGCACGGTTCGCTTCTTGAATCACGCCGTCAGCTCGGGTGACTAAATAGCCATCGGGAGCAAATTCAAACAGGTCTTGATAGCGCTGCCGCTCCTGGCTCAGCTGTACTTGAGATGCCTTCAACGTTTCGAACTGTTGCTGCAACTCTTCTTCTGCAACAGATAGTTCTTCTACCAGAGCGGAATATTCGATGCAGGGCGATGATTGCGAAGGATCGCCCTGCTGCTCGATCTGCTGCTGTAATGCAAAGCGATACTGACTGAGAGACCGAAGTTTTTGTAAAATCTCGTCGCTCATGTTACATAGCCTCACTCTCTCAGGCAAAAAACGTTGAGCTGTGGCTATACTTCTTTTAATCCGCATAAGGACAACTAGACAGATGTCTAAAACTTTGCCTAAAGCCCACCTTTGAGACGGTTAAAACGTAATAGACAACAGGTGTATCAATCAGATGTATAGCAGTACTGATAAAGGTTAGGACGGGGTGTAGGGATGGAACCCCTGACTGGGGGCGAAGCCCCCCTTTCGCTAACGTAAATACGTAGTGCTATACCAGTCAGAACAGAAGACGCAAGGGCGCATATGCAGGAAAAATACACCCCGTTTTCAGATTCTGTGACGTGATAGTACACAAGAATGTGTGCGTCAAAAAAAACCTTTGCGCGGATGAAAAGGAGAGATTCAGATCAGTTCAGAAGCACATATTGAAATTAGCATATTCAATTTTCCTTTGCGAATTAGAAATTTTCTTTAAAGATGATATGGAAGTTTCCATCAACCACAATTTTGTTTTGTTTCTGAAGTTCGCTGAGAAGTCGTGTAACAGTCACTCTGGTACTGCAACAGGCGCTTGCAATGTCTTCGTGAACCAGACGAATCTGTAAGCGAATGCCTTCTGGTGTGGGTTGTCCTAACTCGCGCCGCAAGAACTGTAGCAGAAAGTACAATCGATCCTTGACGCGACGCTGTCCGGCAATGTTCAACAAAATTTCGGTCTGCTGTAGCCGTTGATAAAGCTG
>DATNPS010000300.1:0-36298 GCA_036703095.1 Crinalium sp. | reverse complement strand
TCCTAACTTCAGTATTCGGGAAGACGGAACAGCTGTTGCATCGGTACAGGTTCTCCGTACTGGCAGCAGTAGCGGTGCCATTGGTGCAACGATTAACTTAGCCGATGGCAGCGCCAAAGCTCCAGGAGATTACAGCAACAGCCCGATTAAGGTTAGCTTTGCGGCTGGCGATGCAACCCCTAAAACCATTACGATTCCCATTGTGGATGACACCTCAGCAGAAGGGAATGAAACCCTCACGCTGAGCCTGGGTAGTCCAACGGGCGGTGCCATTATTGGCAGTCAGGCTACAGCTAGTTTGACCATCCTGGATAATGATGTAGCTGCTACCCCCACGCCAACGCCGACACCGACGCCCACTCCCATCGTCACGCCGACGCCGACACCTGTTCCACTGACAACCCCTAACGTTATTAACGGGACAGATGCAGGTGAAACCTTGATCGGAACGCCAAATCAAGACATCATCAATGCTGCTGGCGGCAATGACATTCTGATTGGACTCGATGAGAAGGACATCCTCAACGGTGATGCTGGCAACGATAAAGCCTTTGGCAATGCCGGAGACGATATTCTCAATGGTGGTGTTGGCAATGACACGCTGTATGGCGAGTTGGGCAATGACCAACTCAACGGTGGAGTCGGAAAGGACACGCTTGTTGGGGGATTGGGTAAAGACATCCTCACGGGTGGTGCTGGCAAAGACAAGTTCCTTTACAAGAGCATCAAAGATGGAGTTGACCTGATTAAGGACTTCAATGTCAAACAAGATGTGATTGTACTGAAAGGATTGTTTAAGAAGGGATTCAAGCGATCGCACCTGTTCGGCGAGTATGTCAAACTGAGTCGTTCGGGTTCCAGCACCGTCGTTAAAGTCGATATTGATGGTTTAGGTGGAAAGAATCATTTCACCTCACTGGCCGTCCTCGAAAACGTCAAGCCATCGAGTTTGAGTGCAAAGAACTTTTTAGTTTAAGAAACTGAAAAGTAGGAGTCGGGAGTCAGAAGTCAGGAGTCAGAAGTTATTCTGGCTCCTGACTTCTGGCTTTTGGCCTTAAGACACCATTGCCATTTATCGTCAAAGCATTCAGCAAAATATTCTGAAAACTTCAAGAAACTGTAAATTTTTCAGAAAGTAAAATAGGTTACTCATTAATTTCACTTAATTTCCTCTTAATCTTGTAAAAAGTATTGCTGTCAGTATTGCTGTCAGTACTGATGCTGACTTGGGAAGTTCAGAACGTTGTGTCTGCCCTTGATCGGGCGATCGCCTTTAAGTCGCTTCTAGAACTTCATTGTGGAGCATTCGTTTACCTGAAATGTCTGGCTTAACGTAACGCCTTCGTGGCCTGATCCGTTGACTCGACGCAAGATTTAGCCCTGCTGAACGTCTGTCGATAACGGCTCAGAGCGTTGGCTCTAAACCTTTCTCCACAATCAAAAATGCCCACCTCAACATCTTCAAATAACACGCTCACGCTGGTACAAATTGTCAATACATCTCAATTTTCGACATCCAGCCCTGATCCAGATGGCATTGTTTATATTCCCGATACCAACTCGCTGTTAATTAGCGATAGCGAAGTAGATGAGATTCCTAACTTATTTACGAGCGGGAAAAACCTTTATAACGTTTCACTATCGGGCACTTTAAAGTCAACGCTAACAACGATTCCCTTTTCTCATGAGCCGTCTGGCGTTGCCTATAACCCCACCAATAAACATCTTTATTTTTCCGATGATGATCATCTCCGGATTCTCGATCTGAATCCGGGTGCAGACGGAAAATATAACACGGCTGATGATTCAGTCAGCCAGTTTGACGTCAGCTACATCAATGGGCCTCACACCGATCCAGAAGACGTAGCTTACTCCTCGGCGACAGGCGATCTGTTCATCATGGACGGATTCAATTCGCAAGTATATCGAGTCACAACCAGCGGCAAGTTAATTAGCCAATTTGATACCGAAAGTCAGGGAGTTCTTGATCCCGAAGGAATTGCGATCGGCCCAAACGGCAACCTGTTTATTGTGGGAAATCCGGCCACCAATAACAATGCCGTGTACGAATTCACAACCGATGGCACCTTAGTTGGACACTTCGATATTTCTGCTGCAAAACCCATCAAACCTGCGGGTTTAACATTTGCGCCCAGCAGCAACAATGCCAATCAGCTTAGCCTTTACATTGTTGATCGCGGGGTGGATAACAACGTTGTTCCCACAGAAAACGACGGGCGACTCTATGAATTTTCGTTCAACAGTCCGATCCTTCCCACACCCGGTTCGCTGGCCTTCAGCGCACCCACCTTTAGCGTCAATGAAGATGGAACCACGGTGGCCAAAGTGCAGGTCACGCGCACAGGCGGCAGCAGTGGAGCCGTTAGTGTAACCGTAAATCCAGTCAATGGCACCGCGATCGCTCCAACAGATTATAATGGCGCTTTGATTACGGTTAACTTTGCCGATGGAGATACGGCTGCCAAAACAGTCACTATTCCTATCGTCAATGACTCATCGGTGGAAGGCAACGAGACAGTAAACCTCAGCCTGATTAATCCAACAGGCGGTGCCGCGATTGGAGCGCAGAGCAGTGCCGTTCTAACGATCGTGGATGATGATGTTCTGCCCACCCCGACACCAACGCCCACCCCGGCACCGACACCAACGCCAACGCCAATACCAACTCCCACACCAACGCCGATTGTCACTCCGACTCCGACCCCTGTTCCCGTCACGACGACTATTCCCAATATCATTACGGGCACAGATGCCAGTGAAACCTTGATCGGAACTCCTGTTCAAGACATTATCAATGCCGCAGGGGGGAACGATATCCTGATTGGATTGGATGATAACGATACCCTCAACGGCCAAACGGGCAACGATAAAGCCTTCGGTAATGCTGGAGACGATATTCTCAACGGAGGTCAGGGGAATGACACGCTGTATGGCGAGTTGGGCAACGATCAACTCAATGGCGGAGCCGGAAAGGATGTATTGGTTGGAGGACTGGGCAACGATATTCTGACAGGAGGTGCAGGTAAAGATAAATTTGTTTACAAGAGCATCAAAGATGGAGTTGATCACATTAAAGACTTCAATGCTGCTCAGGATGTGATTGTGTTGAAAGGACTGTTCCATAAAGGATTTAAGCGATCGCACCTATTTAGTGAGTATGTCAAACTCAGTCGGGTGGGTTCCAACACAGTCGTGAAAGTCGATGTTGATGGTTTGAGTGGAAACAACCATTTCACATCACTGGCGGTGTTAGAGCACGTTAAACCGTCCAGCTTAAGCGCAAAAAACTTTGTGGTTTAGCGTAATTTTCTCAACGCGCTTGCAAATGGAGCGGATTTGGGCAGCGCGACGCGCTGCCCAAATCCGTTTATGGATAAGGAAGATTTAAGTCAGCTATGAATTTCATCGGGGCGTTTCGCAAGACATCCCTACAGTCGTGAGATGTGTTCGAGAATCGTACCTGCATTTAGCAACGTCTTAAGAATCATGGATCAATTAAAACCAAATTTTTAATTTTGGAAAGCGTCGCACTGCTGCACTTTCCAAAATTAAGTTTTGGGTTTTATTAAATCCACAATTCTAAGTAGGAACGTTATTCTGAGAAGTTCAAATACTCATGAATTTTTGAAGAAGCTGAATCGCGCTCTAATCAATTCTACTTAACCTCCAGTTAAACTTATAAGATCACAAGATTTTCGGATTAAACCCAGAGCTTAATCGAAGGATCTCTCTACACGATATCCATCTGGCAATCTTTTCGTTCTCCTGAATTTGTAACATCTGATGTTACTCATTGATATTAACGCCGCTTTAACCTGACTGAAACGGTGGGATGAGCGATCGCCATCTGGATATTACCGTCTCTCCTCATTATCTACCTTGAAACGATGGTTACTTCTTCAACAGCTACGCTTATTAAAATTACCAAAACATCGCAATTTTCACCTGCCAGTCCTGATCCGTGTGGCATTGTGTATCTTCCCGGTGCGCTTCCTGGTACGGGTTCCCTGCTGATCAGCGACAGTGAAGTAGAAGAAATGTCTAACCTGTATAAGGGAAGCAATCTTTACAGCGTTGACCTTCAGGGCAACTTGCAGTCCACGTTAAGCACGATGGCGTTCACCAAAGAGCCGACTGGCATTGCCTATAACCCCAACAACAATCACCTTTACTTTTCAGACGACGATAAGCTGAAGATTTTCGACCTGAATCCAGGAGCAGACGGAAAGTACAACACAGCCGATGATACGGTAACCTCGTTTAGCGTGTCAGGGTTCAGTGCCGACCCCGAAGATGTCGTGTATTCCAAAGCTTCGAATACTCTATTCATCATGGATGGCCTGAATTCACAGGTCTATCAAATCTCGCTAACGGGCACGCTGATCAGCCAGTTTGATACCCAAAGCTTAGGCGTTCTTGATCCAGAAGGAATTACGATTGGTCCCAATGGCAATCTGTTTATTGTGGGCAATCCCAGAACGAGCAACAATGCTGTCTATGAAATCACTACAGCAGGTGTTCTGGTTCAAAAGTATGATATTTCTGCGGCCAATCCGGTGAAACCTGCGGGGTTGACCTTTGCGCCCAGCAGTCAAAATCCCTCTGAATATAGCCTTTACATTGTCGATCGCGGGGTGGATAACAACGACGTCCCCACTGAAAACGACGGTCGGCTGTACGAATTCTCATTGGGCAACACCACACCTCCACCTGCCACCGCAGGTGTGCTTGCCTTTAGGGCGGCAAGCTTCAGCGTGAATGAAGATGGAACAGCGATCGCCAGCATTCAGGTCACGCGCACTGGCGGCAGTTCTGGAGCCGTTAGCGCTACTGTTAATCTGATGAATGGTACTGCGATCGCCCCCTCCGATTACAACAACAGCTCCATTGTCGTTAATTTTGCTGCTGGCGACACGACTACCAAAATCATCACGATCCCCATCGTGAATGACACAGAAGTAGAGAGCAATGAAACAATTAATTTAGCGTTGAGTAATCCTACGAATGGCGCTACTATTGGCAGTCAAGCCAGTACAACGCTGACCATTGTAGACAATGATGTAGCATCGCCTGCTAAATCCCTTCTCTACGTATCGCCCAGCAGTAACGGTTCGGTTGGCGGCGTCACCTTTGCGGATGAAGATATTCTGTCTTACGATTCGCAGACGGGTACCTGGAAAATGTATTTTGACGGTTCGGATGTGGGGTTAAGCAGCCTGAATGTGCGGGACTTTCACATCAATTCGGATGGTTCAATCTTATTTGCGCTGAACAATGCCACCACGCTAACTGGTCCGGGAAGCGTTGCGCCAACCGATATTGTGAAATTTACGCCGACCTCAACAGGTGATATTACAGCCGGAACATTTTCGCTGTACTTCAAGGGAGCCAATGTCGGCCTGGCAGATAGTGGGGAATCCATCGATGCGATCGCCTTTGCGCCCGATGGCCGTTTGGTGGTTAGTACGAAAGCCTCCTTTGTGGTTCCGGGTGTGTCAGGTGGTGACGAAGATTTAATTGCCTTTCAAGCTGACAGCCTAAACAGTTGGGGTGCCAATACAGCAGGTACCTGGACGATGTATTTTGACGGTTCGGATGTTGGCCTGACCGACAGCACAGAAGATGTCAGAGGAACATGGATTGATGCGTCGGGCAAGATTTACATGTCTACCGAAGGAGCATTTAACGTGCCAGGGGCAACGGGTGATGGTTCCGATATCTTCACGTTTACACCCACCTCAACTGGCTCTAATACAAGCGGCACCTTTGCGCCCTACTGGGATGGTTCCAAAGCGGGATTAACCGTGGCGATCGACGGTATCACACCCGTTATCCAATAAACGGTTTTGAACATCCATTTCTGAAACGCATCCATATGCCAGTAGAGACGTGCCATTGACACGTCTCTACTGGCATATCGTCGCAACCAAAATCCCATTTCGGAACAACAATACGAAAGGGTGACGGTATTCGCATCGTCACCCTTCTGATCTGATTTTCCAATTCAACCGTTGACTCTTATCAAATAGCCCTTATCAAACTGTGCATCCAGAGAACAATCTTCTCTGCTTTCTCTTCCACTGAAAGAGCACTATCAACCTCTAGTAACGGAATCCCCAACGTTTGAGCGCAGCGAAGAATGTCTTGAAGATAAGGGCCGTATCGCGTCAGCGTCGCCTGAGCTGCATCTGATTCCATCACATCAAATCGGCTTCCCTCAGTCGGACGCTGCTGAATTCGCTGCAACGCCGTCTCAACATCAATGTTGAAATCAACGATCGCCACCGATCTAGTCTGAAACAGCGTCGATAGTTCCCGCTGAATCTGTTTCGTTTCAGGTGGTTTACCCGTAATCCCTACAGACCAGATTTCTTGCAGCAATCCCTGATCAAGCACAATCAGTTGATGTGAACGACTTTGGGCAATCGCATCAATTCGCTTGACATTTGTATATACCTTTACGGCTTTGGCAAAACTCTGTCGATTCAGGGGTTTAACCTGAGAAGCCAGAACGAGAGATTGCACCAAAGTTTGAACGTGATTCCAGGTTTGAGGCAACAGCTGTAAGAGTTTTTTTACTCGACCTGTAGACTTCCATTGCTTCAGAATTTCATCTCTCGCCGCAACAGAAATACCTTCCTCTCTTAACTGGGCAACCACTTGATGAAACACGGTCGTTTTGCCAGCCCCAGGCAGGCCCACAAACTCAATCACCAAAGGTTGCGAAGGCTTAGTTACAGATTCTCCCATATAGCCCACTTTGCCTGCACTAACACATCATCTAACGGCTGGGTTGCATCAATTGTAACAACCGTTGTTTGGGCCGGAAATTGGAGTGACTGGACGGCTGCGACCTTCTTGCGAACTCCCTCGGCGGGCGATTCAGGTTTTCGGGTCAGAGCTACCTCTGGCGTTACATTTAGCTTAATTACCAGATCGGGTGGCGTTTTCTCCGCCATGTGCTGATAGCTCTCAAATTCCCATTTCTGCAACGACTCCGGAAAGGGAGATTTATAACCATCATGACTGCTCAATAGCGGCCCATCGTTAAACCCCAAAATCTGGCTTTGAGGATAGCGATCGGCAATCACAATTATGCCCCGCTCCTTGGCCTGAAACGACTGTTTGAGCTTGCCCTGCTTTTCATACACCAACGATGTCGCCCACAACCATTGAAAGAGGTTGGCTAGTTTGGACTTTGATTTTTTAGGTAACGCGTCCGAGTCGTTAGTCTTTAATTGGGGATCAGCAGCAGCAGCCTTGTGTTTCTTACGCTGCCGAGTTTTAGAGCCTCTTGTAGCCCACACCAGCGGTGCTCGAAACCAGGAGGCTGTACCGTCACCACTGCCTAAATAAACGGGCAACACGTCTAGCTTCTGAGACAAACATTTTTTGACTTCAGAAATAACGGTTGATTTGCCCGAACCGTCTGCTCCTAAAATTGCCACGACAATGCCGCCATTCACAGGCGTTCTGCGCGTTGTTACAGGTGCATCAAAGTATTTTCTCAAAACTTTGTAAACAAGATTCTCAAATTCTCGGCTCCACCGTAGCCATCTCGAAACCAGCGGATGATAGCGTCGATAGGGTTCTAAAGCAGTTTGAATAGGATTGCCAGTCCGTAAAAGTTGCTTGAGATAAGATTCCTGATTGAGAATATTGAGCACCAATTTAGCGGCAGCAGGCCCCAATAGTTCTTCGCTCAGTTGTCTCACCTGATCGACATCAATTCTGTCTTTTAACCAATAAAATTCTCGAATGAAATCGCCTTTGAAATAGTTATGCCCTGTTAAACGCTTCAGGCGATCGCGCAATCTCACCTTCAACGTGGCCCGCACCATGAGCAGCAGAATTTCAATGTTGGGATTTGCTACGTAGATCTCGTGTTCATAGTCATACAGGCGAGTAGACAACAACAGCTCTTCCCAGGGCAGGTGATACCCTTTCAGTTGCTTTTCACCGAGTTCTAAAACGTAATGCAAATGAAAGTGAACGAGCGTTCCCGTTTCCCGATCAAGCGCCAGGTAGTCTTCAATATCAACATATTTGCGACAGGGAATCGCCTCAAAATATTTAAACCCAACTTCGCTTAAAACCTGTTGCAGTTCGGCTTTCTTATTCCGATCCACTAAAACATCTAAATCGGTTTTACCTTCCACGGCTGCATCCACATGCTCGTTACTTTTCCAGTGGCAATAACGAATGTTTTCCTGATGCAGGCGTTGGGTGAGATGCTGAATGACTGAAAGGGATGACATAGGGCACTAAGTCTGTAGCGATCAATCCAAGTGTCATTAAATATATCCATACCTGAAGGAAAACGATACGGAGGATGCATTCTCCTTTATGGAAGCCTCACACAAATCGCTGAAGATTCCACTTTGGCTCATGGCTATTTAAAAAATCTAGACGCTCTTGTTCAACACCGTGAATAATGGCCTGACATGTTTCTAAACTAAATTGTTTGAAATCAGCGTCGAGTGGTTTAATGCCAAAAATTGTTTTGCCAATCTTGTGAATCGGTTTGAACAGCCCCCATTCCATGATCTGATTCAGCAATCGGTACGTGATGATCGATTTCGCACCACCCATGGGATGCCGATCGCTGACAGCCTGATATTTGGCTTCATTGGCATAGTCATCCACAATGATCAATCCACCCGGTTTAAGCAACGGGTAAAAAAGATAAAAGTCTCTGTCAATTCGTCCGTCTGCATCGTGGATAAATGCAGCAATTTCAGGAGTATGGATTAAGTCGATCGCCTGTTTTCCATTTGTCAAAGTTAATTCATGTGGAAATAGGTGAATTTGATCCTGAACGTTAAAGGTCTTAAAGTGATTTTGGATTAACTCCAAATTTTCAGAATATCCCCCCACATCGATACGAGTGCCGCCCTGGCATTTCTCGATCACAATTAGCTTGCTTTGTTTACCAGACTCCTTCATGGCCCAGGCGATCGAGATACTTCCCGCACCCGTAGCGCCTCCAATCTCAACCACGTCGAGATCGGGCAGTTGGCGACACAGTTTATAAATCTTCTTATAGGCAATGGGTAGCAGCAGCCCGTTGGTCTGCTTTCTCAGATTGTAGAATCTGGCATTACTAACCGACTCGAATAGTAAAAATGCAGTTCTCAGTGCTGACTTAATGCTTTTTTTCATCGTTATTTGACAGCTTTGGTTAACAACAAGAAATGAAGCTTGAAAGCAAACCAGTGCAGGCAGTTTACCAGACATTGATTCACGCTAATGTCAATATCCTATGCCATTTTTCTAAAGAGTACATGACGTTGAATTAGGGCGATCGCCTTAAAAACTCTCCGCAATCACAAATCACTATATATAACATCATATCTTCAGTCATATTTTTCTACTAAAAAACAATTTTGTGTTGTCTCAGTGTTAATACTGAAAAAGGACAATTAAAGCATTTACCAAATTTAATTTATGCGACTGTAGTAAATTTCAAGTTAAATCTGAGCTTAAATACAGATAGAGAATAGTAAGGGGGTACCCCCTATAAAACTTAATATTTTCCGTAATAATACGGATATTTCCATAAGGAATAGTCAATTATTCTTCTCTGTAGAATCAAGATATATCAATATATTCAGCTTAAGTAAGATCGCTTAACGAGAAATGCTAAGGCGTTTATTGTGATTTTACTGACACTTTATTGGAACTTTAAATAGCTGCTGGAGTTTAGCTGTATATTCAAAGTTAAGGAGATATTAACGGCAGATTGACCCTTAGTTAAACAAATGTTAAGAAACTAAGTTCTCCGATTAATAAAGCTGCTCTAGGGAGCGTGGCATTGCTCCGGCATTTTTAATACTTCGGTTCGGGAGAGCAACTGCGATGCGAATTGCGCGTTTCGTTTCTAGACCTGCATCTGCGGAGCGGGTTGGTTTTGAGCAGGGTGATACATCAATCAACCCTCGAATTGCCTCTAAGAAAAATGCTGTTACAAGGGTTGCTATCTATTTAGATTCGCTTCAGGGATATGGAGCAGACAAGACCGTTGTCAAGATTATTCATGGCCTGGTTCAAAAAGGAATTCAGGTCGATCTGGTGCTAGCCAAAACACGTCCGAGTTGGAAGATTCCAGCAGGCGTCAGATTATTTGATCTAAAAAGTTCTAGAATTAACGTCCTTAAGAACGTCTTAGGCTTAGCTCACTATTTACATCAATATCAGCCAGACATCCTGTTTTCATCCATCCATTTCAACAACGTCGTTGCAACCACAGCTTTAGTCTTATCCGGCGCAAAAAGCAAGCTGATTGTGCGCCAGGCCAATACCAACCAGCATCAGTTTAAAAACTATCCCTCTCTCGTGGCCTTAGCCTTGGGCTTTTGTACTCGGTTGGCCTACAAGCGAGTTGACCTGATCATCAGCCAAAGTGAAGGCATGACCCAGGACATCACGGGATTTATGAAAGCCGATCCTCAGAAAGTAAGGCTCATCTACAACCCGACTGTCACCCCAGATATTTTTGAACAAGCTCAACAGCCCGCCGATCACGCCTGGTTTGATCAAAAAACATCCCCCATTATCCTGGCGGCAGGTCGTCTCAAGCCCCAAAAGGATTTTGTACTGCTGCTCAAAGCATTTGCAAATGTGAAGCAGTCTATTCCAGATGCCAGGTTAGTAATTTTAGGCGAAGGCCCTCAACGGCAGGAACTTGAAGAACTGGCTCTGCAATTGGGCATCCGGCAGTCCGTTGATCTGGCAGGGTTTAGAACGAATCCGTATGCCTTTATTGCAATGGCAGATATTTTTGTGCTCAGTTCCCAATATGAAGGACTGCCAAACATTCTGATTGAAGCACTGGCGTTAGGGAAGCGAATCATTTCTACAGATTGTGAAAGCGGCCCGGTCGAGATCCTGAAACACGGGCGATATGGAACGCTAGTTCCGGTCGGTGATTTAGACCAGATGACAGAAGCCATGAAAGCAGCCCTTTCACAACCATCTGCTTGTCTCCGAATACCGGAAGCCACCGAAGATTTTCGACATGAATCGCAAGTTGAAAAGTATGTTGATGTCTTCTGTTCGTTGATTAATCAAGAGGCTGCACTGGCAGAATTGACCTCTCATGCTGATGTGGATCTGGCGAAGCAGTTCTAGATTGACACATCCACTCTCATCCGCTCGTTTTCATGTAGATTTGCCTCTCAACTCAGCCCCTGTTGCCCCAGTAATACTGACCCCAATTAAAATTCTCACTCCTGAGATGTGCGTTTTATGAATCGTCCTACGCTAACTATCTTTTATCAGTTCAACCCCTGGAATCCATCCATTGGTGGGATACAAACCTGTATTCGGTACGTGATCAAACACTCGCCTAAAGAATTTCAGCTTCGCCTGGTCGGTACTGGCAGTGCAAACTCTGAAATGCCGTTAGGGCAATGGTCAGACGCTGAGCTATATGGCAGAGAGTTTCAATTCATGCCGCTCATTCGCTTAAAGAATGACAACGTTCGTGGACGGATTCCCACAACAGTTCTTTACACACAGGCGCTTATCGGGCGAGATTTCTCGTCGGACTTCCTACAGTTCCATCGGTTGGAACCAACCCTGGCAGCATCTCAATGGTCTGGAGAAAAGATTTTTTACATTCATAACGACATTGATCAGGCAGTCAAGGGAGCCAGTAAGGAAGGGGGGATCATGTGGCGGCGGTTTCCCTGGGCTTACTTTGCGCTGGAGGGGCGTTTAGTGAAGCAGTTTGACCATGTGCTGTCGTGCAATACCAAGTCAGCCGATTCGTATCGCCAGCGGTATCCCGACATTGCCGATCGCGTCATGTATTTGCCCAACACTGTAGACAGCGACCTGTTTTATTCTCTACCCCCTGAGCAGCGACAGCAGCGACGAATTCAACTGGCCAGAGATCTTAAGCTTCCCGATGAAACTCGATTCATTTTGTTTGCAGGTCGGTTACATCCTCAGAAACAGCCGTTGCTCCTGATTCGTTCTTTCGCAGCGCTGAAAGAACCCAACACCCATTTATTGGTTGTTGGGCAGGGTGAATTGGAAGCAGACATCCGCGCTGAGATTGCTCGGTTGAATTTGTCTGATCACGTGACGCTCCTGGAACCCCTGCAACAGTCTGAGCTGGCTAATTTATATCAGACCTGCAACATGTTTGTCTTAACCAGTGCCTATGAAGGATTGTGTCGAGGCAGCATTGAGGCCCTGGCGTGCGGAACGCCAGTTATTACGACTCGTGCCGGAGAAACCCCCAACTTCTTGACTGCCGATAGCGGAATTGTGTGCGATGAACAAACCCCTGAAGCGATCGCTGCGGCCTGGAGACAGGTCTTAACGTATCCCGACCAGTATCCTGCTGAAGCCTGTACGCGAGTGGTTCAGCCCTATGATGCTCATTACGTCGTGAATGGCATTTACAGCCGCTTTTTAGAAGATTGGCAACACCGACAAGCGCAAACCTTTAGCGTTTGTTCGTAGCAACAGTTCACAGCAACAGTTCACAGCAACGGTTCACAGCAATCGTTCATAGCAACGATCGCATCAGGGTTGGGTTACATGCTTTTCTAGGGGGCTTTATGCTAATCTACCTGCCTAGAATTCTGGTTTCTGGGCAAGCGTTGCATATTGATGCAACCCATAAAATTAGACGATTCATTGATGTGATCACGGCACTGGCAGGGTTAGGTGCTTTTGCCCTGATCAGCATTGTGCTCATTTTAATTCTCTGGTCGATTTTATCTATTGCCGATCTCTGGACTCTTTTGCAGGCTAACGAAGGTGAATACTAAGTCCTTGCTGGTTGGCCACTTGTTATCATCCTTTTTTTAGAACATCTATGTTGGCACAGCAGTTTGGACGTTTTACATCGAAGCAAACCGTGCATCCATCCGTAACGAGCAAAGCAAAGCGAGCGATTGATATTTTGGGTGCTCTGGTTGGGTTAGGCATTACAGTACCCGTTGGCATTGCCGTGGCGATCGCCATCCAGCTTGATAATCCTGGCCCTGTATTTTATAGACAAATTCGCTGCGGCTTCAACGGTAAACCGTTCCGCATTTGGAAGTTTCGCACGATGGTAATAGAGGCCGATCGCCTTAAGCATCTGGTACACAATCAGGCCAAAGGCAGCATCTTTAAGAATCGGAATGATCCCCGCGTCACGCGGGTTGGACGCTTCCTGCGCAAAACCAGCCTGGACGAATTGCCCCAATTTTGGAATGTCTTAAAAGGCGACATGAGCTTGGTCGGCACGCGTCCCCCGACGGTTGATGAAGTGATGAAATATGAACCACATCACTTTAATCGATTACTGGTAAAGCCCGGTATTACCGGAGAGTGGCAGGTGAATGGGCGATCGCACATCGAAAATTTTGAAGACATTGTAAAAATGGATTTGGCTTATCAGGAAAAATGGTCGATTGCGTATGATTTAGTCTTAATTTTGAAAACAATCCGAGAAGTCCTCAACCGTAATGGAGCGTATTGAGGCGTGAACAAAAGTGGTTAAAAAGTGGTTAACAAAATGAAATAATTTCTGGATTGGCAGAGATTCATATAAATGCAGCAAGTTTCCATTTATCCCTTGAGCATAAGAGGAGATAAATGGGTATACTAAAGCGCGATAAGTAATGTGTCAGGGTTGCGTGGATAGACGAGATCAGTACCAGTAATCATGGCTGAGCTTGAAGGCGAAGCAATACAAGGTACTCATTAACAACATGTTTCAGGTTGAATTAAGAAGAATTGGTATAGTTATTTGTCATTCATCTGAACAGGCGGATTTCACTGATTAAACTGATATTCCAGGTCTACGAAATTAGTACTCGCAATCTCTACAAGCAAAATGGGTAAGGCTACTGTTCCTGTATCTCCGCTCTTTGTCCTAAAACGTCACGCGTTGCTTGCGCTCTCTACGTTTATCTCCGTCACGGTAGGGGCATCGATTCTGACTCTAGCATCGTCACCTCGGCTATATGAAAGCTCAGCCCGACTCATTGTTGGTGAGAAAGGAGTTGGCATCTCTGACCTGGGGCAAGCTTTAACAGACAACAGCACAGCCGTTCCTGGCAAAACGGCTGATCCGGTTGCAATTCAAGCTGAATTGCTAGAGTCTCAAAAAGTGCTGCAACGAGCGCTGCATAACTATCAAAAAGAAAATAAGATTCCGCTTGAGCAACTCCCTAGCATTGAAGAGTTACATCAGGCGCTTAAGGTTGATATCGTTCCGGCGACCAGCATTTTAGAGGTGAGCCTCAAACTAGAAGATCCTAAACTGGCAGCAGGGTTACTGAATGCGATCGCCCAGGCGATGGTGGCTGAAAACAGTGAATCCATTCGGGCAGAGGCGTCTGTCGTGCGCAAGTTTCTGGAAGAGCGCATTCCTCGGCAGGAAGCCATCCTCCAGGAAACCGAACTGGCTGAAAGCCGCTATCGAGAAGCAACTGGCATTGTTTCGCTAGATACTCAAACGCAAAGCCTGGTGAATGAACTGGCATCACTAGAGGACGAAGAGCGCAAACTGCGTGCTCAATATCAAGAAGCAACAACCAGAAATAATTTATTACGTCGAGTCACGGGCGCAAATACTCCAACAGATGCGTATGCGGCTGTTCGCGTTGGCCAAGACGAAAATCTTCAAGCCTTACAAAAGCAATTAACCGAATTAGATGTTGCAATTATCGATGCGCGATCGCGATTGGGCGATCAGCATCCCGACCTGCTGGCGCTTCTGCAAAAGCGGGATGAACTGCGGGCTTTATATACTCAGCAGTTGGCACGCACTACGGGTGGACGCGCTGCATCCAGCAACCTTGCCCCGAACCCACTAAGCCAGGATTTAATGTCTCGCTACATTGCTAGCGAAATCGATCGTCGCGCTTTAGAGAGCAGTTTGAGAATAGCCCAGTCAGAGTTGACTAATTTACGAGAACGCGTTTATCAAATGCCCTCGTATCAACCCACGCTGGCAAATCTGGCGCGTAAGCGAGACGAAGCGGAAACAGCGCTCAAGATGCTGCAAGACAAACTCGAACAGGCACGCATCGCGGAAAAACAGTTGATCAACAACGTGCGGATTGTCGGAGCAGCACAGGTTCCCATCGATCCTGTATCGCCGAAACCGCTGGCCATCATTGCCCTCAGTACGGTAGCCGGACTCATCGTGGCAGGTGCGCTCGTGTTGCTTCTGGAACTGTTAGACGCTACCCTGCGCGATCCGGGGGAAGCAGAATCTGTGCTGGGATTGCCCGTTTTGGGTGTGTTGCCTAAAACGGCGTCTGCTACGTTAACCCCTGAAAATTTAGAAGCCTTTTTGGATGAACCCGACAATGTTGAACCCTATCGGGCGTTACTCAAAACGCTAGACTTTTTGGGTGAGCAAACGTCTCAGGCGATCGTGGTGAGCAGTGTGGTCGCCGGGGAAGGTAAGTCGGTTGTGGCCCTGCATCTGGCAGCCGTTGCGGCAATTCTGTCGCGCCATACGTTAATCATTGATGCCGACCTCCGCAATCCGTTGCAGCATCATTTGCTGGATGTGCCCGCCTCACCTGGACTGGCAGAGGTGATTCGCGACAAATATTCCTGGCTCAACGCGGTTCGTCCGACAGCGATCGAGAATCTGTCCATCCTGCCTGCCGGAAAATTCATCAGTCGGCCATCGACTCTGATCGAAACGGTGGAAATGAAAGAGCTGCTCAAGGAAGTGGCAAATCATTATGACTATGTCATCGTGACAGCATCCCCTGTGAAAACCTGCGCCGATGCGGCCACGTTAAGTCAGGCGGCTAGCGGTCTAGTGTTAGTCACACAACTTCATGCCACGCCTAAGGAATCCATTCTCTGGGCAATTTCAAACCTGCGCAAGAATGGCGTATTGCCGCTTGGGTTAGTCATGAACGAAGCAGGATTTCCGTTAGAAGAAAAGCCACCCGCCCTTCCACCAGCAGTTGAACTGCGGCAGTTACCGTCTTCATATCGAACCTGAGACAAGTTTCATTCTAGATATCCATTCTGGATATCTAATGTTTTTCGAATCATCGTTTTCGAATCATCGTTTTGCTAAGCACAACGGCCCCTTCACTTCAACCGGATTATGAAATCTGCTAGATTACTGGCCTCAGCAACATTAACGCTGCTCTGCGCAACGGGGGCGATCGCCTATTCCCGTCCTGCCCAAGCACAGTTCTCTCCCACTGCCGCCACCGCTACTACCACTCAGACGGCTGAACCGCTCAAACCGGGCGATCAAATTCGGTTAACGGTAGTAGGGTTTGACGAGCTTTCGGGAGAACAGGCGATCGCCGCCGATGGCACCATTCAACTTCCGATGGCTGGGACGATCGATATTGGTCGATTAACGCCGACCCAAGCGGTAAGCCGCATCACCCAATCGCTGTTGCCTTATGTCCGTCGTCCACAGGTGAGCTTAGCCGTGGTGAGCCTCAGCCCGATTCACATCAGCATTACAGGTGAAGTGATTCAACCGGGGCCACGCCTGATCACACCGACCGAAACTCGAAATAACACCACAGTCAATAACAATGCCCCTGTTACGCTCAGTCGAGCGTTGCTGCTGGCAGGCGGGATCACGCCCAATGCCGATTTGCGCAACATTGTTGTTCGTCGTCACACGGCAGAGCCAACCCTACTGGCCAGACAGACAGAACCGGGCAGAACAGATATCAACGTTGACCTGTGGCAAGTGATTCAAAGCGGAGATTTAGACTCTGATTTGAGAATCTATGATGGCGATGAGATCATCGTCCCCGTAGCGCAAGCGGGCAGCATGAATCAGCAAACGCTGCTGGCGTCAACCGTGGCACCCGACACGATCACCATACAGGTAGCGGGTGAAGTGCAAAAACCGGGACAGATCGAGATTAGCCCCCGGTCAGGCGTGAGTGAAGCAGTTGCAGCGGCTGGAGGACTCACCAAGGATGGTAGTCGAGAAGACATTGCGCTGTTTCGCATGGCTGCCGATGGACGCTTAACCAGCCGCAACTACACCTTTGGCGAAGCCTCAGAACCGTTGATGAACGGCGATTTGATTTACGTCGGCAAATCAAACCGGGGCAGCGTCGGTAATATCTTTGATTTCCTGGGTCGGTTACTCAATCCCCTGGCTCCCATCCTGCGGTTGTTCTAGATGCAGGATGATCTCCACGGCTTGTATTTCCCATTTCCTTCACCCCCATTTCTTTCAACACGGTACATCCCCCATAAACTTCCCAGTAACCAATGACAGCACACGAACACTGGAGCCATCCGTCACGTTTTACTCTCTGGATTTGTATTGCAGTCATTCTGTTGGGCATTGGAATTGGTGTTGTCACCAACGTGCAGCCTCGCTATTTGGCGCTGTTGGTGGTTGCGGTTACGGTTCTCATCCTCTTTTTCAAACACTTTGAACACACGGTTTTAGGACTCTTAATCCTGCGCAGTTCGCTGGATGCTTTCTCAAAACAGGGTTTGCCAGCCGCTTTTGCACTAGGAATCGATGTTTTAACCGTTCTTTACATTGTCTTTCTGTTGGTATCCAAACGGAAAATTTACACGGACGGCTTTTGGTGGTTTCTGTTTGGATGGATGAGTTTACAGAGTTTATGGGTCATCCTATTGCCGCTAGGCGGATTGGGATTTGGTACCGCTCACCTGATGGCGGGCGTTCGAGAGTGGCTCCGGGTCTTTACGGGCGTGTTAATTTATTTGCTGGTGATGCAGCTTAAGGGCCGAGTGGCACCCACAAAGGTAGTTTCAGCCCTGTTCCTGAGTCTGATTGCCCCGCTGCTGGCCGCCTCCCTACAGGCCACCGTTCCCCCGTCAAAACTTCCCTCGTTTCTGGTTTTTTCTAGCGGATACGCCATTGAAGCCGGATCGCGAATGAACGGAACGTTGGGCCATCCGAACGTCTTCGCTACCTTCACGGTTCTGTTTATTGGCCTAACGCTTTGGAAACTCAGTCAAAGCAAGCAAAAAATACCCTGGCTGCTCCTGGTTGGTCTACTCGCATTTTTCCTGGTCAGCACGAAATCACTGACCGGATTGGTCATGCTGGTTGTCTTTATTCCTGCTTTTCTGGCCCCAAAACTGAATATCGTCAACTTACTGAGTGGCGTCCTGCTGTTTGGGCTGGTGTTGGTTTTGTTTGTCAGTTCTCCGTTGGGGCATGAGCGGTTGCAATCGCTCTATGGCACTCCTCTACTGAATCCTGATATCAATGTCTCGCGAGCCATTTTTTTGCAGTGGACGGATGGCAATAGTTTTAACTGGCGTATTGCTCAATGGACTTTCTTGCTGGATGCCTGGAAGCGATCGCCCCTTTTGGGGTACGGGTTAGATACCTGTCGCTTTTTGACCGTTCAGGAAAGCTATTCTCACAACGATTACATTCGCTTTATTGCAGAAGAGGGAATTATTGGATTCGCTCTATTTCTGATCTTTTTGGTGGCTCAATTTGTGCGGTTAATTCAGCTCAGTCGCTCTACACTGACAGGATCGTCGAAGCAAAATCTTTGTTTCTCGCTGCTAGCGGTTATGACCTCAATGGTAGTCGGAATGCTGGCCGGAAATATCTGGGATCACACGACGCTATTCTACTACTGGTGGACGTTGATGGCCGTTTTGGGATGGGACTGGGAGCAACCTCACGATGAAGACCCCAATTCATCCTTGCGATCGGACGCCCACCTGCGGCTGCGCGCCAAACAGCAGCAATTAATGTATGGAGCACCCAAATCGCTATAACCATTCACCTATCGGGAATCACTAAATCAAACGTATGAACCAAACCCTATGACCGCTAATCAAGGCTTAAAAGGAAAAATTCTGCGAGGAGGGGTCTCCTTAACGATTAGACAATTGCTTGTAGCGGCACTGTCGCTTGTTAACATTTTGGTCATTGCCCGAATGTTGGGCCCGGGGTTATATGGCGTTGTCACCATCGTATTAAGTATCTTCTATTTCTTAACCCTGGTCTGCCGCTTAGGCGTCCAGGTTTATATTGTGCGTAAACCAGAGTTATCCCCCGAAGAACCGGAGCAAATTCTGGCCTTTTATAACACATTTGGCATTGTCCTATGTGCCGTGTTGTGGTGTATCGCTCCGCTCATCGGCTGGTGGACAGGTAAAACGGAAGTGACCTATGGGTTGCAGGGAATTTTGCCAGCGCTCTGGTTAGACCTGGTGAGCCGGGTGCCGACCAGTATGCTAGAGCGGGACATGAGTTTTGCCAAGGTGGGTTTGCTAGAGGCATTGGCCCGCGTTGTCATGTATTTCTCAGCCATTCCCATCGTGCTGATCGGGTGGAGCTACTGGGGCCCCATTCTGGGCACGGTTTTGGGGTATATCGTTCAAACGGCTCTGGCCTTCTATTATTATCCGGTGCCCTGGCGCTGGCGCTGGCAATGGAAATTGGTTCAACCAGCTCTGCACTATGGCATGACGTACTCCGGGTCAGACTGGATTTTGAATCTCCGTCGCTTGAGACTACCGCTGCTGGTGAGCCGTTTGGGTGGGGTAGAAGTCGTCGGTTTTATCAGCATCGCCATTCGTCTGTCGGAACAGCTATCGATCCTGCGGCTGGTGGTACGCCGGATGTCGATTAGCTTGATGGCAAAACTGATCGATAAGCCAGAGAAAGCCCGCAGTGCGATCAGTCGCGGTATGGCGTATCAAGCGCTTTTAATCGGCCCCATTTGTGCCGCATTTTCCTGTACGTCAGCCTGGCTGATTCCGCTGATGTTTAGTCACGAGTGGTTGATTAGCGCCAAGATTTTTCCGTTTATCGCGCTGGGAACACTGGTCGGCGGGGTGTTTGAGCTACACGCCTCGACGCTGTATGCACTTGGACATAATTACGAAGTTGGTCAGCGAAATGCCTGGTATGTCGGTATTTTGTGGTTAGCCACCTTGATTTTGCTGCCGCTGATGGGCATGTGGGGCTATGGTTTAGCAGAAGTGATTGCGCTGCCGTCCTTCTATTTAATTCACCGCTCGGTTGCCAAACTGCTCGGTTCGCCCGACTACTGGGATGCCTTTTGGATTACGCTGGCCTCCAGCATTGCCATGTTTGCTGGGGCGTTCCTGCCACCCGTGGTTGCGATCGCCATCTTTGTGGGTAGCTATGGAGCCATGTTTGTCTTCAGCCCGGGAATTCGCAAAATTCCGATGGACATTTGGTTAGCCCGCAAGAAGAAGCCACAAAAAGACGCACTGGAGCAAAGCTAATCTAATCTAAGCCAATTTAGAGAAACGGGGCACATGGCTAAGCCATGTGCCCCGGTTCTCTGACGCTAACTTGCAGCATTCACTGTCGTTTTAATGCTCTCCAAATCCAGTTCAAACTTCTCAGCGATCGCATCCAAGACCTTTGCTTCCTCTGGGGAAATGGTGCCATCCAGATGAGCGATCGCATAGGCTCTGGACAGAGTCAGAATCGCAAAATCAAGATTCAATTGATCCAGCAGCGCACCCAAGGGTTGCGGGGACTTGATGTGGTTGGCGAGCGCATCGAGGGAGGCAGGCTCAAACTGAAGCGACTGAAGTTTCGGTAAAACGTCTTCCCACGACGCTTCTGGGTACGAGGCCAAAATCATGTGAACCAGAATTTGATCCATCACGGTTTGTTGGGCGATCGCCACCTCTAGATAGGTATCGCTTCTTTCTTTGATCTCCTTCAACGTTTCAGGAGCCGTTTCAACGACATTATCATCCAGTTTGGCTTCATAAAATCGGCAGGCAGCATACCCCAGCGTGTAAAGCATAGTGGCATTGGCACTGGCCCCGATCACCGCTCCCGCAAAAGGAACAGTCTTCACAAAGGCTAATCCTGCTTTAATAGCTCGACTGCCGCCAAAACTTAGCGCAAAAATCGCCAGGATTTCGCCCTTGCGTGCGGGATCTTTCAAATCCAACCCATAGGCCGCTGCAATTTGATACAGCATCTCCGTTTGCAGAGCGGTGGTAGTCGCCACATCAACAGCTAGAAGGGCGATCGCTTCTCCCGGAACCAGACTGCTGGCTAACCCAACCCCTCCAGCATAGATGGCTTTCTCTACCATTAAGCGATGGGCAATTTGGCTGGGAGATTCGTTCGGATATTTTGCCTTAAGCTGTTTGACCTCTGTCTCAGCCTTCACCAAATCAACCTGATTCGTCATATCGACTAACCAGTCCAGCTTCAGCGCATGACCCAACTTGCGAATGAGCGGAGAATCGCTGACAAATGTCACGGCTTCGCCCGATCGCTGCGTTGCCTGTTCAACTAAGTCATGCAAAAAATTACCCAACAGAGTCGTCAAATCCGTAATCGCTTCACCCGCTTTTGAAGCCGTGCTAAACACAGCTTCGCCAGCATCCGTGATCGCTTCTCCGGCTTTAGATGCCGTGCTAACGACGGCTCCTCCTACCCCTAAAATTCCACCGACGATTGCTTTCCCCGTTTCGGTAGTCACATGGGCCAGTATCTCTTGTGGACTGGTGGGGGTTTCTGGTTTGATGGATTGCGGCTGATCGTTACTCATCTTGGTTAACAGGGTTTTTGATAACGGGTTTTGATAGCTAAATGTTAGTCAGTCATTAAACTCGATTAACTGGGCAGCGAATTCAGGAGAGCGATACACACCCTTCGGAATTCTGTATTGAATTGTGTCTATGTACTTTTAACGGGTGTTAAGTTCAATCTTCAAAGTAGCTCTAATGACTTCTCAAGGCTTCAATCTCAAGAGGGGTAGTCGTCATCTCACTTTTAGAGGATTTCGTAGCCTGTTCTGCCAATGGGGGACGCAAACACAGATATACCAGAGGCCCAAACAAGGGAATCAACGCCACAGCCCAAAACCAGCGATCATCATGCAGTCCCCGGCGCGTCATGTCGTCATCAAACAGGGAGGTAATCGGAAATGTCAGGCACATGAGACAAAAATCTAAGCTAATCAAATGCACAAATGGCACGGTTTGAAATTGCCGGACGTAATCGCTCCAATCCCCTGCAACAAAGGCGTAGACAAACAGGGCGATCGTCGTTCCCAGTAGCGTGATGCCTGTTGATCGGCGATCGACCAGTCTCAACCATTGATCCTTCATGCCGTAAAACTGTTGATTTGATTTGCGAAAGATTAAATACGGCAGTAGACAAATCACACCTGTAAAATTTGAGCCGATGAAATATGGCCATGCGCGAAAGGATTGCATTCGACCATCGGCAAACATGAGTCCCGCGTAAATCATCGGCCACACACCCATCAGGCTAAAAATAACCGGAATGATTGCATTGAGCTGGTTCCATTGCAGCGTTAACAAACGTTTGGCGATCGCCCATGTTTCTGCATGATCCAACGGTGCTAACCAGATTGTGTAGGTCACAAATCCGATCCAGATCACCCAAAGTATTGCTTTTCTAACCATGATGGATTGCCTGACCTAGCTATCTGCCTTATGGCATTGGTTCGTAGCATGGCAGAGCCACGTTAGAAACCAATGGCCAAACTCGAAAATCCGGTTTCCGACTATAGCAACCGTTGAGATGGTTAGGGCAGGGGGTATGGGGCCTGCGCCCCCAGCCAAGGGTTCCACCCCTGCACCCCGTCCTAATTAACCCCTCGATTGCTATAAGTCCAGTGTCTAGAGAATGTGAAGGAATAACCTCTATCGCGAGGTACCAAACTATCTCTATCCCTCAGGGTTGATTCATGGCCTAAACGAACTTGCCATCATCGCGGTAGGCATTGAAGTAGATAGTTGTTGTGTAAATGGTACGAAGCACCTGTCTTTACAACAGCCGAAACAGCACCCAGCAATGAGGTCAAGAGTATGATGAGAGATGGATTAATTATTGGTGGCGTTGCTTTTTTAGTAGCATTGGGTAGTTTTCTGATTCGTCCGCGTGACATCCCATGGGCCACTCATTTAGATCGTCCCAAATGGCTATTTTTTGAACCCGCCATTCCATTCATTTGGACTATTATTTTTATTTGTGGAACGCTATCTGCCTATCTCGTTTGGCAGTCCGATCCGGGTAGCCGAGCCACCTGGGTACTGATGGGGCTATATCTGCTGGTTGAAGTGGTGACGGTAGCCTATATTCCAGCCACGCTGCGATCGCACAGTCTCACGGTTGGTACCCTATTGGGAGGATCAGGGCTAATTCTGGGAATTTTGCTAACGGCGACCGTTTGGCCTATTTCAGGCTGGGCTGCTTTGCTGCTGTTACCCTATCTCCTCTGGAGTCCTGTCGGAACGTATACCACCCGACGCATGATTGATCTGAATCCGGATGCCACATGAGTCCATATAAGTCTGTATAAGTCCATGAGTTTACGTCCCAATGCCAACGCTTCGACTAAAACGCTTCAGATTGACAGCTCCTATGGGGAAGGGGGTGGCCAAATTCTGCGCACCAGCCTCAGTTTGTCAGCGATTACAGGTCGGTCCGTTCGCGTTGATCGCATTCGGGCGGGACGTGAAAAGCCAGGGTTGGCGATCCAGCATCTAACCTCGGTGCGGGCGATCGCCTCACTTTGTCAGGCCAAACTACAGGGGGATGCGCTTGGCTCAACCGCTTTAGAATTCGTTCCGCAAACCCCGATTCAAGCGGGAGAGTATGTCTTTGATGTCAGCCAAACGTTGGGAACAGGTTCGGCGGGAGCCATTACGCTGATTTTGCAAACCATTCTGTTGCCGTTAGCTCTGGCCGTGGGCGATTCACGGGTGATTTTGCGAGGCGGCACCTATGTTCCCTGGAGTCCGCCTTTTCCGTACATTGAGCAGGTTTACCTGCCTATTCTGCGGCAAATGGGAGTCCGGGCAGACGTAAGCTTAAACGCCTGGGGTTGGTATCCGCGTGGGGGAGGCGAAGTAGAACTGCGAGTCAATGGCTTGGGCAATTCCTCTCCCTCACAATTAAATAGCTTGACGCTGATGGAACGCGGTTCGTTGCAGCAAATTCGAGGACTGGCGATCGCCACCGAATTGCCGTCCCACATCCCACAGCGAATGGCAAGTCGAGCCGAAAATCTATTGCAGCAGGCTCACCTGAAAGCACAGGTCATTCCGCGACGAGAGCGAGGAATTGGCGCAGGCACAGGCATCTTTCTGACGGCTGAGTATGAACATAGCCGAGCCGGATTCGGTGCGTTAGGACGGTTAGGCTTAGCTGCCGAGAAAGTAGCAGAACAGGCTGTTGAAGAACTGCTAGAATTTCATGCCCAAACGGCCCCCGTTGATCCGTTTTTAGCCGATCAACTGCTGCTGCCTGCGGCATTAAGCCAGGGAACCAGTCGATACAAAGCAGCAGAGATTAGCTTACATTTAACGACCAATGCCTGGGCGATCGCTCAGTTTGAATTGGCTGACATTAACATTGACGAGCAAAACCAGATCGTAACAGTCACACCAACCTGAGGAACTGGATTTTAGACTAATGCACAAAAGGCGCTTCCCGCGCCGTGGAGAAGCACCTTTTGCGTCATTTCAGCTTGCGTCATTTCAGTCGCACATCGCGCGGCTAAAATGGCGTTACTTCTTTCTGCGGCCTCTTGTAGACGGTGCTTTTGGGGCTTCTACACTATCCGCTGTTTTCGCAGCCGTTCTACCTGGCGCTTTCGTTTTGGTAGCTGCGCGACGTCCCCGTTTGGGTGCTGCGGTTTCTTCCGTAGAGTCTGATGCGGCAATTTCAGCACTGGATTCACCCTTCGTTCTGGTGCCTCTGGGTTTTCCGGCCTTAGGACCCCGCTTGCGATTAATGGTGTATTTTGTCAGGTAATACTTCAGAGACGGCCCATTAATCTCAACCCCTTGCTCAGTCAGGAGTTCAGCCACTTCCTCATGATCATATCCTTTGTCTAATGCCGATCGAATGTCATCTTGCATCAACTGAATCGCTTCTCGCAGCGAAACGTCTTTTTTAGGTTTTTCCGGAAGATTCCCAAGGCTTAAGCTAGCCTGTTCCAGAATATTTTTTGAAACCGCAGAAGAGGTTGATGCTCGTCGTTTAGTGGTTGCCATGTGTTTGAAGTCCTGTTTCCACAGTGTCAATACTTAATAGGACACAATGTATTTAATTCAGTGTATCCCAAAGTTTTTGCAAAACTTACACAATTGATGAAAAGAATTTTGAAAAATTAATTTGTATACACGGCTTGTCTGGCCGTAACTTCACATAGCGGATCAAATTCACTTTTTTGACTTTACAACGGCGCGATCAAGATTTTCATTGCAATGTTCAACATTATGTGTTTCGAGATCATGTCTCATAAACTCCGTGCACGAAAAATTTCTACTGTAGGGTTTAGGGCAACGTTGAGCGAAACGTGATGTTTTCCAATCGTTATCTGAACCATTGAAACGAAAAAATTTAATTTTTACATTGAATATGCCGCAATTCTCGTTTTGAAATCGATTGCGGGTTTGACGTAGCCGCCGGGCATAGCCACTAATTCGCGTAATGACAATTGCTGTTAAATCGGTTTTTCTGGAGCGATCGCTGCGAATACAGCACCTCTACAGATTGGAATGATTCCTGCGATCGCTGAAAGACAGCGATTTTCTGCCAGTCTCTTGCTGTAATACCGCCAAGACGGCAGCGTTACGGTAATACTGCCCATGCTCTAGCGACTGAAGTCGCGGCTAAGGAATATTGATGTCCAGCCATCATTAGTCCCTAAAGGGTACGACTCGCTTTGGAAGCCAACATAGACTGGGGGATGGTTGAGTACAAACTTAACCGATTTGGGGATCAGCAAGTATTTTGAATGGTTATGTTGCTAATTCGCCAATAAAATATATACTTTTGTGAAGATTAGAACAAAAATTTTCTTTAAGAAGGGGGATAAAAATGTATATCGTACAAATCGCCTCTGAATGCGCCCCTGTTATCAAAGCTGGAGGGTTGGGTGACGTTGTTTACGGATTGAGCCGCGAGCTAGAGATTCGGGGCAACACGGTCGAGATTATTCTCCCAAAGTACGACTGTATGCGGGATGACCATGTTTGGGGCATGCACGATGCCTACCGCGATCTCTGGGTGCCCTGGTATGACGGCACGATTCACTGCTCGGTCTATTGCGGGTGGGTACATGGACGGCTTTGCTTCTTCATTGAGCCGCATTCCCGCGATAGTTTCTTTAATCGGGGCTGCTATTACGGTTGCGATGACGATAATATGCGCTTTGCCTTCTTTAGCAAAGCGGCCCTTGAGTTTTTACTGCAAAGCAATAAGCGGCCTGACATCCTCCACTGCCATGATTGGCAAACGGGATTGGTGCCCGTCATGCAGTTTGAGATGTATAAGTATCATGGAATGCCCAATCAGCGGGTATGTTACACCATTCATAACTTCAAACATCAGGGATTTGGCGGTACGGAAATTTTGCGGGCAACTGGGTTGAATAACGCACCCTACTACTTCAGCTATGAGCGTTTGCGCGACAACTTTAACCCCTTCTCGCTAAACTTCATGAAGGGTGGAATTGTTTACTCTAACTATGTCACTACGGTTTCTCCTCACCATGCCTGGGAAGCCCATCACGGCGAGTTTGGCTATGGATTAGGACACACCTTACATGTCTACCAAGACAAGTTTAGAGGAGTGCTGAACGGAATTGACTACGATGTGTGGAATCCAGAAGTCGATCGCTACATTCCCCAAAACTACGGCATTGATACGCTAGAAGGAAAAGCCAAGAATAAGCAAGCTCTGCGCGATCGCCTGCTATTACAGGATGCTGATAAACCAATCATTTGCTACATTGGCCGCCTCGATGATCAAAAAGGTGTGCATCTTGTGCATCACGCCATCTACTATGCATTGGATCGAGGGGCACAGTTTGTGCTGCTGGGATCAGCGACCGAACCGGGAATCAACGCGCACTTCCAGCACGAGAAACAATTCTTGAATGATAATCCAGACTGCCATCTGGAGCTGGGTTTCAATGAAGAACTTTCCCACTTGATTTACGCTGGCTCAGACATGATCATCGTGCCCAGTAACTACGAACCCTGCGGATTGACGCAGATGATCGGCCTGAAGTATGGCACCGTGCCCATCGTGCGGGGAGTCGGCGGATTGGTCAATACCGTTTTCGATCGCGACTACGCCGAAGACAAACTGCCCGAAGAACGGAACGGTTACGTGTTCTATCAAACCGATTATCCTGCGATCGAATCAGCCATCGATCGGGCGATCGGGCTGTGGAATTACAATCCCGAAGGGTTCCATCAACTCATCGTGCAAGGCATGAATTACGACTATTCGTGGAATCATCCAGGATCAGACTATCTAGAGATTTACGAATACATTCGCCATAAGTAACGTTCACTGCGATAGTGCAGCAAGTCCCATGATGCAAATTAATGGCCGAGTAAGTTCGCCTACGGCGAACTTACTCGGCCATTAGTTGCGGGTTTTGCGCGCCCGACGAGCGCGCAAAACCCGCAATTGGCAGCTATAGCAGCCGTTAAGACAAGGGGGGCTTCCCCGCCAGTCAGGGGTTCCACCTCTAACCTCACCCTTCGATTACGATCAATGAGAACGGTTGACATTTATCTTGCCAATTTTAAAGAGCGCTGGTAATTTATATATAACGGACGTTCAATATAAATCAGGTTCGAGATCGTTGACGGCTAACGTGATGAATCCACAGATTTTAGGACTTGATCCATGCAGCATCTAACAACCGATCGGCAGGTTTCGACAGCGCTAGGCCCAGCTTCCATCTCCACTTCATCCATAGACGAATCAATCGCGATCGCCTCCATCACCCGGCTTTCTGACCGGGAGCGAGAGATTCTCAAGCTATTGACAGAGGGATTGAGTAACCCTAAAATCGCGGCTATGCTATCGCTCAGCACCAACACCGTCAAAACTCATGTGCGCGGTATTTTCAATAAGTTGGCTGTCGATAATCGGCTTCAGGCGGCAGTGGTTGCGACCCGACTGGGCTTACTGGAATAACCCCTCACGGCCCAACTTTAATGCCCAAGATTGTTGACCACGATCAATATCGTAAGGAGTTGCTCGGCAAAGCATTTGATCTGTTTGCCGCTAAAGGGTATGCCTCCGTGACCATGCGCCAGATTGCTCAGGGCATCGGCGTTTCGACAGGCACCCTGTATCACTACTTCCCGACCAAAGAATCGCTATTTGAACAACTCATAGAAGAAGTTAGTCAGCAGAATGTGCTTTTGGCGATCGCCGCATTAGGTGGCGCACAAACGGTTGCCGAGCGAATGGACGCGATCGCCAAATTTATGGCTAACCACGAAGATCGCCTGCTCAAACAGACATATTTGTTTGTTGATTTCTGTCAGCACTACGGTTCAGATGCACTACAAAACAATCCGGCCTACCGACGAGCCGAACAGCGCTATCAGCAGGAGTGTGCCAAACTGCTGAACATCTCCGATCCCATTGTTGTAGATTTAGTGCATCATTTTTTGTCGGGTTTAATCATCAATCGGCTTTACGCAGACCCATCTGCTTCATTCAAAGAGCAGCTTGAGCTATTTGGCAAAATGCTAGCTGCTTATTTAGATAAAGAAGGAGCAGCATAATGTAAGGCACAATCGACGTTCCAGAGGTATCATTTCTCAATTAATCATTTCTCAATTAATCATTTCTCAATTAATGGAGATTGACGCTGGGGCGATCGCACCAGTTGCCATCCAGCGATCGCAACCACCAGTCCCGCTACTAGAAACAGCAGGTCGTAAAGCCATTCCTGAGGGCCGGGTCTGACATGATGAATGCCCAAAAGATGGTGGTCAACGATTCCCTCAACGACATTAAATAATCCGGCTCCAATCAATAGTGCGCCCACAAATGTTGATGTCGATCGAGCTGCACTTCGTGTAACGGCTCGCCACAACAGGCCAATCCCCAATAGCGTCATCAACCAATCAAACAGATGAAATAATCCATCGCCGATTGTATTGAGTTCCAACCCTGCAACCGTTGCATCTGTCTTGACGTTGGAAAACATATGGTGCCATTGCAGCAGTTGGTGGAAAACAATGCCGTCGAAAAATCCGGCCTGTCCAATTCCCAAGACAATGCCAGCCACGATTAAAGGACGGCGATCACTTCCCAAAGCTGTCTCACGTTGTCCCCCATTAACATTGGCCCGTACTTGAGTTGAATCCATAAAATTGCTCCTGCCTTCTCCCTAAACCCAGGCCAAATCAAGCTTTTGGGAAAGTCGCGCGTCGCGCGACTCTCCCAAAAGCCCGTTCGCCGAACTCGCATTAAACCCGAGTCGCTGCAACCTCAAACTGATAGGTATCGCCATGATTCAAATACTTCACTTTGCTCTCTAAGCCTGCGGCGGTCACTGCGGCCACAAAGTCTTCCAACGGTGATTTGAAGACCGTGTAGTCGTTGTAATGAATTGGGATCGCGGTACGAGGCGCAATGATTTGAATAGCTTCAACCCCTTGCCTGGCATCCATGGTCAGCAAAACACCAAAAATCTTAGTGCCACCCAGGTGCAGCAAGGCTAAATCAATGTTGGGATATCGTTTAGGAATTTCTTTGAGCTGGTCGATAATCAGCGTATCGCCTGTGATGTAGAGGCAAAATCGGGTGTGTTCAGTCGTGTCTTGAAATTCAAGCATACTGCCCATCACGGGCGGTAAGGCAGCGGCTAAAGCTCCAGGGCCATGGCGTCCCGGCATGGATGTGATCTTCAGAACACTATTTCCTTTACAAATGACCTGTGTTTCCCACGTATTGAGCGGATACGGGTTGGTGAACCCCTGTTTTCGTAAGGATTTTGCAGCGTGATGCGTCGTAATGATGGGTAGGGTTTTATCTAATTTTTGCGATGCAATCCGATCAAAATGATCTTCATGCATATGAGATAGCACAACGAGATCGATTGGTAGAAGCGCATCAATGTCAATTGCTGGATTGGTGCGGCGGCGCGATCGCAACCCATATCCCAGATGCACATGATCCCCCTGATGTAAAAAGTTGGGATCAGTCAAAATGGAAAATCCCGCATATTGCAAAATAACGGTTGCAGTTCCCACAAAAAAAAGTGAGCCACTGTCAAAGTTAGATTGTTCGCTAGCAGCGGGCAGTATTAACGCGTTGCTCTGGTTCATATCTGAAGTAGGCAATAGCGGCTTTCTAAATAATGATGCTTGTAGCGTAGTGGCGATCGCCCATGTCAACGTCTATCTTAAGAACTGGAATTGTGACTCGATCAGCAGGCAATTATCCATTCCATCAGCTCCAAAGAGTGACGTAGAAGCACATGGAACCCGTGGATCTTTGACCCGTAGTGCAGCGACTTATCGTGTCAGAAAACACTACGTTAAGCCATAAATTTTGCAGTAAAGAGCATCATAAAGCTATACGCTTTGCCTTCTAATTCAAGTGAATGCAACCCATAGGATCGCGGATTTAATAAAACCAGGTTTTTTATTTTTGAACGTGCGGCCAGGCCGCACGTTCAAAAATAAAAAACCTGGTTTTAATTTATCCATAATCCATAAACTTTGAGGAGTGTCGGGTATCGAGAAAGCCTGATTCCGCGCGCGTGTTGTAGACGCAGAATCAATCTATTAAGTTCACGCAAGTTCATGCAAACTAATCGGATGTTCTTTAATGGGTGTTCTTTAGTGGGAAGTCTCTCCTTTGGCAGACGTTGGGCACCCCAATTCTAATTACGTTAACTATTAGCCAAACGAACAGTAATCAATCATTCTGGCTTTCCATTAAGAATCTTCTGTTCAAACATCCCACATAAGGAAATCCATTTATGACAGTTTCTCGGTTAGAAAAATTGCTCTATGCCAGCACCTTTGCAATCAGCTTGGCCGCAATTCCATTTGGAGCACCCGCTTTAGCTCAGACAGGGACAGGCACCGCAGGTGGCACCACGACAGCCCCCGGTAGCACCACAGGCACAGGTACAACAGGTACAGGTGCAACAGGTACAGGCACTACTGGAACAGGTACCTCAGGCACGATGGGTACAGGGACGGATACCACTGGAACAGGTACCACGGACGGTACGGGTACTACGGGTGGAACAACTTATGGAACAGGTACTACTGGAACAGGAACGACAGGTACAGGAACCGCAGGTGATGCAACAGGTGGATCAACTACCGTTCCACCCACCAGCGCACCCGGAACGAATTCGGTGACAGGTGGCTCGACCGATAGTACTACAACTGCTCCCGGTGCCTCTACCACGACCACATCTCCTCAGACTACAGACACTACAGTTGACCAAACCTCTACCACCAGGGGCGATCGCGATTTTGATTGGGGTTGGTTAGGACTGTTAGGACTCATTGGATTGGCCGGATTAGCGCGTAAGTCTCACGATGATGCCCCTCAAGCCTATCGTGAACCGACATCCGCTGGTCGTTCAGACCCTCGATAATTCAGTTGTTTATGCCTCATGATCTGTAAAAGCAACTTCTTTACGAAGTTGCTTTTTCTTTTCGAGTCACCCCTTCTTTAAGAAGGGTACAAAAACGTGCCCTGCGCGACGCGCAGGGCACGTTTTTGTGCGTTCGTCTAGCAATTCTCATTATGCAAAGCGGCTGCACTGCTGTCGATTGCGGATTTGGCGCGCCCGACGGGTGCACCAAATCTGCAATCGGTTTCAAAATCAGAATTGCTGGCGATCGTCGAATTCACAGTAGGTTAGATACCAAAATTTGATAAGATGGCCTCCAACTCTGACTTACCCCAAAGGAGGTGCCTTTTTGCCCCCCTTACTTAGATCCACTCATATCCGTGCTCTGCTTAAAATTGCTCAGTTTATTGATCGCATCACTGACACGGTTGGCAATCTCTCGAATTGGCTTGTGCTCCTTACCATTGCGGTCGGCTTCTATAACGTATTGGCCCGCTATATTGGGCGCTTCATCGGGCTGAAGCTGTCGTCCAACGTGTTTATTGAACTGCAATGGTATCTGTTTTCTCTAATTTTCTTTCTGGGATTTGCCTACATTCTGAAGCACGGACAAAACGTTCGGGTTGACTTCTTATACGCTAACTGGAATGAAAAACAGCGGGCCTGGGTTGATTTTCTTGGTCATATGCTGTTCCTCATTCCATTCTGTGTAATTGGCATCTACGTCACCTTTAATCCAGTGCTAGCCTCCTGGGGGCGTTTGCCCGGTGGCGGGTGGGGAACCTGGGAGATGTCACCCGATGCCGATGGCTTACCCCGTGCGCCCATCAAAAGCATGATCATTGCTGCCTTTGTGCTGCTGTTGCTTCAGAGTATTTCTCAAACCATTAAACACCTTGCTGTGTTGATGGGCTATACCCAGGTAGCGGAAGTGCTGCAAGCCGATTCAGAAAGCCTGCCAATTGAGTAGCGCCTTACATCAGATTTGCGAACCTTTTTTTATGATCACCATTACTGAGACTAAAGACTATGGGCTATGAGTGGCTGGCGATCGCCATGTTCGTCGGCTTTTTCTTCATTCTAATGAGCGGCTATCCAGTCGCGTTTTCATTTGCTGGAACGGCTCTCGTGTTTGGCGTGATTGGGTTGGCCGTGGGTGCATTTGACCTGAATCGGCTGCTGCTCTTGCCGAACGTGTGGTTTGGCACGATGTCAAATTTCACGCTGCTCGCCATTCCCTATTTTGTATTTTTGGGAGCCGTATTAGAAAAATCAGGATTGGCAGAAGAGCTTTTAGAAACCATCGGCATCGTCTTAGGGCCGCTGCGCGGTGGTATGGCACTGGCAGTTGTGATTGTCGGCACTCTATTAGCGGCCACCACAGGAGTCGTCGCGGCAACCGTCATCATGATGGGAATGCTATCACTGCCCGTCATGCTGCGGTATGGCTATGACAAGCAGCTAGCCACAGGGGTGATTGTGGCATCTGGTACGCTGGCTCAATTGATTCCGCCTAGCCTGGTGCTGGTGGTCTTAAGCGACCAGATTGGGGTTTCCGTCGGCGATTTGTTTTTGGGTGCGTTAATTCCGGGGCTAATGCTGGCGGGTTCCTACGCGCTGTATGTGTTGATTGTGGCATTCTTTAAGCCGTCCGCTGCGCCTGCCTTACCGCTAGAGATGCGCAATCTTCACGGTGTCGCGTTACTCCGCAAGGTGATCAAAGCCGTCATGCCGCCGTTGTTGCTCATTTTTGCGGTGTTGGGCAGCATCTTCTTTGGCATCGCCACCCCGACCGAAGCCGGAGCCGTTGGAGCCGTTGGAGCCTGCATTTTAGCTGCGCTCGATCGGCGGTTGAACTGGAACTTAATTCGGGATGCGGCTCATGCGACAGCAGTTGTCACCACGGTAGTCGTGATGATCTTGTTCTGTTCGTCGTTTTTCAGCCTGGTGTTTGACGGATTGGGTGGCCGCACCTTTATTACAGAACTGCTGCTGAAATTGCCGGGTGGCTTCATCACCTTCATGCTGGTCAGTAACATTGCGATTTTCCTGCTGGGAGTATTTCTAGAGTTCGTCGAAATTTGCTTTATTGCAATGCCGCTGCTGGTTCCTGCTGCGCAAGCTTTGGGCATTGATATGGTTTGGTTTGGCGTTGTGATGGCCGTTAACTTACAAACCGCGTTTATTTCTCCCCCGGTCGGATTTTCGTTGTTTTACTTACAAAGCGTCGCACCAAAAGACATTCGCACCGTTGAGATCCACAAAAGCGCGATTCCGTTCATGGTGTTACAGTTAGCGGTGCTAATTATCGTTATGGTTTTTCCACAGACAGTGCGCTGGTTAGTTGATCTCTCGTTCCAATAACGACACGAGACTTTATCGGCGATTGGTTTGTAGCGTAGCTGGGCCGCGCTACAAACCAATCGCTGAACTCGAAAACCTTATTTCTGATTGAGTCTATGGGTTCACATGAATCAGCAATTCTCAGTATGCAAATCGCTACCGATTGCGTTTTTTGCGCGCCCAACGGGCGTGCCAAAACCACAATCAGCTTCAAAATGAGAATTGCTACACATGAATAGGCTACAGCGATGGTTTGGATGGTTTGTGCTGTTAATCTGGCTGATTGCTCCTAAACCCGTCTGGGCCAATCCGGTCAATACTCCGCTTGAAGTCGTAACTACTACCACCGACCTTAAAAGTTTGGTAGATGCGGTAGGAGGCGATCGCGTCCACACCGTCAGCATTGCGCTACCCGCTCAAGACCCTCATGCCTTTGAACCCCGACCCGGTGACGTTCAGAGGGTAAAGGGAGCGCAGATGGTGGTGAAGATCGGGTTAGATCACGATTTGTGGATCGATCAACTGCTGGCGGAATCTGGTAATTCAACCATTCAACGGAATGGACTGGGGTATGTGGATACGTCGGTTGGCATTCCCTTACTGGAAATGCGATCGACTACAATCGCTCCGATGGCGGGTCACAATCATGGAGCCGGAAATCCACATTATTGGCTCGATCCGCTAAATACCGAAACCATGACGGGAGCCATTTTAGACGGGCTATCGCAGCTTGACCCTGAGCACGCCAACCTATATGAGCAAAACCGAAAAACATTTCTAGCCCAACTACACGAGAAAGTAGCCGATTGGGAACAGCAGCTTGCTCCCTATCACGGCAAGCCAATTCTCGTGTATCACAATAGCTGGCCTTACCTGTCGCGGCGGTTTCGCCTTAACGTAGTCGATTATATTGAGCCGAAACCGGGGATTCCTCCCAGCCCTACGCATTTAGCGACGTTACTCAAAGAAATGAAACAGGAGCAAATCTCACTGATCATCAAAGAGCCTTACGAGTCGGATCAAGTCCCTCGGTTGCTGAGCCAGAAAACAGGAGCGGCGATCGCCACCCTGATTTCCTCGGTGGGAGCCGTTCCCCAAGCGCAGGATTATTTCTCGCTGATGGATTACAACGTGACAACGCTGGTCGAGGCATGGCATGGCTGATATCGTGCAACTGCTGGAAATTCCCTTTTTGATCGCGCTGGTCTTAACGGGCATTCATGCCTATCTGGGAATTCATGTGTTGAGCCGCAACATTATTTTTGTGGATCTGGCGCTGGCTCAGATTTCAGCACTGGGGGCAACTGTTGCTTTTATGCTGGGCTATTTCCCGCAATCTCCGTCAGCCTATGGCTATTCCCTGCTGTTTACCATCCTGGGAGCCGTCATTCTGTCATTCAGCCGTCACTGGACAGGGCGAGTCTCCCAGGAGACTTTTATCGGAGTGGTGTATGTGGTTTCGGCAGCGGCGGCGTTTCTGCTGGTAGACAAATCCCCGCAGGGAGCCGAGCACATCAAGCAAATTTTGGTGGGCAGCATTCTCACGACCACTCCCAATGACCTGATTAAAGTGTCAGTACTGTATGGAACCGTTGGCCTGTTCCACTGGTTTGCCCGTCAGCGTTTCTTGATGATTTCATTTCAGCCAGACCAGGCCGAACGGGATGGAGTCCGCATCTGGCTATGGGATTTTCTGTTTTACGTCTCGTTTGGCGTCGTGGTCACCAGTTCCGTGGCGATCGCCGGAGTGCTCCTGGTCTTCTGTTTCCTGATCATCCCAGCCGCGATCGGGGCGTTATACAGTGACCGAATTTTGCCCAAGCTCTTGATCGGTTGGACGATGGGCATCTTGGCCAGCAGTATTGGCCTGGGCACGTCGTTTGTTTGGGATTTGCCAACCGGGGCAACTATCGTGTGTATGTTTGGGCTAACCCTGGCTCTGGCCGCATTGCTGAAACCCTTGATTTTAACGCCATTTGATCAATGGGGTCAGCGGTTACGACAGACACTCGTGATGGTCAGAACTGCCATGTTGGCGATCGCCCTCCTCTCTGGACTCTGGCTCACCGTGAACCCCAGAGCTGACCAACCGCTGTTGGATTGGCTGGAGGCCTCTCACCCTGAATTGCGCGACTGGGTTTTGACCCGCGACGAACTGGGATATCTAGAACAGGCGCGATCGGGGGCAAACCGCTGGCAGTCCGAAATTCGACGGCTCGACCAGATGGAACGCAATAGCCGCTGGCAGGGTGAGGAACTCAATGATGACGAATTGCGTCGGCTGTCCTCATATACAATGTCCTTTCAGGAGATGGAAAAAGGAGAGACGTTTGTTCAACGGGAGCTTCGTAATATCGCACGAGAACGACAGCGATGGATTATCGGATTTCCGCTTAGCCTGTTGTCGTTAGGGTTGTTGATTGGGTTGCGATCGCCTGATCCAGGGGTGAAATCGATATCTTGATCCATCACAAATGGCTTGAAATGATTTCTGGGATGATGGATTTCCGCACAGGCATACCATTTGAAATTTCGCACAGGCATATCACCTGAAATTTATTTGTACAGAC
>DATNPS010000281.1:0-14355 GCA_036703095.1 Crinalium sp. | reverse complement strand
ACAGTTACCAAAAAATCACCCCTTGAAAGTGTTGAGAACTGAGTGCTGAGAAAGAATTAATACTTGGTCGCAAGCATTCTCAGTATAAAAAACCGAGGTCGTACAAGCTCGCCGCTGGTGAGCTTGTACGACCTCGGTTTTTTATACTGAGAATAGCTGCGACCAAGTATTAATCCTTTCTTAGCACTCAGTTCTCAACACTTTCAACAGATGATTTTTTGGTAACTGTAGTTTTATCACAGGTAAGGGTGTAGCCCGGTCAGTTCTTGCTATAGTGCTGCCAGAGTCCTCTACTTGCCTTCAGGTAAGTGTCTATGGTTCAGCAACCTCCGATCGCCCCTTCTGATATCAATACATCCCCTTGTGCTGAGAGGAAGAACGATGTTTTTATCTCCTACTCGCGCAGAGATAAAGCCTTTGTAGAACAACTGGATGCTAGCTTCCGGCAAGCAGGGCGCGACCCCTGGATCGACTGGGATGATATTTGCAAAGGGGAAGATTGGTGGCAGTCCATTCAACGGGGGATTGAAGGGTCTGATAGCTTTGTCTTTGTGATCAGCCCCGACTCGATCGCGTCTTCGGTATGCCGGGATGAGATTGAATATGCAGCGCAACTCAATAAGCGATTTCTGCCTTTACTGTGGCGGGACGGGTTTGATATGGCGCAGGTGCATCGTTTGATTTCACAGCACAACTGGATCTTTGCTCGTGAAACCGATGATATTCAAGCCGCGTTTCAAGAACTATTAAAAGCGCTGGATACAGATCTGGACTATGTGCGTACTCATACGCGCTTGTTGCTGCGATCGCTAGAATGGCGACATCGCAAACACGACAGCGGTTGTTTATTGAGGGGACTGGATTTAGAAGACGCACAGCACTGGCTTAGCCAGAGTGTTCATAAAGAACCCCGACCGACCGACGATCAGGTCGCTTACATCGATGCCAGCCTTGCCGCCAGAACAGCGGCTCTAAAGGCACGTCAGAAAGCAAAATGGATCGTGGTGTTGACAACGGTAATCGCCAACATGGTTTTTGTCGCTGCCGGGCTCTCAATTATCTATCGATGCATGAATGATATTGCTCGGCAGCAGGTCGAGAAAACGATGCAAGAAACCCTTGAGGGTGCGATCGCTGGGATTGACGGAGATGAATTTGCAGCGCTGACTCAGGTCGCTGTGCTTCCTGGGCAAACAGAGCCGATCAATAATTCGCTATATCAAACGCATCAAGCCTGGTTGAAAACCATTCATCAGATTTCCCCTGCGGCGCTCTCTACTACTTACGTTCTCGATGCGAACGGCAAAATTGTCGTGATTGGTGATGTTTGCAGAATGGTCGCGAAACAGGTTGCCCATCCCTATCGCATCATCCTTCCTGACCGTGAACTCATTCCAGCAAGGCTGAACGGCTTTAAGGAAATCAGCCTAAATCTATCTCCCTTTAAGGATCAGTTTGGTAAGAGCTGGGTTTCGATCTATGGCCCGATTCGCAACCAGTCAGGAGCAGTTGTGGGAGAACTTGGTTTAGCGTATGACTCGACGTATTGGACTGATCTAGAAGATAAAATTGGTCGAGTGATGACGATCGCCTGTATTATCGCGTTCATCTGGCTGGTGATTTCGAGCTGGCTGATTCTGCAAGCCACTCAATCTCGCCAGTGATCCTTTCAGCCGCGCGCCGCGCGGCTGAAAGGACGCTATTGAATTCATGTTGATTTAGCAAACACAGGAACGGTTTTTGAGATTAAACCGATATCCATGGGGCAAGATGTGCAACTTCGCATTACACAGTGCTAGAGGTTCATCTTTCAGCAGTTCGTTAAGATTGCTGTGAGTAATTTCAGATACATCAACCACGGTGACAGAATGTTCTCCGATCACTTCCAGTTCGTCACCCTGAACGGCGATCGCTGTGTTTTCATCAATGCCAAATCCCAATGACACAGGCTGTTGTGCAACGGCGGACAGCAGACGACCTAAACGGCCTCGTTGTGCAAAATGCTGGTCAATCACAACACCGGGTAAGAATCCCATACCCCGATCCATCGTCACCACTTCCATACGGGCGTTGGTTTCACCCTCGCCTTCCACAATCATCTCATCGGGCATCATCGCGGCTCCAGCGCTGGTGCCTGCAATGATTAATCCTTCTGCAAAACGTCTGTGCAGCGCGGCATCCAGTTCTGTATCTTTCAAACATTCCGTAATGCGAGCCTGGTTGCCCCCCGTGAAAAAGACACCCGTCGCTTTCTCGATCGCTTCCAGTGCTTTTGGATCGCTGGCATCTTCTCGTCGCGCTGTATCTACCACACGAACATCTTCAACACCTAGCCGTTCAAACACTCGAATATAGGTTTCACCAACTTCCGCGGGTAGTCCTGTGGCGACTGTCATGACGACAACGCGGGCCTGCAAACTGCCAGAACGACGCACAAATTCTCGCAGAATGGTACAGTCACCCTCTTTATCTTCAGCTCCTCCAATAATGATGAGCTGTCCTTGAATATCACCTAACACTAACGTTACTCCATATTTTTTACTCTACTTCTTAGAAAAGCACGCTGCTTCTAGACCCTGTAACAGTCGAAAGAAGGATCTTGAGGCGATCGCAACGTTCACAACCATGCCTGCAAAAAGCTGTTTTTCCAGACGTGATAGATGCGAGAAATCGATATTTGCAGGTGTGGTATCGGCTTCCCATGCAGATACCCAAAATCTAGAGTAGAGCCTATTTGAGGTGCAGCAGTTCTCATTCTGAAATCGATTGTGGGTTTTGCTCACCCGTCGTGCGTAAAACTCGCAATCGGTGGTAAGGCAAATTCGTCGCAGGCCAACCTGCTTTGCCACCAACTGCTTACCGAGAAGTGCTGTTTGAAGGAAGTTAAGTGTGATTTAAATGCAGCTTAAAAGTAAGCTCGATGTGATTTAAAAGTTGATCGGGTGTATCTCAAACTCTGTAATGGAATATGTTCGATAGATACAACGCGTCAGGATGGTTGATCTCTAGCTTAAGGAAGATTTTTGGAATGTTGAGGAACTGTTACTTTTTTTATGCGTCATCTCGGCGTTATTTCAGCGCTGTCATGAGGATGCTGTGTAAGAGCCAATGAATCACTCAATCGCTGTAGAGGCGTGATATTCGGTAGGAATTGCAACTGTGTAACAGCGTAAAGTACGGCTGAAATAATTTTTGCTCAAAGTTTTTGCTTAGATCATCGCTCTTTGAACGTTTATGTTTATTGCACTGTATCCCGGCAACGTTTATCCCCTCGGCTCCCATTGGGACGGAAAAGGAACAAACTTCGCCTTATTTTCAGAAAATGCGACAGCCGTTGAACTGTGCTTATTTGATCAGGATGATCAGGAAACTCGCATCCAGTTAGAGGAAGTCAGTAATTTTGTCTGGCATGGCTATCTTCCGGGAATTGGCCCAGGGCAGCGCTATGGATTTAGAGTACATGGTCCCTGGGAACCGGAAAATGGACTGCGCTTTAACCCAAACAAGCTGTTGATTGATCCATATGCAAAGGCGATCGCCGGAGATGCAGGAAACGGGCCTGAGCTGTTTTCCTACTCCTGGGAATCCCCGGATGAAGACCTGTCGTTTTCTGAACTGGACAGTGCGCCGCTAATGCCCAAGGCCGTTGTGATTGACGAATCGTTTGATTGGGACGGTGATCAACTGCTTCGCACACCCTGGCATGAAACGGTAATTTACGAAACGCATGTGAAAGGGTTCACCAAGCTGCATCATGCGATGCCCGAAGAGGTGCGCGGTACCTATGCCGGGTTGGCCCATCCAGCGGCGATCGAACACTTACAGCGATTGGGCGTTACTGCTGTGGAACTCATGCCTGTCCATCACTTTCTGGCGAAACCGGGACATCTGGCGAGTAAAGGCTTAAGCAACTACTGGGGCTATGACTCGATTAATTACTTTGCGCCGTACTCTGGCTATAGCTCTAGCGGCATCTTGGGCCAGCAGGTGACTGAGTTTAAGGAAATGGTCAAAGCCCTGCATCGAGCGGGCATTGAAGTCATTCTGGACGTAGTCTACAACCACACGGGTGAAGGCAATCACATGGGGCCGACCCTGTCTCTACGCGGGATTGATAACAGCGTCTATTACCGCCTAGTAGAAGGTAACGAACGGTATTACATGGACTTCACAGGCTGCGGCAACTCGCTGTATGTCCGCCATTCTCAGGTGCTGAAGCTGATTATGGATAGCCTGCGCTACTGGGTGATCGAGTGTCATGTCGATGGCTTCCGGTTTGATTTGGCTTCGGCCCTGGCCCGCGAACTCTATGAAGTGAGCAGTCTATCCGCCTTTTTCGACATCATCCATCAAGATCCGGTGCTGGCAGACGTGAAGCTCATTGCGGAACCCTGGGATGTGGGCGATGGCGGCTATCAGGTGGGAAACTTTCCCGTGCTGTGGTCAGAGTGGAATGGCCGCTATCGCGATACGGTACGTGACTTCTGGCGCGGGATGGATGAAGGGGTTGGCTCATTTGCCTACTGTCTCACAGGTAGTCCTGACCTCTATTCCCAAACGGGACGACGACCCAATGCCAGCATTAACTTCATCACGGCTCATGATGGATTTACGCTCAACGACCTGGTGAGCTACAACGAGAAACATAATGAGGCGAATGGTGAAAACAGTCAGGATGGCGATAGCCACAATCGCTCTTGGAATTGCGGTGCAGAGGGCGAAACAGACGATCCAGCCGTGTTGCAACTGCGAGAGCAACAGCGACGCAATTTCCTGACTACGCTAATGCTGTCGCAGGGCATTCCCATGATGCTGGCTGGGGATGAAATGGGGCGGACGCAGAAGGGTAACAATAATGCCTACTGTCAGGACAATGAGATTTCCTGGGTTGATTGGAATCTGCCTAAAGGGAATGAGGATTTGCTGAACTTTACGCGTGAGCTGATCTTTTTCCGACGGCAGCATCCCGTTTTTCGTCGCCGGAAATGGTTCCAGGGCAGACCGATTCACGGGAAAGGCATTAGCGATATTGCCTGGTTTAATCCCGATGGGGGCGAGATGACAGACGCTCAGTGGGAACTGGGTTATTCCAAGTCAATCGCGATGTTTTTGGATGGTCGTCAATTGCCCAGTCCCGGCCCTAAAGGTGAGCGCATTAGTGACGACAGTTTTCTTTTGTTGTTTAATGCTCACTATGAACTCATCGAATTTACATTGCCGGAAGCCATGCAGCGTCGGGAATGGAAACTCGTGATTGATACGAAAGAACCCCGCTTTATTACAGACGATATCCGCTATACCGGGGAACACCTGATTCCCGTGACGGGGCGATCGCTGGTGGTGTTACAACTCTTGGGTTAGGGATGGTCAATCAGGAGGGCGATCGCAAATTGCCCTGAGGCTGCTGAGGATATCGAAGCAACGGATCGGATCGTGAACCAACGTATGTGAGGTTTAGCGGCAATGTCTTCTGAAACGGCTCAAATTCTCGTCGTGGATGACGTTCTGGATAATTTATCTCTGCTGCAAACCTTTCTGCAAGCGGAAGGATACACGGTTGAGATGGCCAGCGACGGTGCTTTAGCGTGGGACAAGATGAAAGCCGCTCCTCCCGATCTGGTGTTGCTGGATATTATGATGCCAAACATGGACGGATACGAGCTGACGCGGAAGATTCGCCGCGATGATCAGCTTCGTTCTATTCCAGTGGTTCTGATTACCGCTCACGTTGAAGCCTGTCGGATTAAAGGATTGGCCGTTGGCGCAACGGATTTTATTCGCAAGCCCATTGATTTTGATGACTTGACGATTCGAGTAAAAGCCATTCTGGAGCACAGCGCGTCGGTGCAGCGATCGCAGGATTTTCACTTTACATCGATCAATCCTATTTAATATGAATTCGATAGCGCCATTTCAGCCGCGCGCCGCGCGGCTGAAATGGCGCAAAAGTTTGCCCCACGCAACGCGTGGGGCAAACTTTTGGACTTTCTATGTCTAATTCACGTATTGAAGGGGGTACGCACGCCGCGCCCACAAAATTGGGCTTTGAGGAACGTTTCGCAACGCGAAATATTCCTTAAAGCCCGATTTTGTGTTGTTCGAAGAAATAGCTTGATAACCAGATGATATTCAATTAATTTTCGTCGTCAGACGGTAACTGCTCTTCCTCAGTTTGAGTAGAGGCTTCCAGTTCTTGCAGAGCTTTTAGAATCCACAGCTTTGATAGCTCGTCCATGCTGATCTGTTCGGGAATGATTACCATCATTAGCAGCTCATTAAGGTTACTCTTAAACATTATCGAATGTTGGCAGATTCTTCTTGAGGATATATGCCTAAAGATGTAACGATTTTAGACTTTTTTTCTTAGTTTATTTTCTTTTAGAAATAGTTGTTAAGAAATCTAAATTTTAGTAAAGCGTCTACAGGTTTTAGGTATAATCCGCTTGTTTATCCCTTGATGGGCAGACGAATGGTAAAGACAGTTCCCTGTCCCAGCGTTGAACGGACATCGATCGCCCCTCCATGTTTTTCTTCAACAATTTGACGTGCGATCGCCAATCCTAATCCTGTACCTTTGCCTATCCCTTTGGTTGTAAATAAATAGTCGAAGATTCTTGGCTTCACATCCTCGGGTATGCCTGTACCGTTATCACCGATGCGAATCTCGATCGCATCCTGCTTTGGAAGGACAGCCGTTTGAATCGTAATTGTTTGCGGATGTTCCTTTAACGCTTCGTAGGAGGATTGCTGAGCCATCTCATCAAACACATCGATCGCATTCGCCAGAATGTTCATAAACACCTGGTTTAACTGGCCTGGAAAACACGCGACATATGGCAACTCTCCATACTCTTGACTAATTTGAATGGCGGGTCGATGCTCGTTAGCGTTGAGCCGATATTTGAGAATCATCAGGGTGCTATCGAGTCCTTCATGCAGATTAGCGGCCACTTTGCGATCGCTATCTGCACGCGAAAATGTGCGCAGGCTTGTGCTCAGCGAGATAATGCGATCGGTCGCACCTTGCATTGAGTTCAATAGTCTGAGCAGGTCTTTACGCAGAAACTCTAAATTAATATCAGTTGCATTTTGTTGAATGGGCGGAGTCGGAGCCGGATACTCTTGTTGATAGAGGGCCAGATGCTTCAGTAAATCCTGGACATACTCTTGAGCATGGCCGACGCTACCGCTTAGGAACCCAATGGGATTGTTAATTTCGTGTGCAATTCCAGCTACCAAATTTCCCAGGGCCGACATCTTTTCGCTTTGGATCAGTTGCAGTCTGGATTGCTGTAACTCCTCCATGGCCGCCTGCAAGTCAGCTGTGCGTTCATCCACTCGATTTTCTAACTGTTGCGTTAACGATCTGAGCTGTAGGTGGGTCTTGACTCGCGTCAACAGTTCTAACTCCTGGAACGGCTTGCTAATATAATCGACCGCGCCCAGCGAAAATCCTCGGACGATACTGCCAATATCCGATAGGGCCGTAATAAACACGATGGGAATGTTGGCCGTATCCGGGTTGCTCTTAATGCGTCGGCAGGTTTCAAAGCCGTCAATTCCTGGCATTTGCACGTCAAGCAAGATTAAATCTGGCAAATAGGTGTGTAGCCGTTTTAGAGCACGTTCTCCGCTGATCGCTGTTGCAACTGTATAGCCTACGGATGACAAAGTTTCGGTAATGACCTCCAGGTTGGAAGGAGTATCATCCACCACCAGGATTTTGGCATCATTTCCCATGAGTCAGGCCCTCAGTAATATAGTGTTGCAGCAATTCTTCAATCTCTTCAGTCTTAAATTGCTTGGCTAACTGAAGCAGGGATTCGGCAAAGGGGAAATATGTCTTATCCGTTTGTACGAGTTGTTCTAGTTGTACTCTCAAGGCTTTCATATTGGCTTCCTGCGCCAGTTTTAATAACGTATTGAGAACTGGGGCAGGTGGCAAGATGAATTGAGTGGGCAAGGCTTTGGATGCGGCTTCATCATCTCTAAGTTCGTAAATCCACTCCACCTGTAAGTGTTTCGATACCATCTGGAATAGAATGTTGGTATCGACGGGTTTTGCTAGAAAATCATCGCTGCCCTGATCTAAAGCCATCTGTTGATTTGAGGGAGAGACAGACGCTGAAGAGACGATTACTTTAAGGGGGCTGAGTTCGCGATCGCTGCGAATCTGCTGCAAGAACTCAAATCCATTCATCACAGGCATGGCCAAGTCAGTAATGACCAGATCAAACGGAGTGGTACGCAGTTTTTCTAATCCCTCCTGTCCGTTGCTGGCTTCTACTACCGTAAAGTCGAGGGATTCCAACAGATTGACCAAAACGGCGCGGTTTTCCCAGCGATCATCCACAACCAGAACCTTGCGGCGATCGCCCTGATATCCAATAATGCGATCGCTCGCCTTGGTTTTTTGCTGGTATACCCAGTCTTGCGCCAGAGGCAGGGTGACGGTAAAGAAGAATTCGCTGCCTTCGCCCACCTGACTCTTAACCTGGATCTCACCGCCCATCAGTTGCACGATGCGTTGGCTGATGGCAAGGCCCAGCCCGGTTCCTTCAGAATGACGCTGGCGATCGCCGACCTGCTCAAACGACTGAAACAACTTGGCGAGATCGGTCTCCGCAATGCCTACCCCCGTATCAATTACCTCAAAGTGAAGTGTAGTTTGGGAATCAGACGCCTCCAGCACATCCACCCGCAGCGTTACCGACCCGCGACCGGTAAACTTGATAGCGTTGCTCAACAAATTGATTAGAACCTGACGCAAGCGCTTTTCATCGGTTGTCACCCCTTCAGGCAAACGAGAGCTGGGCTGATAGGTGAACTCAATACCCTGCTGCTCCGCCCGAATTCTACACATTTCCACCACGCTTTGCAGAAGGGATGGCAAATGCACCGCAGTAAAGGTTAGCTCCAGCTTACGCGCCTCAATCTTGGACAGATCTAAAACATCGTTAATCAAGGTCAGCAGGTGAGAGCCACATTGATAAATGATGTCAACGCCGTTGTGGTCTTTCTCGGATAGGGTTCTGTTGCGCCTCAAAATTTGGGCATAGCCCAGGATGCCGTTCAGTGGGGTGCGCAGTTCATGACTCATGTTGGCCAGAAATTCGCTCTTAGCCTGATTGGCCGCATCCGCTTGTTCTTTTGCCAATGCCAATTCAGCCGTGCGTTCTGCGACTCGGTGTTCCAGAGTTTCAAAGGAGGTCTTGAGCTGTCCTGCCATTTGGTTAAAGGTTTGGGCCAGATGACCAACTTCATCCTGAGTCATCACGGGTACCGTTTGGCTCAGATCCCCTTCGGCTAACCGAGTTGCAGCGGCACTGATGGCCAAAATGGGACGAGTAATTCGGCGCGATAGCAGATAGACCGCAATCAAAAGCAGCCCAGACGATAAAAAACCAATCACCAAAATATTCCGGGCCAATTGCTGAGCTGGTAAAAAGGCTTGCTCCTGACTGATTTCAGCCATCAAGGCCAGATTTTGCTCTGGCAGCCAGCGGTAAACTCCGACAACTGGAACGCCCTGATAATTGATGTAGCGACCAAAACCGCTCTGTTGGGCGATCGCCCGGTTGATGCCCTCGCTGCTGACACTGCTTGTAGTTAAGGCAGAATTAGCGCTGTTGGCACTCTGTTTGGAAATAAAAATCGTTTCTCCTTTGGCCTGACCGACTAAATACGTCTCTGCCGTTGCACCCAGTCCTGTGTTATCTCGAATCAGCGTATCCACTTCATCCAGATTTAGATCTGCCACGAGAGCGGCCATTCTGACCCCCTGGCTATCCATAATCGGTGTCGCAAAGGTAATGGCGGCTGTTTGAGTGTTGGGAGAGATATAGAAATTCGGTACCACAATATTATTGAGGTTGCCCCGTTCAGGGGTGAAGTAGGTGGCTGGATCACCTAGAGGGCGGTAGCTTCCTTCGAGACTCGGATCATCTGACGCAAAGACTACAAAGCCGCTGTTGCGAGTAATGCGAATGCTGCGGAGATTGGGTTTCACCTCAATCAATCGGCGAACATATCGTTCAAGCAGGTGATGTGCCTTTTGGTAGGCGGGATGGCTCGGATCGGTCGTCAATATGGTTCTGAGCGCATCTTGAATCTCGCCTTCCTGACTTACCAGTGAAATATCGCGCAACTGGTTTTCGACCCATTTATCGAGTTGATCACTTTTCAGCTTGGCGGCAACCGTGAGACGGTTGATCACCTCTTCTTCTAACGACTGGCGGGCCTGAAAGTAGGACGCAACGGCGACGGCTCCCAGCGTAATGACCGAGAGAACTGAAAAATAGCTGACTAACTGGGTTAATAATCGTTTGCTTTGCCACCGTTTCATGCTGCTTTCTCCCATTCCGTCCAGATGCTTTGAATCTGGGCGATCGCCCAATCCGCTGCTTGTTCAGGAGATGCTTTGTCTTGAAGAATCTTGAGAACGGTCTTTCCCCACACCTGTTGCCCCAGGACTTGACTATAGGCCGGATGTAAAACCTCATAGGGCAGCGGCCCGGGTTGTTCTTGCATTTTGAGCGCCATTGATAAAAGGGGATCATCCGGATTGCGCCAAAATGGGTCGGACAGCAGTTCAGGCATGACGGGTAGAAATCGGCCTTTGAACCCTTCTTTTAACAGTTGGTTTAAATGATTAGGCTGAATTAAATAGGTAACAAAATTCTTGGCCGCCTCTGGGTGTCGGCCCGCTTTCGGAACAATGCCCTGCTTGATCCCTTTTCTAGGTTGCATAGGGGTTCCATCTACTTTGTTGGGCCAGTTCAGCGTTGCAATTTGGCGATAGCGAATGATGGCGTCTTGATTGTATTGATTGCGCTCCAATTTCTGTGTGAGCGGAATAGATAGCGTCGGATTGTGGGTCATTAAAATATCGCCGTCCAAAAAGCTAGAGTTGTTTCCCGATGCTGTCCAATCCGTTGCTTCTGGAGGAACAAACCCCTGCTGATAAAAGCCTGTATATTCCTGCAACACGTCAACAAATTTCTGTCGATTTTCGGGTTCAGGTAAGACCAGTTCTCCGCGATCGCTCACCACTGTGGCGTTGTGTGCATCTAGAAACCAGCGCAGCGATGTAAATGTATCAACGCCTGAGTCAGACATGCATAGCCCAATCCCGTACAGGTTCGGATGGTCACGATTGCGCAATTGCTGCTGGGCCTGTTGCCAAAAGCGCCAAAAGGCATTCCAGTCTTGAGGAATATCCTGGGTTGTGAAATTAATCTCCTCTAGCAAACTGCTCCAGCAGTGGATATACTCTCCGGCGTTGCCAAGGGGAACAGCATAGTAGTGAGGCTCATCCGCAGCTTTGTTACGATACGTCACCTGTCGCAGGGCATCTGATGTATAGAGCGCTTTGTACTGGTTCAGCACGTCAGAAACATCTGTGAGCTGATTTTCCCAGGCCAGTTTGGGCGCTAAGTTCGCATCCAATGAAATCGCAAACACAATATCTGGAACGGGATATTTATCGGGCTCGGCGATCGCTTTTAAGAGGTCTTGCTGAAGCACAGTAATATGCATCAACTTCAAGTTCGTCTTTAACCCTGATGACTCTTCCCATCGGCGAACCAACTGAATCACACCCGTATTTTCTTCTGGCAGATACCCCTGTTCCCACCAAATCATTAAATCTGCACCTTCAGCAGAAGCATTTGAGTTGACAGAAGGAAGTTGAGAATTCGCTGTACAGTTGGCTAATCCCACTCCTAGTCCAAAGAGCGATAGCCGCGTAAAATCTCGCCTGCTAATCATAAAAGTTGATGTTAAGAATTACGGTATAAAAAGAGACGCAGCGCCTTGCTGGGTGGCTTTAGGGTTCACACATACCAGGCAGATGTACCCCTAGCGTTGAAATATCAGCCAGATTGATGAAATATCTCTATCTACACCCTCTCACTCTATTATTATTCGATTGAATTAATTTGCGGCAATTCTCATGTTGAAACCAATTGCGGGTTTAGAGCACCCGCCGGATGCGCTAAACCCGCAATTGGTGGCCGTGTAACCTTACCTGCGCGAGGTTACATGGCAGCAATTCTCAGTATGCGATGAGTGGCAGAGCACGCTCGCCGCAGGCGAGCGTGCTCTGCCACTCATCGCGGGTTTTGCGTGCGCGACAGGCGCGCAAAACCCGCGATAAGTTTCACAATGAGAATTGCTGGTTGCATGGCCACCAATGTGCATACTGAGAATCGCTGTTATTTTGAAGTATTCACAATGTGATCACAGGCGCGAGCTGTAATCGCCATTTCCGTTAAGGTAGGATTCTGCCAGCCTGCGGAGGGCCAGCAAGCCCCATCTACCACCAGCAGGTTAGGCGATTCCCAACATTGATTGTAGGAATTCAAGACTGAATTAGTCGGCGACGTTCCCATTCGAGCACCTCCCACTTCGTGAATATAAAACCCCGGAGGTGCGGCAAACATAACCGTTTCTTCCATCTGCCGAATAGATTGAGGATAAAACGGAAACTTAAACAGCTCTGTCAATCTTACGCAGTGGCCTCCAGCCAGTTCTACCAATTCTTGAATCTGGCGTTTTATGTGGGCTAACATGTCTTTCTCATTATCTGACCAGCTACAGGCAATGTGCGGTACAGGAATACCCCATGCATCTAATACGTCTGTGTTTAGCTGTACCTGATTTTCGTAGCGTGGTAAAACTTCTCCATGCCCGACCAGGAACCCGATCGCACTATCTCCAAATGTTCGAATCACGTTTGGAATATCGAATCGTTGGATTCCTCCCCATAGTCCATATCCTCTCAGGAATGATTCCTCCTGCCTGTTTAAATTCGTAAACCGAGGAACAAAAAAACTATCACAACCAGACAACTCAAATGCTTGGGGTGGCTGTTTAAAGCTGGGCAACGTAAAAAAGCTCATGGTTGAAATGTGATCGGTCAAATACCGTCCCAGTAGCCCAGATTCGTTGACTAATCCCCCAGCTTGATAGTGTTCTGTGGAGTGCAGCAAGATTCGTACAGATTCAATTGTCGAAGCACACAATATTACTATCTGACCCAAAACAGTATGTGTTGTTTTATTTGTTCGATGAATGTATGCAACCCCTCGTGCCTGACGAGTTTCTGGATCAAAAACGACGTGACTGACAACTGCATCAGGCTGTAATGTCACTTTTCCAGTCAGCAGCGCTGCTTTGAGGGAAGACCCAATGCTGGAAGACGCCGCCCAAGGTTTCTCTGGTGTTGATTGATGGCGCGAAAATCCTCGTGAGATGATCATGGGTAGGTCAGCCCTGCGATCACTGAGCACGGTCTTAAAATATTCTTCCGCTGGCGTAAAGGCTGCGGGTTGCAGATATTGACCATCCGGCAATTGCTCTAAACCGTTGCGTGCCCCCTTCACTTGGAAGAAGCGCTCGAGGCGATCGTAATAAGGAGCTAGGTCGGCGTGGCTAATTGGCCAATCTTCTCCATACCCATCAGCGCTAGCAGCCTTAAATTCGTAATCAGACAACCGTAGCGTAATTCCTCCCCAGGTTAAGCTCTTACCACCAACCTGCCGCCCTCTTGTCCAATAGAAGGGCTGATCGGAGGGAGTGGTATAAGGGTTATCTTTTTCATTCACAAATAGATCAGGGTTGTTCTTCCAATACCCCGGATGCAATCCCTGATAAGAGTGCTGGCGAGTAATGAATAAATTGCGAAAGCGACGAGCCGCGTTGCCCAAATTGCTTCCTGCCGCAACATCAGGGGCTAGCTGAGGCCCAGCGTCGAGCACCAAGACGCTCAAACCTCGTTCGCTTAATTCTTTGGCCGCAACGCCTCCTGTTGCCCCCGAACCGACTACGATCGCGTCGTATGTATCTGTATACCTGTGGTTGTTCATGCGCTAGCAAAATGTGACGGGCTGGTTGCTCAACGTTCCTGGCTACTCAACCATAATTAAACATTCGAAGAATATCATGACTGCTGGAGTCAATTGCTCCACAATCTTGCGTGACTAGGGTGCTGAAGTGATAAGGGAGGCGATCGCCAGATTTACAATGCCTTCATTTCTGAAAACACCTAGTACTATTGTTCGTCTAAACATCAAAAAGCTTGGAGCATTCTCTCTATCCCGTAGCCACCCCAAAAAAATTAGCTTAAATTTTCCCGATCCAACCTGCTATTTCGGCTATAACCCTTGCTGATGGGCAATTTGAGGCCAGAAAAAACTTTTTTCCAAGAATCAGTTGACACGAGAGGTAAAAGGTCGTTATATTGGTCAAGCGGTCGAGGGGGAGGCGCGCTAAAGCGAGCGCCCCGGAGGCGGTGGAACCTAGAAAAGAGAATAGTTTGGAAGTCAGAATAACATTAGACCTCGTCAAGGTCAA
>DATNPS010000273.1:0-4495 GCA_036703095.1 Crinalium sp. | reverse complement strand
GAAGAGGTGATTAACAAATACGGAGCCGATACGGCCCGGATGTTTATCCTGTTTAAGGCACCCCCTGAAAAGGATCTGGAATGGGATGAAGCCGATGTAGAAGGACAGTTCCGTTTCCTGAATCGGGTTTGGCGATTGGTGACAGAGTTTGCCGAATCTGCCAAATCTGTGGCGACGGAGAACGCATCTCTCTCCAAGCCAGAGAAGGAGGTGCGTTACGCCATCAACTACGCTGTTCAGCAAATCACCGAAGACCTGGAAGGCGATTATCAATTCAATACGGCTGTGTCTGAGTTGATGAAGTTGAGCAACGCGTTAACGGATGCGCCCTGCAAAGCGTCTCCCATCTATGCAGAAGGGATTGAAATCCTGCTGAAGCTGATGGCTCCCTTTGCTCCTCACATTGCGGAAGACTTGTGGCATAACCTGGGACATCTTGATTCGATCCATCAGCAACCCTGGCCTACCTATGATCCCAGCGCGCTGGTAGTAGACGAGATCTCGCTGGTGATTCAAATCAACGGCAAGACGCGGGGAACGATCCAAGCGCCTGCTAAGGCTGATAAGCAGACTCTAGAGCAATTAGCCCGCGAGTCTGAAATCGCACAGCGCTATATTGCCGATAAGGAACTCAAGAAGGTGATTGTTGTTCCCGGTAAGCTGGTGAATTTCGTGGTGGCCTGATTTTGGTGAGGGTGCAAATTGATGTCCCGCGCGACACGCGGGACATCAATTTGCACCAAATTCACGATTTATATAGACGACAAGGCTTCGTCCGTTTGAGCACCAACCGCACCGGAATAGACTAATCCCCGCTGCATGTCGAGCGTCAAAATTGTGCCATCGCGAATCACCTCAGTGGCGTTTTTCACGCCTACAATCACAGGCACTCCTAATCTCAGGCCAATCACCGCCGCGTGACTGGTAAGGCTGTCTTCCTCGGTCACAATGCCCGATGCTTTGCGGATGGCTTCTACGAAATCAGCGCTCGTGCTGGGCGCGACCAGAATCTCACCAGGGTTAAAATTGCCCACATCGATACTGCTGTGAGCTACTCTGGCGCGACCGCTGATGGAGCCTTGCCCAATGCCAATGCCTCTTCCTAAAACTGCTGTCACAACTTCAACCTTAATCAGGTCAGTAGAACCGGATACACCCTGGAGCGTTCCAGCGGTCATCACCACCAGATCGCCTTCGCTGAGCAAATTTTTCTCTTGTGCAACATTAATGGCGGCCTGGAAAGTTTGACCTGTAGACGGCAAGTTCAGTACCAGAAGTGGTTTAACTCCCCAAACGAGCTGAAGCTGACGGGCCACATCAACGTGGGGAGTGATTGCTAGAATCGGTGTGCGAGGCCGAAACTTAGACACGTTGCGAGCCGTTGCGCCCGTTTTCGTTAGGGTCATGATCGCGGCGGATTTCAGTTGCTCGGCAATGCGTCCAACGGCTTGGCTGATGGCATTGGGGATCGATCGCCCGGATGTGCTTTCAAACTGTTGGCTGGGCTGATCTTGCTCAATGCGTTCGGCAATTCTGGCCATAGTTTTGACCGCTTCCACCGGATATTTCCCGACCGCCGTTTCATTGGACAGCATGACGGCATCTGTGCCGTCCAAAATTGCGTTGGCCACATCGGAGATTTCAGCACGGGTGGGGCGGGGATTGCTCACCATGCTGTCGAGCATTTGAGTTGCGGTGATGACGGGAATCCCCAGACGGTTAGCCGTTCGAATTAATCGCTTTTGCAGAAGTGGAACTTCTTCAGCGGGAAGCTCTACCCCCAGGTCGCCACGAGCGACCATGACGCCATCACAAATAGAGAGGACGGCTTCCATTTGCTCGATCGCCTCATGCTTTTCAATTTTGGCGATCACAGGGACATGTTTGCCTGCACTGGAAATTAGCTCTTTCACTTCCAGAATGTCTTGGGGGTTGCGCACAAAGCTGAGGGCAATCCAGTCAACTCCCTGGTCAAGGCCAAACATCAGGTCAACCCGGTCTTTGTCGGTCAAGGCTTTGATGGATAGGTAAACGCCTGGAAAGTTAACCCCCTTATTGTTGGACAGTACGCCACCAACCACGACTCGGCAATGTAGCTGACGAGTAGTTTTGTCTACCTTTTCAACCATCATTTCCACACGGCCATCATCCAGCAGAATTGTTGCACCTTCCGGCACTTCATCTGCTAATGGCTCATACGTGACAGAACTCATTTCCTGAGTCCCCGGCATCTGAATGCTGGTCAGAATGTAGGGATCGCCTTTTTGCAGCGTAATGGCTCCCGTTTCAAACCGCCCCAGCCGAATTTTGGGTCCCTGAAGGTCTTGCAAAATGCCAACCGGCTGATTTAGCTCGAAGGAAATCTGACGAATCAACCGAATGCTGCGCTGATGGTCGTCATGGGTGCCGTGAGAAAAGTTCAGTCGTAGCGTGGTGGCTCCAGCTTCAATCAAGTTGCGAAGAACTTCTGGGCTACTAGTAGCTGGGCCGATAGTTGCTACGATTTTTGTCCGACGCAAAGAATGTTGCAGTTGCATGAGTGTTCCAGAAGTGAAAAATGGGCTGGAGGGTGGCGATCGCCATTCCTAGAATGAATAGTTTGCTGTCAGCACGAAGCTTGCTGCGATCAGGGTTACATTCGTTCTATCTGTCATCCGCTATGAACATCTATCCGGATGCTTCAACGAATCTGAATGGCTCTTTACTTAAGGCCACTTATTTATTAAGTCATACATAGGTCATATAAGTTACATCGCCATCCTAAACGCTTGACAAATTGAGGTGGGTTGTAGATACCACCCCGTTTAGGATTGCCATATTCGTTAACGCATATCACCTAAGCCTGATCGGTTTGTCTCGCACAGAGAAGCAAGAGGGATAGTACCACGTTTAAGGATTCCCTTTAACACAAAAATCAAGGCAGGAGGCAGGAAACAGCGGGTAGGAGTCAGGAGCCAGGAGTCAGGAGTCAGGAGTTGGAAATATTAGTAATCTCAACGACAAACATTCGTAGATAGCAAAAGGCGGAGGGTAAACGGCAGCTTAGCTGCCGTTTACCCTCCGCCTTTTGCTTTTCATTGTGTGGCGTAGAGGTTGCTATAACATCTGCTGTCTGCCCGCTGCCTCCTGCCTTACATTTAACGGAAGCGATCGGGATTCAACTGTCCCGGTGATGACATGCTGTTTTGTAACTGTGCTCCCGTTCCGCCATCCGCTGGATCGAGGAAGGGGCGGAGGTTAATGCCATTATTGCTGCCATTATTGCTGCTGTTGCGATGTCTGCTGAGGCCGGGGAGATTCAGGGCATCCCCAATCCGACCCAGCAAATCTCTACCGTTATCATCCTGGAATGCGGCAACCCCTTCGGTTTGCTGTCCACTATCGGCTACCGTAAGATTTTCGAAAACGCGATCGCGCGTTGCAACGGGGTCTTGTCCGGGAGGAACCGTTAATACAATCCGGCAAGATGGATTGCGCTGGGTCGTTGCACAAATGACGTTGTAGCCATTTTCAACGCCCGTTTGCAGTTCTTGTAGCCCATCTGGACGGTAAGATTCCAGACGACGGCTGATCTCAGCACAGCGTGATTGTGGTGTCCAACCACCTCCCATTTGCGAGGGAACAGCCCAGGGATACGCTTGCTGCGGCTGGCTTTCGGGGTAATAAACCACGGTGTACTGGTTGTTGATCGTTTGACAAGCAAATCGGGTATCGCTGTTGATTGAGGAGTTTCCAGAATTCGTGGTTTGGGGTTGGTTTTGTTTCAGGTTGTTGACATTAGAGGCTGCAAACGCATGACCACTAGCCATTAGCAAGGCGGTACTGGCCGTTAGACTCACTCCTCTCACAACCCAGGATTTAAACAATCGATGCATCTTCGTTGACTGTGGCGACATAGTAGTAATTCCTTACCGGGGTTGTCCGGCTTTGATGACTTTAAGGACGTGCGATCGCCAAATAAGGTGCCCTTTAGGGACAGTGCCAATCTATAATTTTTTTGCATCAACACGTGACAAGCTTATTCACGTCGGAGAGCGCAGGTCGGTACCTTAACGGGTCTAAATTCGTTTAAGGACAGAATCTTGTGTCTATCCTGTTCTGAATTTATAGCTATCCATTAGAGCGGCTTATGAAGCGATATAGAATTTCACGTAAAGTTTTATAACGAAAAGTCTGTGCTTCTTGTTACAATATTTTCCGTGAAAGGAATCGACCGCTGTGTTGATATCTTTATACCCACTGCCGATTTGGGAACGCGCAGATTTGGGTTTCTTCCAAGTGAGAACGCAACGTAAATCAAGATTGATGCATAGCTGGCTCTTCGGAGCCAGTTTTTTTATGTGGAGTGTAGGGGGAGGAAGAGGACAAGAGAAGTGAGGGAGATGGGGAAGAGGGAAGCAAAGACATCCCGCACCTCACAGGAGTCAGGAGTCAGGAGTCAGGAGTCAGGAGGAGATGGGGGACGAGGGGGACAAGGGAGATAGGGAAGATAGGG
>DATNPS010000270.1:0-12555 GCA_036703095.1 Crinalium sp. | reverse complement strand
TGGATTGGTTTGAGTCTGGCTCGTTCCAGTGGCTTGATTCTGACTGTCTGCGTGGGAAAACACACCGATGCGTTCATTGAGCAATTAGTGGTCAACACCGAAGGCAAGAGCGATTGCAAACAGTTGAATACCGATGACTGGGGTGGATACGAGCGAGTATTGCCAAACGCTTTGGAATTTTTATTCGAGGCTATTGCGACTTGATTTTCCCTTGAGTTATGTCCTGGCAGTCACTCCTTTGCTTTTGGTGATGGGACTGGTAGGTATCTTTTCCCTACAGCAATGGAATCAGCGATGGAACTCCTTGCTGTGGATTGGTTTATTGATACCCCCGGTGATTGAATTCTCTGCGTTAAACATGCGCTATGCAGCGCTGCTGTTGGTCGGTACTGCGATCGCTCTAATGTTTCACTCAAAAGCAAAGGGATGGCAGATTGCGATCGAGATCGCCAGTTTACTCAGTGTCTTTTATTATTTTTATACTCCACCTGTTTACGAACTCACTTCCAATTCAGGACTACTCTTTGCAACTTCTCCAGGAGAATATCTTCTCACCAGTTTCTTCGACAGAAATTTTGTCATCGTGGGATTAATCCTGAGCATCCGGAAACGACAAACCTTACAGGAACTTAGCACAACAGAAAACAGTATGGTCTATCGTTAGCACAAGTGCGATCGCCTCCAAACAAAGGTGTAGTCCTGTTTTAATCGACGTGAAATTCCATATTTCAGAATCAGGTCGTCGGTGCGTGATTCGTAATGGTTGCATAAATATCTATGCCTCTAACGTGAGGATGAGGAGGGCGGCAAATTTTGTTCAACTGCGCCTAGCGATCGCAGGGTTGCTTTTTGAGTATTCGTTACACCCATAATGTCTGTAATATTCATTCCTTCGTAAAGCCGCTCAACTCTAAAGGTATGCAGCCTCTCTCCAGTTTCACAATTCCAGAGCTTAATCGTTTCATCTTCGCTGCCACTGACCAGAAGAGAGTGAGTCGGGCTAAAGGCGACGCTCCATACACCACCAGTATGTTCGTTTAGCGTATTCAAGCGTTTTCCAGTTTCAATGTCCCACAGTTTAATCGTGTGATCATCACTGGCGGTTGCTAAGTGGACTCCGGTTGAGTTAAAGGCGAGCGATCGCACCCAATCATGATGCCCGTCAAAACAGTGTTTTAAGGTGTTGTTCTCCAGACACCAAAGGGCGACCCTATGGTCGTCGCTGCCGCTAGCGAGGAGGGGATGAGTAGGATGGAACGCGATCGCCCAAATCCCTTCAGTATGGCCTTGAAAAATAGACTGACACTTGCCCGTTTCGGCATTCCAGAGACGAATGGTGGAGTCATCGCTGCCACTGGCGATCATCTTGCCATCAGGGCTAAACGCAACGGTACGCACCCAATTCGTGTGGCCTTTCAGAGTTTTCAGACATTCTCCAGTAAACACGTCCCATAGTTTGAGCGTTTGGTCGGTGCTGCCACTAACAATGGTTCTTCCATCAGGACTAAATGCCAGCGATCGCACCCAACTGGTATGTCCCTGAAACGTCCGGATACACTCTCCTGTCTGCACATCCCATAGACAAATCGTGTGATCGTTACTGCCACTCGCTAACCACTGGGCATAAACCGGATTGAATGCCACCGACCAGATCCCGTTACTATGTCCCTTCAAAATCTTGAGGCAACGCCCCGATTGCACGTCCCAAATCCGCACTAGTCGATCATCGCTGCCATTGGCAAGGTACTTGCCATCTACATTAAATACCACCGATCGCACTAAGTTTGAGTGTCCTCGTACTGTTCTTAAACATAACCCGGACTGCACATCCCACAATTTCACCGTTTCATCACTGCTGCCACTGACTAAGGTAGACCCATCAGGACTGAAGGCAATTGACCAGATGTCTTTCACTTCCCCTTGCAACACTTGTAGACAGCAACCTTGAGTTACATCCCAAATACGAATCGATTGATCATTACTGCCACTTGCCAAACAACTTCCATTGGGGCTAAAGGAAACGGATTGCACCCAGTTGAGGTGGCCTTTGAGCGTGCGTAAACAGACGCCTGTTCCAACATCCCATACCTTCACGAATTGATCGTTGCTGGCACTGGCGAGCAATTGCCCATCAGGGCTAAAGGAAACGGATTGAATACAGTCGGTGTGGCCACTCAACACCTTCAAACAGTACCCTGTGGCAATGTCCCAAATGCGAATCAGTTGGTCGTGGCTCCCACTGACGAGTGATCGTCCATCGGGGCTAAAGGCCACCGATCGCACCCAACCGCTGTGCCCGTGCAGTTGTGCCAGACACTTCCCTGTAGATACATCCCAGAGGCGTACAAGCTGGTCATTGCTACCGCTAGCGAGTCGAGTGCCATCGGGATTAAAAGCCACGGACCAGACCCAGATGCCTAGATGTAGGGTTCGTAAACATTGTCCGGTGTGGGCATTCCAGATCCGCACGGTTTCATCTTCGCTGCCGCTTGCCAGCCAATGACCATCTGGACTAAACGCTACAGCGTGCACCCAACCCTGATGCCCCTGGCATGTGAGCAGCTTTTCACCAGTTGCTGTTTGCCAAAGGCTGATTTCACCACTGGAGGCGGCAGTGACAAATCTATTACCATCAGGGCTAAACGATACACACAGCGTTTTGGCGAGCGTCTCAGCCAAAACTGATTTGGATAGATCGGCTTTGGTGAAGTTGGTTTGCTGAAGATTAACGCCCTCTAGATAAGCTTGCCAAACGGAGAGATAGGAGAAGTCAAAGCCTCGCAGATCAACATCCAGGTAGTGCAGCAAATTCAGCAAATTTCCGGCTCCATATCCAGCAGTAAACCTGGGCTGCGATCGCCATTGAGCTAACCACTGCTTTGCCAGGTGCGCGATCGCATCGGACGTTCTCCAGGTTGCCAATAATCGCTCAGCCAGTGGCTTGAGAATAAGCCGGATTTGGGTTTCTCGAATGTAATCTTTAGATTGCGCTTTAATCAGCGCATGGGTATTGAGTAAAACAGGTTGAGTAGGGAGATGGAGATCAGCACTAAGTTGGATAGCAACCTGCTCAATCAAACAATCGAGCAAATATTCTGTAACAACGGGTTGAAGGGTAAATAGGGCACTCGTCTTCTCAAGGGAGGTCGGTTTTGCCTTCTCGATGAGCGATCGCCGTCCCAATGACTTGAGTGCTTCTAAAACCTGTCGTTGTGAAACGGCGGGAAATAAATCATGGTGTAAGCCTTCAAGTGAAACGGGTTCACAAGCGATCGCTAACCAAAACAAAATCGCTTGCTCCAATTGGGAGAGGCGATCAAATTGCTGCTCCAGAAGTTCACTCACCCCATCAAAAATAGAAATACCCTGACGCAAAAAGGCTGAAATATCTCCGTCAAATATTTCTTGAATGGTGGTTGCCACAATCTTAAGGACTAACGGATTGCCACCATACTGCTCCACCAGTGCAGCACTGTCACAGGTAGATTGAATCGTGAGATTCTTTAACTGGAATAATTGTTGTCCTTCTGTTGCAGGTAGACCTTGCAGGGTTAGCGATCGCACGGGTAACGTTTCACCCTCTAACCAGGCAATTTCTTTCGGCTTTTCGCGGCTCGTCAAAACGAAACAGCTTTGGTGTGGCGTTTCTCCCATTTGCTTGAATAAATCTGCATAGTTTTCGTATCCCAACCGATACCGTCCTGTGCAGTTGCCACTTTGCAAAATCGTTTCCCCATTGTCTAAAACTAACAGACAGCGATGCTGCTGGAGATAGTGAATCAGTCGGGTTATTTGCTCCCCAATACTGAAGAATGAGCCTGTCTCTTCCCGGTTAGACAACACTTGAATCAAATCCGTGAGTAGGGCACTGAGCAGTGGTGCATTTCGCAGCGATCGCCAGATGACATATTCAAAGTGCTGAGTGTGAACGAGTTGCTGCGTCAGCTTTGCCACCATTGACGTTTTGCCAATCCCGCCTGAACCAAACACACCAATCAGACGACAGTTGTGCAAATTCATTCTATTGGTGGAGCCATCGCTTAAAATCCACTGTGTCAGCAGATGTAACTCTGATTGACGCCCATAAAACGTTTCTAGATCAATCGCTTCTCCCCAATCGATTTGGGTTGGAGAAGGGGAAATCAACGGTGAAGCGATAGGTTTGGGGATGAGGGCAACTGCTGTCATTTCTGCGACTGGCGCAGTTGCAGATCCGCCCTGTACCTGCAAGCGACGTTCAAAGGCAGCACGACAATTAGTTTTGCTAATCTTCTCCTGCAACACATCAGACAACAGTTTCCACAAGCCAGGCCCAATATGCTTTTTCAAATAATTAGCAGAATACCCACACGCTTGAGCGAGTTGATCGTAGCTCTGATGTTCCCAAGACCACGAGGCTTTCAAAATCTCTCGCTGCAAATCGCTGAGATGTTCCCCTGTCTTTCTCAGTACTAATTTATCTGCCAATTCTAAAGCAGCCTGGATATCCATTCTGCAATGCCAACGGATTACTGTTGGCTCACATTGTGGGGGAAGCTCAATGGCTTCTACGTATACTGCAATACATTTACCCGGAATAAACCGGAACTTTTTGGCAACTCAAGCCCCAACGAGCGGAATTTTTTGGTATCGACAAGACAAGGGCGATCGCTGATAATCCTTCCAATCTGTTTGGCGTGAGTCTCCAACAAGGGGGTGGGTAGTGCGCTGCACTACCCACCCCCTTGGGAAAACAGAAAGAAAACTCGTTTTCTTAGGAATTCGATGTTGTGTGTGCGACACGCACGCAACATCGGGCTATCGAAATAGCGTTGTTTGGGATGGAGGAATGTTTGATGTCGTGGAAATTAGATCGACGTAAGTTTTTACTGTATGGCTCGGCTGCATTCGGAAGTTCTTTTTTATTGAAAGGCTGCACAACAGCGTCTAACAGCGAATCAACTACATCTGCTTCTCCTGCGACGGATAAACCTATTTTGGTCGGTGCAATCTACGATCAGACGGGTCCCTTAAGTAGCTTGGGTGCCGGACAAATTGCCTGTCATCAAATGGCGATCGACGAGATCAATGCAAACGGTGGTTTGTTGGGGCGTAAAGTCGAGTCGAAGCTATACGATGCTCAATCAGATGTGCAAAAAGCGGCACAGCTAGCGCAGCAGTTGATTTTGCAAGATAAGGTCGATGTGCTGATGGGCTGTCTGACCAGTGCAGCTCGCGAGGCGGTGCGACCCATTGTGGGTAAGTACAAAACGCTGTACTTCTACCCTACTCAGTATGAAGGTGGCGTGTGTGATAAGTACACCTTTTGCGGAGGGGTGACGCCATCGGGTCAGCTAGATAAGTTGATGGATTTTGCGGCTAAAACGTTGAAGGCAAAGACCATCTACACGATCGGTGCAGACTACAACTACGGGCAACTTTCAGCGGCATGGACAAAATTCTATGGTCAAAAGTACGGCATGAACGTTATCGCCGAGGAATACTTCCCTCTTGATGTATCGGACTTTAGCACCACAATTACCAAGATTCAGCAGGCGAAACCAGATGTTGTAATGTCTATTCTGGTGGGCGATACGCACGATGGCTTCTACGGTCAATGGACATCATCGGGGATGAAAGAAAAGATTCCCGTCATCTCACCCACGCTGTCGATGGCTTATCAAAATGATGGTTCCGAACGACTCGACAAAGCTGGGGTTTATGCATCTCGTTCCTACTTCCAGGATGACCCATCCGAGGGCATGAAGGGGTTTGTCAAGACCTTTGGCGATCGCTATGGCACCGACAAATATCTGTTTGAGTTGGGGTTTGACTGTTACGTGGTGCCAATGATGTGGGCGCAAGCCGTTCAACAGGCAGGGACAACCGAACGTGAAGCCGTCACCAAAATTCTAGAAGACGGAATGGTTTATAACGGCCCTCAAGGGGCAGTGTCCTACGACAAAACTCACCACACCAACCACACAGTTTATGTTTTGCGAGCCAACAAAAATCAACGGTTTGAGAAGGTGGCAGGACCATTCACCGATATTCGTGCCACAGACGATCAAGGACGGTGTGATTTGATCGGCAAACCTGATACCTTTGAGCAATTCACCCCTCAATTTAGCTAATTCCTGGATATTACGTTGTGAATGCAGAACAACTGATTTTGCTGTCATTAAATGCTCTAACGGGAATTGCCCTTCTGGTCATTGTGTCGTTAGGTATTGCAGTGACAGTAGGCATGATGGGGGTGATCAACCTGGCACATGGTGAACTAGTCATGGTAGGTGCCTATACCGTGATGGTGTTAACGCAACAAGGGTTGCCGCTGTTGCTGGCAATGCTGGTGGCTCCGGTGGTGGCTGGGTTGGTGGGATGGGTGATTGAGCGACTTGTGATTCGCTGGCTGTACGGACGGGTGATTGATACCCTGCTGGCAACCGCTGGAATCAGTATGTTCATGATCCAGGTGGCTCGCATTTTGTTTAGCTCTGATACGCGCAGCATTCCCATGCCGTTTGGCAGCATTCCCATCGGAGAGGGATCGATCGCCCTGTATCGCGTGTTGATGATTGGGCTTGCCATCATCCTTAGCTTGTTCACATACCTTGTGTTTACGCGCACCCGGTACGGTTTAGAAGCAAGGGCAGCCACCCTTAATCCCAACATGGCTGCGGCTGTAGGCATCAACGCTGCCCGCACCAACATGTGGACGTTTGTGTTTGGTTCTGCCCTGGCAGGCATTGCCGGAGCAATTCTGGCTCCCTTTACGACTGTTACACCCTCCATGTCTGGGTTGTTCATGGCACGGGCGTTTATGACCTCTATTACGGGAGGATCTGCCATCCTTTTAGGAACGGCTACCTCAGCAGCGGCGTTGGGCATTGTGGAGAGTATAGTTGCCCTGATCACGACTCCAGTTCTAGGTCAGGTTGCACTATTGGCTTGCTCAGTCATGTTGCTGCGGCTCTTTCCAAACGGAATTTCTGGTTCTTGGAGGCGATCGCTATGATTCCCTTCAAACTCCCCCATCCTCGTCAGATGCTCCACGCACTCCCCGGTCTGCTGCTCTTAGGATTGCTGCTGCTCCTACCGTTAGCCGTTGATCTATTCACGCTGGTTAACTCAACCTACTGGTTTATTTCGGGGTTGCTTGCCCTCAGCCTCACCTTTGTTTGGGGCGTGGGAGGAATCTTTAGCTTTGGGCAAACCGTCTTTTTTGGATTGGGCGGCTATGCCTATGGCGTTGTTAGTCAAAATTTAGATTCTGTTGTAGGAACAGGGGTTGGACTCGTTGTAGGAGTGGCGATCGCGAGCCTCGCGGCTGCGATCCTGGGCTACTTCATGTTCTATGGACGAGTTAACAGTTTATCCGTTGCGATTATTACGCTAGCAACCACGTTGATTTGCTACAACCTGTTTCTCACCACCTCTGGCGAACAATACAAAATTGGACAGGCCGCACTGGGTGGATTTAATGGGATGCAGCGCGTTTCAACCTTGCTCAATCTAGGTGTAGCTGAGTTCTACTGGTTCGTGATTGTTGTATCGACTGGGGTCTTGTTAAGCCTACAGTGGCTACGCCGCAGCCAGTTGGGCTGGGTGCTAAATGCGGTTCGAGTCAATGAAGAACGAACTGAGCTGTTGGGCTATGATGTGCGGGCAATTAAGCTAATTGGGTTTTGTGTTGGGGGCGCGATCGCCGGATTGGCAGGGATTTTACACACCTGTTGGGGCAACACCATTGGTCCCACCGTGTTTAGCATCAATCAATCAACGCTGGTTGCTATCTGGGTAATTGTAGGTGGACGCAGCAAACTGTGGGGCGCATTTCTGGGAGCCGCTCTAATTCAAGCATTGTCTAACTATTTGGGAACAGTCGCGCAGCAGGCAACACCATTAATTCTAGGAATCATTCTGGTGGTCATTGTGCTGGGCTTGCCCGAAGGAGTTGCTCCTGCCCTTGCATCTTTTTGGAATCGCGTAGTTCCAACCATTTCCTATTTCTCCCTCCCCACCTCCCCACCCTCCCCCACCTCCCCTATCTCTCCACTCTCCCACCCTCCCGGCCAACCCATCCTGGAGTTATACGGACTCAAACGACGATTTGGTAATTTTTGGGCGGTAAACGGCATCGATTTGCAATTTCAGGCGGGTCAAGCTTACTGCATTATTGGTCCGAATGGGGCAGGTAAATCAACGGTGTTTAACTTGTTAACCGGGCGGCTTGCTCCTACGAGCGGACAGATCCGCTACGACGGCAGCACGATTACCGCTTTAATGCCTCACGAACGCGCTCAGCGAGGCATCAGCATTAAACTGCAAGTGCCCAATGTGTATCAGGAGTTAACCGTCTATGAAAACCTCTGGCTGGCAGGGGCAGTTCATATCCCTAATCTGAAACAACGCTTACTGCAAATGGCGGAGATTGTGGACATTATTGGACTGCGCGATCGCCTCAATGCCCCTGCCTCAATTCTCTCTCATGGCGAAAAACAGTGGCTCGAAATTGGCATGGCAGCCGTCACCCATCCTAAACTTCTATTGCTGGACGAACCAACTGGAGGAATGAGCCGAGGGGAAACCCTCAAAACGGTAGCGTTGGTGCAGCAGCTTGCGCAGCGATCGACCGTCATTGTCGTGGAGCATGATATGGAATTTGTGCGACAGTTAGGAGCAGATGTCACTGTGCTAGTGCAAGGGCAAGTGTTTACTCAAGGCAGTATGGACACCATCCAACAAGATGAGCGGGTGCGATCGGTTTATTTGGGGAAAGCTTATGCTTAAACTGAAGCAGATTCACTCCGGTTATCGCATGGCTCCTGTGCTCAATGGAGTGTCTCTAACGGTTCACGATGGAGAGATTTTGGCAGTATTGGGCCGCAACGGTTCTGGAAAAACAACGCTGTTGAAAACGATTGTCGGTTTATTACCCATCACATCAGGACAACTGCATCTCAACGATCGCGACCTTACTCGCTTACCACCGTATGACCGTGTTAAACGCGGAATCGGTTACGTTCCTCAAGGACGCGAAATTTTTGCCTCCCTATCCGTCCGAGAAAACATATTGTCAGGTCAATACAAGCGTGTTCAGTCAACCGAAAACAATATCGAATGGCTGTTGGATTTGTTTCCCATGCTAGCCGCTAAGCTCAACCAACGAGGTGATAGCCTTTCAGGTGGACAACAGCAACAGTTAGCGATCGCCCGTGCGCTGGTTGCGCGTCCCAAAATTCTGCTCTTAGATGAGCCGTCAGATGGCATTCAGCCCAATATTGTTCTAGAAATCGTTGAAAAGCTGAAAGAAATTAATCGCTTGATGGGCACGACCATTATCCTCGTCGAACAAAACCTGGAAGTGGTGAAGGCGGTCGCTCAACACGTTCACATCATGGTCAAAGGCGAACTGGTCGATCATCTCAATGCTAACCAGTTGAGTTTTGATAACGCCCTAATCCACCAACATCTAGGGGTGTAAATTCATCCCCTACACCCTACATCCTACACACCTGCGATCGCAGAGAGGTTTGCCATGTCTTCTGATGAAATTTGCCAGATGGATGCCGTTACCCTTGCCAGACGCATTCGATCTAAGGAATTATCTGCGGTTGAGGTGATTGACGCAGCACTCGATCGCATGGAAAAGCTTGATCCCATGCTCAATGCCTTTTGCACCCCAACCCCTGATCTGGCACGACAGGAGGCAAAGCGGATTGAAGCAGACATCATGGCAGGCAATCCAGTCGGCGAATTAGCGGGTGTTCCGGTAGCCATTAAGGATTTGGTCTGTACAAAAGGAATTCGTACCGTCTCCGGGTCTAAAGCCTACGAAAACTTTATTCCTGATGAAGATGATGTCGTTGTCGAACGGCTCAAAGCAGCAGGTGCAATTATTCTAGGCAAAACCAATGTGCCAGAATTTGGTTATGTAGCTGTAACCGATAATCCTGTCTTTGGGGCAACCCGCAATCCCTGGAATTTAGACATGACTCCCGGTGGTTCTAGCGGTGGCTCAACGGTTGCCGTTGCTGCGGGGATGTGTCCCTTTGCGATCGCCAGTGATGGAGGGGGGTCGATCCGGATTCCAGCGAGTTTTTGTGGAGTGTATGGCATCAAAGCCTCCATGGGTCGCGTCCCTGCCTATCCAGGCTGCCGTGACGAGCGTTATCCAGGGGTATCTAGTTGGGAGTCGATCGAGCATATTGGCCCCGTCAGCCGTACTGTTGCTGATAGCGCTCTCATGCTTTCCGTAATTGCTGGACCTGATGATCGCGATCGCCACAGCCTTCCCCCTGCTAACTTTGACTGGATGGAAACTCTTAAAGGTGATCTGAAAGGCTTGAAGATTGCCTACAGTCCAGATTGGGGATATGCCGCTGTTAATCCCCAAGTGCGTCAGATTGTTGAACAAGCTGTTCGGGTATTTGAGCAAGATCTGGGATGTATCGTCGAAGAAGCCCATCCGGGTTGGGATGATCCGGCTGATGCGTTTGCGGCCATCATTGCAATGGAAAGTGATTTAGCGGGAATGCGAGCAATGGCAGATAAACTGGGAAATCAGATGACTCCCTATCTACGCGATTTTCTCTCTAAACCCTGGACAGCCGAAGACTTTACCAACGCCAACATGATTCGCAAAGCTGTCTGTAATGTGATGTGGAGATTTATGCGACAGTACGATCTGCTGCTGACTCCCACTCTCAGTGTTCCCCCCTTTCCATTGGGCATTCCAGTCGGCCCCGATCGCATTGATGAAAAACGGGTACGGCGTACCGATTGGCTATGCTTCACCTTCCCGATGAATTTGACTGGACAACCCGCTGCCAGTATTCCCGCAGGGTGGACAGCAGATGGACTACCTGTTGGACTTCAAATTACGGGTCGCCATCTTGATGATCCGCTTGTTCTCAAAGCTTCTGCTGCCTTTGAAACTGCTGCACCCTGGGGCGATCGACGACCTCCTGTTCTCAAAAGCATATAAGCAAGCAGCCAATGATAACCTAACACCCCTCCCCGGTTGGCTCACAAGCACCAACCTGGCAAAACTGGACAAATCACTGTGCCGTAAATTATTCGTCATTGGCGAGTTGTTTCGACAACAGCAGTGGATGTATCAGCAGCATCAGCGTTGCATTGAGCGTTTCAAGCAACGGTTTGATCACTATCCTGCTTCGGTTCACGTTGACCAACTCTACCGCCCCCGCACCAACTGGAAGTATTGCTGAGAGTGAGGCATTTGTTTGAGTGGAAAACCGTTAAACAGATCTAAACAGAGCGAACAACCCCAAATCCAAAAGCAAGCTCAAGTAGATGCCGCAATTCTCAACCAGGTAGAGGGCAAGTTTGGCGTGAGCAATCGTCGCTTTAGTTGAACTCGTGTCATGACAAAACTCGCTTCAACTGCAAAAACCGCGATTGCCATGACGTTTTTGGTGATGAATCTGGATTACTTGCTCCGGCAGTTTCTTTTTGTCTTTTTGGGCATTGTCCTGTCTCAGCGATTGCTTCGATTCAATCGATGGCAGTGGCACTGGTGCGATCCTCAACATTTCCTAATAGTTGCTTAAGGTTTAGCAAGTCTTAGAATTGAACCGTCAGCCTTCTGAAAACTCGTGAAATACTTTTTCAGCAAGCCCTACGTGAATCAGACTCTTATGGAGCGGGGCACAGCCACCTGATCGTCTGTTGTCATTTCTTGGTTATCCGAGAGAACAAAGTCTTTGTATCTTCGGACGCGATTGAGGAGATAGGCGATTGCCCACTACTAACAGTCATTAGTGGAGGACAAGCCAGAACAGGTTCTACAGCACGGCTACCCAGCCATTGGGCGATCGCAGCATGAAGCAATCCCCATTTGCTTCTGGCAAAGGGGCTTGCTTTCGCATAGCGAACCTGCCGTTAAGGGAATTTCAAGAAAAGCAAGCAAATCAATGTAGAGAAGCATTTCACGGTCTATAACTACATCAAGAACGGGTTGGTAGCCAAGGGTGTGCCTCTTGAAGAGATCGCGTTTGCTCAGGAGTTCAAGACCGACGCTCAAAAGCTGGAGATGCAGCAGAAATTTAATGCTGGCAAACTGCGGGTGCTCGTTTCCGGCTCTCAGCTAGAGACAGGTTTCAACGGACAAAAGAAGTTGGGGTTAGAGGCTCACCTGACTGTGCCGTGGCGACCGGATCAGGTGGAGCAACGCGACGGCAGAATTCTCAGGCAGGGCAACGAGAACCCAGAAGTTGAGATTCGTCGTTATGTGACCCAAGGAAGAGATGGGCGACCAAGCTTCGACTCGTATATGTGGCAAACCCTCGAAACGAAGAAGAAATTTATCTCGCAGGTGATGGCAGGCAATAGCGAGATCCGGACGATGGAGGATGTGGTAGAAGCCGCATTGACGTATGCCGAAGTGAAAGCGATCGCCACCGGGAACCCGCTGATCATGGAAAAGGCAGAGGTGGATAGCCGAGTGTCTCAATTAGCGGAGCAGAAGCGGTCTTACCTGAATCAGGCTCATGTCCATTTTTGGTGACTCCAAAATTCTGACGTGCGATGATCTCTGTTTCGGTCAACTGG
>DATNPS010000566.1:0-2534 GCA_036703095.1 Crinalium sp. | reverse complement strand
AAAAGATGGAGGAACATCCACCGGAAGCATTGCGACACGGCCCTTCGGTACCGATCGCCACCAAAGATATGGCCTTCTTAGAAAAGGTCATGCTCAAGGGCAACCTAGCCGATATCTTTGACGCCAGAGACATTACGGAAGTCGTGTTCCGCACCATGCGCGACATGATGACGAATGAGGCCGCTGACCGGGTTGAGTCAGAGCTGCACGAAATGGCAGCGGAGGATCATGACCAGAAAGCGGTCAAGAATGAAATTGCCGATTTGTGGACGGATACCAACCCCATCGTTCATTTCCTTAGCCGAGTGCGTCCGCCGCTGGTTATCAAGTCAGATACGTTCCTGTTCCGCGTGCGCCAGGAAGCAGGGTTGCAGCCTGATGTATCACCCGAAACGGCGATCAAAGGGGTGTTCTCTGCAACGAAGGATGAACTGTCGGCAGAGCGGGTGAAAGAGGTAGCCGAGTTTTTACCCGATAAAATTCGCCAGCTTTGGGAAGCAGCATAGATAGTTAACGTGAATTCGATAGCGCCATTTCAGCCGCGCGACGTGCAGCTGAAATGGCTCAAAAACTTGTCCCGCGCGACGCGCGGGACAAGTTTTTGCGCATTCGTCGAATTCACGTATAGTTAGGCTTTCTAAAAAAGGACTCCGCGCAGTGCGCGGAGTCCTTTTTTAGAAAGTTAGGTTAGGGAGCCAGGTACGTATAGCGACTGAGCGATCGCTCGTAGTTCTCCATCAGCAATTGCGATTCCTGAATGGTAATGCGCTTGTCTTGCAGGGCTTGTTCTGATTTGCGACGAATGTTTTCAATCAGGTCTTCAGTGTCGTACTGTACATAGCCCAGCACCTCGCGCATCGTGTCGCCTTTCACCACATGCTCAATTTGATAGCCCGTGGGGGTCAGCTTGATGTGAACCGCATTGGTATCGCCAAAGAGGTTGTGCAAATTGCCCATAATCTCTTGATACGCTCCACCCAGAAATAGCCCCAGGTAATACGGCTCATAGTCATCCGTTTTGGCATCTGTATTGAGCGAATGCAGTTCCAGGACGTATTTCACATCGCGCAGGTCGATGAACTGGTCAATCTTGCCATCGCTATCGCAGGTGAGGTCAGCCAGCGTCGCACGCTGAGTTGGTTCTTCACCCAAGCGGTGAATGGGCATGATGGGAAACAGTTGGTCGATCGCCCAACTATCGGGAGCCGATTGAAACACCGATAGGTTGATGTAGTAGATCGAGGCCATGATCTTTTCCAGATCTTCCAGATCGTCGGGCACATAGTCCTGCTGACGGGCGATTTTCAAGATCTTGCCGCAGCAGGCCCAGTAAAGCCGTTCAGCCCTGGCGCGTTCCGTCAGGCTGAGGTAGCCAAAGCCGAACAGACTGATGGCCTCCTCCTTGAACTGCGTCGCGTCGTGGTACGCCTCCTGATAGTTATCTGCTGTGATGGACTGGTACGTCTCGTACAGATTGCGAATAATCAAGTGTTCCTTTTCCTGCAACGGTTCAGGGGGTTCGATGCTGACATCGCTGGTGCCCAGCACATCGAATACTAGAACCGACTGGTGAGCGGCGATCGCCCGTCCACTTTCACTAATCAGTGTGGGCACAGGTAAGCTTTTTTCTTCGCAGGTTTCCTTGATCTCGGCCACTACATCACTGGCATAGTTCTGCATGTTGTAGTTTTTGGAGGCATAGAAATTGGTTTTGGAGCCGTCATAATCGACGCCCAAGCCTCCGCCCACATCCAGATAGCGCATGTTGGCTCCCAGTCCGGCCAGTTCCACATAAATCTGGCTAGCTTCTCGAATCGCATCCTTAATCACCGCGATCGACGAGATTTGAGAGCCAATGTGGTAGTGCAACAGTTGCAGGCAGTTCAGCATATTCGCCGACCGCAGCCGCTCGACCACCTGAATAATTTCTGGGACGGTTAAGCCAAATTTGGCGCGATCGCCTGCCGAGGTGCCCCAACGCCCAATCCCTTTGGCGCTCAGTTTAGCCCGCACGCCCAAAACAGGTTGAATTCCCAAGCGCTGACTAGCTTCGATCGCCAGTTCTACCTCTTCGATCTGCTCCAGCACAATGATGGGGGTTTGACCGAGCCGTTGCGCCAGAATGGCCGTTTCAATATATTCCTGATCCTTGTAGCCGTTGCAAATTAACAGCGCATCTGGAGTATTTAGAGTGGCCAACGCAATCATCAGTTCGGGTTTAGACCCGGCTTCCAGGCCAAAGTTGTAGGGTTTGCCAAATCGCACCAAGTCTTCAATCAGGTGACGCTGCTGGTTGCACTTGACGGGAAACACGCCGCGATAGACCCCGGGATAGTTGTAGCGAGCGATCGCTCTGGCAAAACAAGCGTTCAATCGTTCAATCCGGTCTTCCAGAATGTCGGAAAATCGAATCAGCAGCGGTAGACCCAGATTGCGCTGTTTCAGGGCATTCACCAACTCAAACAAATCGAGTGAACCGCCGCGATCGCCTTGAGGAGACACGGTAATATGCCCCGCCGCGTTAATCGAGAAAT
>DATNPS010000260.1:0-10983 GCA_036703095.1 Crinalium sp. | reverse complement strand
TGCCTGCTTCAAAGGCGATCGCTGCTTTGACATCCATACGTTCCTCCCACGATCCTGCGACGTTCTATACAGTTTCAGATCATTGACTATCCCACATCCGTCGCAAGACTCGGCCAGTCTTAAGCTTCTCTTGGTGTGTTGACGACGTAGAAGCCGTCTGAATTAAGACGGGGTGCAGGGGTGGAACCCCTGCTGGGGGCAACGCCCCCACTCCCCTTTTGGTTTCCAATCTCCTGATCGATGTGGCCACAACTACAACTCCTGAATCTTGCAATCGCCAACCCTGTAGGAGCGCTATAGCAATCAAAGGGTTAGTTAGGACGGGGTGCAGGGGTGGAACCCCTGGCTGGGGGCAACGCCCCCACTCCCCTTTTGGTTTCTAATCTCCTGATCGATGTGGCTACAGCTACAACTCCTGAATCTTGCGATCGCCAACCCTGTAGGAGCGCTATATTTGGTAAATTTAGTGAATCTAAAAGCGACGTTCAATTTTGACTTTAAAGCAGGTAAGTATCGTGGCGCAGGCGTCCCTACAGCGGCAACGGGTCAACTCCATCCAAACCACCTCCTCTTCGTTATTGAATCGGAAGGCATTGGAAACCCTGTGGCTGGAAACCTTCAAAGGCTCAAAGCTCTGGCTGTGGGGGGCGGGTGGATTTGCCATCTTGCTGCTGGTAAATCCGGCGATCGTGCTGTCGCTGCTAACCGGGTCAGGCATGATGTGGGTGGCTTATCAAACGCAACGCCGACGCTGGCGCATCTCGTCTCGCTCCTGGCGCAAATGGTGGAATGCCGTTGATCAAAAGCTGACTGTCACGATCGGCAGTGGAGTCCTCGCGGCATTGAGTACCTACATGGCGATCGCCATCTGGTCAGACTCCAATAGCCCCTGGCTAGCCACCGGAATCATTCTGCAAGGTGCGGCCACGATGGGCGCGCTGCTGTTCCTGATCTGGCGAGGGTTAAACCAGACGAGCGATCGCCCTGCCGCGACCAGCTTTGACCAAATGCTGAATAACCTGACCGACACCGACCCGCTCAAGCGACTCATCGCCATTCGTCAGGCTACCCAGTGGATCTTGCAGACCGAACGCGCCGCTTCAGCGCAGGATACGCGACTGGCCCAGGGGTTAACCCCCAGAGACACCGCTAAAGCCCACCTGGCCGATTGCTTCCATCTCATGCTGAACCGCGAAACCGATCCCATCCTGCGCAGTGCCCTGTTGGATGGTCTGCAAAGCCTGAACCACAGCAAAGCGTCCAGCCATCCAGCTTCTAATAACCATCAACTGCCTGCGGGGTCTGCCCCGGTTGAGATGCCCGCTCCCCGTCGCCGCACTCATACCAGAGCCAAACACCCGGAATATGCCGAACCGTAACACCGTCATCTCGACGGTTGCACCCCTGACGACCGAATATGAAGATTATGAAAACGCGGAGGGCTACCTCTGCGTTTTTTATGTAAAGGTTAAATGCCATCGTGGCGATCGCTACATTCCTTCCCGCAATTGAGTAACTATCTCTTGAAGATGCTGGACTCTCTGCAAATCTTCGCCAGCAAACCTTTTCAGTCATCTTTATCCGATCGCCCTAAGCATTACAAAAACCTACAAAACGTAGTCCAACCTAACTTTATCCAACACGGAACTTATACCCAATCCCACCTGTCCATCTCAGGAGAACTACGGTTGGTTACAGGAGATACATTCAGGGTGTCTGCCGAGCCATCGATTGTTGTCCATTCACCCCATTGCATTTAAGAACGGATTACCCATGAAAAACCCTAGACGTGTTTTTAGCAAGCAGACTTCAATCTGGAAAAAGGCTTCAGTCGTTTTGATGGCATCAACGCTGCTGATTGGAGCACATAGCCCATTTGTGACGGCAACCCCTGCACCGCTACAAATCAGCCAGCGTCAGCAAGATTGGGATGGAGTACTGCATGTCGCTCGACTGATCAACGCTCGACAAGAGATCACAGCGTTAGTCATGCAGCTTGATTTATTGAACAAGCCCGAAACGACTTATGCTAATGCGGTTTATCAAGTGTTTGCATGGGTCAACGGAGACTGGAAAGAAATTTACACCAACACTGGTGCGCGTCTGATTACCAATGACCAGGGTCGTTTTGTCTTGCCTCCAGAAGTCATTTTAGTCAGCGATTTGCAACGCGAATTGGATGATGGCGTGAGCCTGGCAAATACACAACTGAAGACAGTCGTGCAACTGCGCTACGACCAGCGCAGCGGACGACGCGATCAATCTGTTGAATGGCAGGAAGTGCAATATTACAATGCGATCGCCCGCACCACTTCCAGCACGGACATCACCGCGATCACCAACACCACGACGACAACAACAACCGCATCACGCCCCTCCACAACGGTTGTTACCCCACCGCGCGATCGCAATCCCCAGGCAGGTCAGTTTAGCCTTGCCATTCGCCAACCGCAGGTAACACTGCCGGAAGTGATCGCCCGCGTGTCGCTCAAATCTCGTCGTTCGAATGTCTATCTGCAAGAACGCTTTGTCGGCGATTTCCGCTATCGGATGAACCAGCGAGCACGGTTTATTCAAGGACTCAATGCAGGCGATCGCGTCGTCGTGCGCCTGTTCACCCCACAAAACGTATTGGTCGGCTATAGCGAATTCGAACTGCTCAGCGATAATTCAGCCGTAACCCTGATTCTCCCCAGCCAGGCCAATTCCTACGGCACCGTGCGCACGGTATACGGCATCGACGCCGACCAGAACGGCAGCATTGATTCAGGCAGCAGCGTATACGACTACTTCACTCGCGTCAGCGGCAGTCAGCTCAGCCAGACCCGCGTCACCTTCCTGAGCAGCACGCAAAACATCAACACCAGCTTATTTAGCGTTCAAGGCTTGCCCGCCCCATCGCGCAACTGCGTCTATACCAGTTCCTTTAGAACGGGTTCCTTCTCGGTAGTGAACCGCACTATCTCCGTCTTTAGCAGCAGTTTGGCTCGCGCGATTACCACCCTGCCCGGAACGCTGGTGCAGATCATCAGCCTGGATTCCAGCCGAGTTGACGTGTATGAAGTCAGACGCCAGATTATCACCTATCGCGAAGTGGGCGTTTCGCGGGGAGCGATCGTGCTAATTAACGACAACGGCTATCAGTACGACGATCGCTACAGCGATGATGACGACCTGGAATATGACCACGAAGATGATCACGACAATAACGATAACGGGGGTCGCCGTCGTCACTGCAACCAGGGCATCGGCAATGGCGCGGAAGGTTGTGATCCCGGCAATTCCCATCCGCACGGAGGCAGCAACGACGAAACCGGACGGACTCCCGGTAATGGTCGTGGGCATGGTCGCAGACCCTAGCGCCAAGGGTAAGATCAGGTAGGACGTGGCATAGGGCAGAATGCTATGCCACTCCCCACTCTGACTTGCGCTCAGCTTAATGATCATCACGCAGCCCATTACAATGTTGACGGATTATGCGATCGCCCTTGAGTCGGTTGGGTTTGCGATCGCGCTGCTGTGGATGCGTCCTGTCGCTCATCCATTTGCAGTTCGGCTATGGGCGATAGCGTTTGTGGCAACGGCTGTAGCGGCTGCCGTTGGGGGCACCTGTCACGGATTTCTACTGTATTTGGCTAACACAACGGGTCTGGTACTGTGGAAAACGGTGATGGTTGCGCTCAGCCTCGCCAGTAGTTTGATGCTGTGGGCAACGGTAGTGAGTGCTGTTGGGCGTCGGTTACACCCCTGGTGGTTGGGGGCGATCGGTCTAAAATTGGCGCTTTACCTGGGCTGGATTGCGATCGATACCAGTTTTACCGCCGTAGTAGTCGATTACCTCTCGGCTATGCTGCTTGTGCTGCTGCTGCAACTGGTAGTCTATCGGCGTGGCACTAAATCTGAAGCGAAGAAACCAGACTTCTACTCTGATCCAGAACTGTTGTTAACGCACTCTCCAAAAACCCAGGCTCTCGGTCTAGATCATCAAGGCTTGAGCGCGATCTGGGTCATTGCAGGAGTGATTGTTTCTGGCATTGCGGCGAGTGTGCTGTCTATTCAGTTCACGTTGGCGAATGGCTTCAGCACCAACGACCTGTATCACCTGATTCAAATGGTGGCGCTATACCTGTTTTACCGGGGAGTATGTGTGTTGTCGGGGAAAGGGCGATCGCTGTCCACCTAAATAGGACGGGGTGCAGGGGTGAAACCCCTGGCTGGGGGCAAAGCCCCCATAATCCTTTGGGTTCTATTTAATCCGTGATCCTAAAGATTCGTGGATTTAATAAAACCCGAAACTTAATTTTGAAACGTGCGGCTGAGCCGCACGTTTCAAAATTAAAAATTTGGTTTTAATTTATCCATGATCCTAAGCAACTTGCAATGTCCTGGGTTCAGGAATGGATTGGCCCTCTGATTGCCACGCCTCTAAGTACATCTCGATCACATCTTCACCGTTGTGAATGGCTTCCTCACGGGTCTTACCGTGCGTACAGGGCATCACAACCAAATCAGAAAATTCTGGAATCGTGACCAGGAAAAGCTGATCTTCATCAGACCATTGAACAATCATGCTGTATCGGTTCATGAGTCTTCATCCTGCCTTAGCTCTTTCAGTATACTGAGCAGCTTTGCTAATTGCTTTTCTAAATAAAGTGGCACGTCATCCCCATCTTTACCTGGGATTGTGAGCGTTTGCCTCAACAAAGGATGTTGCCAACGCTCATGACTGCCCTTGCCTCGCTTTGGTAGATACACGAACCCTTCGCGCGCAATCTGAGCTTTCAACTCTCGAATTTTCCTGGGCATAGACGAGTCATCTGAGAATTCATATTAGTGTAGATGGTTGTTTTGAGCGATCGCTCAATCTCTCCAGATCAACACCCTCATGTTGCAACAACCAACGTTTCCGCTCTAACCCACCCGCGTAGCCCGTCAGATGAGCCTTGGCTCCAATCACCCGATGGCAGGGAATCACAATTGAAACTGGGTTAAGGGAATTAGCCATACCTACCGCCCGATACGCCGTAGGCTTCCCCAATCGTTGCGCCAATTCACCATACGATGCCGTCTTACCAGGAGGAATGGTGCGTAACGTGGCCCAAACCTGTCGCTGAAACGAAGTACCGCCAGGATTCACCAGGATCGTATCAATTGCAGCAATCTCACCATCCAGATAAGCTTGCAGCAAGCTGCTCATCCCATTGGGGTTAGACATTTCCTTGAGATAGAACTGTCCGTAGCGAGTTCTCAACAAGGACGTCATGCGCTCTTCATAGTCGGCATAGTCCAGAGCGCAGAGGCGATCGCCATCCGTGACAATCAAAATTATCCCGATCTCAGACTCAAGCTTGTCGATCAACAGTTCCATAACCCATGTCCACTGTAAATAGGTTGATGACGTTCAAATGAGAGACGCGCCCAGTCTCACCTCTGATCTGAACCTCACCAATGTCTTTACAGGTGGTAACTAACAGGTGGTAACTGTGCAGCGAAACAGTTAAGGATCAGGAATGAATTATAGCTGTCGCCTCATCCTTTAAAACATTGAACAACCAAGGGGGAGTAAGCTTTGCCCTCAGCCAGGGGTTTCACTCCTGCACCCCGTCCTAATAGGGTTGGCTACAGCTAGAAAAACAAATTTTTAATTTTTAAAGCGTGGCAGAGCCACGCTTTAAAAATTAAATTCCGGGTTTTATTAAATTCGTGATCCTAAGACGGTAGTGAAACGGGAGCCATACTCCAGTCGGGTCGCAGGTTCTTGGCATGGCGCAGATACGGATGATGAATATCCATCAGGGGGTCAGCGTTGATGTGAATCAGAAAGCGGATGCAGCGTTCTAAGCTACCTTCTACATGCATCTGCTGCACATCGAGCAGCGGCACATTTTGCCAGTTGGGACGCTCGCGGGCGATCGCCGCTGGAAAAATGGCATCCAGGTCGCGGGTAACAGAGAATGTGGCACTAATGATGTCATTGGGATCAAGCTGGTTTCGGCTTTCTAGTTCGTCAAGCAGTTCTGCAACCGCCTCGCGAATAGCCTCCACCGAATTTTCTGACACCGTTGTTGCCCCTCGAATCGCCCGCACTCGCCAACCCACGTAAAGTCCTCCCGGTTTAACAGTCCGCTAGTAGCCGTCTGCCGCTAGCTGATTTCAATCATGGTTCCCTACCATCTGAACCAATACCCTAACATTGCGCCACCATTATCGGTAGAGCCAGAGTGGTACTCCACTAGTCGATAGTTCAAATTCTAGCCAATCTGTCGTCGTGGATAGTTTATTTTGAAGGCGATCGCCCCCCGGTAAAAAACGGTTTAACAGCGGTTTTTTCTCCTCCAGCGTAAAGCATTCTGTCTTCTCTGGATCAAGACCCGCCAATTCAGCGGCCCAGCGACGAGCATCTTCCTCAGTACCCAGGCGATCGACGACGCCCAACTCCAGCGCTTGCTGTCCGGTAAAAATTCGCCCATCGGCAAAGCTTCTGACCGTCTCGACCGAGAGTTTTCTGGCATCGGCCACCGTTTGCACAAACTGGCTATAGCTGACGTCAATCAGCTCTTGCAGGATGTGTTTTTCGGGGTCGGTCAGTTCCCGGTCAAACGCCAGAATGTCTTTGTAGGGGCCAGATTTAATCACCTTAAACGAAACACCAATCCGGTCTAGCAGGCGTTCCAGATTGTTTCCTCGCAAGATCACGCCGATGCTGCCGGTAATCGTGCCGGGATTCGCCACAATGTGGTCGGCTCCCATGCCGATGTAAACACCACCCGACGCCGAAATATTTCCGAAACTGGCAACGATTTTAATCTTGTCGCCTAAACGCTTCAGCGCACTATAGATTTCCTGCGAATCGCCGACCGTACCGCCGGGGCTATCGATTCGCAAGAGCAGGGCTGGAAACTTTCTTTCTTCAATTGTCTTTAAGGCCGCTAAAACGCGCTTCCGGGCCGCTGCTCCAATAACGCCTGTGATTTCAATCCGAGCAATTTGTTTACGAAATCGTGGCTTAAAAGGCCAAATCATGAGATGTCCGTGACTACTATATAAAGAATTGTGAATGAAGCTTGCCAATGCAGCTAAATTCTAGTGTGCCTTATTTAGAGCATTTTTAGAGTAAAGAGACGCACGACCCAATAATTCTCATTTTTGAAAGCGATCGTGGGTTTATCGTAGGTTTGGCGCGCTCGACGGGTGAACCAAACCCACAATCGGTGGCTGTGCAAACTCACCTGCGACAAGTTTGCACAACCACCGCTTTGCATACTGAGTGAGAATTGCTGAACACGGCCCACCCGCCCCTCGAATTCAAGTTAACATAACTTATAAATTGACTTAGAATCAGTAACAACGCGTGGACAAGCCCCAATGCATCTGAAGCTTACCGAGTCCCGGCTACCCGTTACGCCACTGCTATTAATTTCGCCCTTCTTTCTGTGGGGAACGGCGATGGTGGCAATGAAAGGCGTCATGCCCCATACCACGCCCATGTTTATGGCTGGGGTGCGTCTGGTTCCGGCTGGATTTCTCATCCTCCTAGTCGGACTGTGGATGGGACGACCCCAACCGAAAGGCTGGCTGGCTTGGCTGTGGATCGCTGGGTTTGCGCTGGTGGATGGCACTCTGTTTCAAGGGTTCCTGGCAGAAGGGCTAGCAAGAACAGGAGCAGGACTTGGCTCAGTCATGATCGATTCCCAGCCGCTCGCCGTAGCCCTGATGGCGCGTTTTTTGTTTGGCGAGCAGATTGGGCTTTGGGGCTGGCTGGGGCTAGCGTTCGGCATTTTAGGGATTAGCCTGATTGGTTTGCCTGACGCCTGGATTCTGAACTTGCTGCACGGCCAATTCACGGCCTTCACCGATCAAATGGGTACAAACCTGATCGAATCGCTGTTTCAAAGTGGCGAGTGGTTAATGCTGCTGGCGGCACTTTCAATGGCTGTGGGTACGGTGCTGGTGCGATATGTGTCTCGCTATGCTGATCCCGTGACGGCTACCGGGTGGCACATGGTATTGGGTGGCCTGCCACTCTTTGCCTGGTCTGGCTTATGGGAATCCGATCAATGGATTAATCTAGTTGGGTCAGATTGGATGTCGTTGGCGTATTCCACCATTTTTGGAAGTGCGATCGCCTATGGGCTGTTCTTCTATTTCGCCGCCAGCGGAAACTTAACGAGCCTGATTTCCCTCACATTTTTAACGCCTGTATTTGCATTATTGTTTGGCAATTTATTTCTATCTGAAGTATTAACTCCCATTCAATGGACAGGTGTTGGTTTGACATTAGTCAGCATTTACTTAATCAATCAGCGCGAAGTCCTGCTGGAAAAAATCAAGCTATTTTCCTCTAAAGATTCCGAAACTGTTTCGGAACCTTTCGCACTGACTGATACTCTGACTGACAAACTCTCTACTTCCTCAACGCCACAGATTTTGTCAGGGATTAACCGTCTTTCGGATCAGTAGTCATCACTCAATACATCATCCCAATCACAGGTGAATTCGATCGCCCGATATGGCATACGCGAGGCGCACACCATATCGGGCTTTTGGAGGTGTCGTGCGACACCTCCAAAAGCCCGCTCATCGAATTCCTAAGAAAACGTGTTTTCTTTTCGTTTTCCCAAGGGGGGTAGTAGTGCGCTGCACTACTACCCCCCTTGTTGGAGGCTCACGTTAATCACACAACGAAATGTTTTTTGACAAGGCATTTTGCCACGTTTTGTGATTTTTAGCCGAAGTCACCGATTTTACCAAGTGCGGGTCTGGCGCGACGGACGGGCGTGCTAGATCCGCAATCCGTTTCAAAATGAGAAATGCCGCCATCGATACTCTCTCTTTTGGAGTAAAACTGTTCCAACCTGGAGGTTAAAATGTTCGAAGTAACGTAAGCAGGTTGAAACATTTAAACATAACCTCGATAGACACAGCACGCATTCTAAAGGGCGGATCTTCCATCGTTTAGATTAAACGCTCAGGATCGTGGATTTAATAAAACTGGAAATCTAATTTCGGAAAGTGTGGCGGAGCTGCACTTTTCAAAATTAAAAATTTGGTTTTAATTCACCCGTGATCCCAGGTCAACCGATTCATAAGTAAGGGTGTAGGAGTATTGACTGGGTGATTAGTATCCCTGGTTTGTTATTCTCTAAGTTAACTAATAACCATCAGGAAGCAGGCCGTCTCAGACTGTATGAGGGTATATACATTTGAGGAAATTTCGACGGATTTTTTATTCCGATACAAATTTTTTAGATATGTCCTAACCTTCATACGAGCATCTAAACAAGCACTCGTTAGGATTGAGCTAGTTTGAGTTCACCTGTCAATCTACCAGTCCGGGTCAAATCTTCGAACTTCAACTCGAATTGCCATGTCCCATCGCTCTAAAGTACTGTTGGTTACTTTTGTGACTTGCTGTGGTCTTGCACCTGTTCTGACGGTGCGGCCAGCCTTCGGATCTGCCGTCGAGCGAGAACCCAGCCCCCTCCTGGTGAATGACACCCTAACGTCCCCCTCATCTCTTGCCAGGGATACGATTCACCCCACCTCCATCGCGATCGCCCAGGCCCCGCCCGCTGCCCAACCGTCTGCTGCTACGCCTAAACCGACACCAGCCGACTCGCAGGGCGTATTAAAGCTAGACGATCAAGGGGCAAAGGTAGCAGAAGTGCAAACGCTTCTGAAGCAGTTGGGATACTACGATGGCCCGGTGGATGGCTTTTTTGGCGATCGCACTCAGGTAGCCGTTTCTGACTTCCAAAAGAAGATGGGTCTGCCTGTAGATGGGCAGGTGAAGGCCAGTACGTTTGAGCGCATAGAACAGGCGATCGCCAACAAGGCTCCGGCAGATGACAGCTCTACCAATGCGGCTGATTCTGAAAAGACAGAGGCTACGGCTGCCAATGAATCTCCAGCACCCGAAGCCGCCAATGCTGAAACGAATGCGCCCCGTAAGGGATGGCTGTGGTGGACGTTAGTTTTACTGCTGGCCGCCTCTACGCTAGCGGGGGTCTTTCTGTATGAACTGCGGCGATCGAATAAGAAGGGCCTGTCGATCAAAAAGCCACCCGTTCGTCCCACACCCGACCAACCATTGACGCCGACGCCTGAACCCGTTAAACCGTCTTACACCAATGGCTCTAGCGTAACCTCAAGCTCGCTGGTGTTAGACAAAGACTCCGGCAGCCATACCGATTATTCAACTAAACCATCGGAAACAACGCTCTTATCCGAAACCACGCGTCTCCCGAAGGTCAATATTGCTGACGAACTGGTTCGAGACTTACACCATCCCGACCCCGGCAAGCGACGCAAAGCTATCTGGGATTTAGGCCAGCATGGCAATTCTGAAGCCATCCAGCCTCTCGTTGATTTGATGATGGATTCGGATTCGACTCAGCGCAGTTTGATTCTGGCGGCCATTTCTGAAATTGGCATCCGCACGTTGAAACCAATGAATCGGGCCTTGTTGATTTCGCTGCAAGACCGTAGCTCCGATGTGCGCAAGAATGCGATTCGAGACGTGACTCGCATTTACGACCAGATTTCGCAGGTAAGCCAGCTTTTAGCCCATGCCGCTAGCGATCCTGACTCAGAAGTGCAGGAAACCGCGCGCTGGGCATTGGGACAACTGAACCGCATCCGGGGGCTACCCGAAGGAACGATCGCCAGCCTCCCCGATTTGCCCAAAGCTGCCGACCAGTTGCCCAACGGCTCACCGACTCAAGGCCAATTACCTGACAATTTGTCGTAAGCCCTGACTTCGACCCATTGGCTTGCAGGAGAGTTGTATCGGTAAAGGGTGAAGATGCAGGGGTAAAACTTCTGGCTGGGGGCTTTGCCCCTGTACCCCCTTGTTTTTTTGATATCCCAACCGACGCGGCGATCGCTATGAAATAATAGTGTCTGACTGGTTAGAGGGGCGATCGCAGCACATTGAAAGCACTGTTTTTGTCAACCACCGTAGGGCCGCTAGGGTCTGGCTTG